>CAYXFZ010000023.1:23032-28348 GCA_964464385.1 uncultured Planctomycetales bacterium
GAGGCCGTTTGGCAAGTGACCCAAGAGGGGCTTGGCCAATCCACTTGCGTGGGCATTGGTGGGGATCCTTTGCCGGGCACTTCTTTTTTGGACATCTTGGCCGCCTTCCAGGAAGATCCGGAAACTGATTCGATTGTCATGATCGGCGAAATTGGAGGATCCGCGGAGGAAGAAGCAGCCGCATTTATCGCCGATTCGGTCACCAAACCCGTGATTGGCTTCATTGCTGGGCGCACCGCCCCCCCAGGCAAACGCATGGGACACGCTGGAGCCATCATTTCTGGTGGCTCAGGCACGGCTCAGGCCAAAATCCAGGCTTTAGAAGAGGCTGGAGTCCGCATTGCCCCACATCCCTCCGCCCTGGGAACTTCCTTGGCCAGCCTGCGCCGGGAAAAGGGATTGGCAGGTACCTCGGCGAACACGGCATAATGGAACCCGTGGGACACTCCTCACTGCCGCGAACTCTCCTTGCTGCTCTTTTGGCGGCCACTCTGACTTCCTGTGCCATTGGCCCTGGGGAAATGTGGCCCATTGCCCTGGTTGCCCTCTTGCTTTTTGGTGGCGCAAAGTTACCTGGCCTGATGCGGTCCATGGGCTCTGGGATTCACGAATTCCGCCGTGGCTTGAAGAAAGGCGAGGATGAAGAATCCTTGCCGCCGAAGGACACCGGCGAAGACGATTGACCGTTCGGGTTCGCCCGGATTGGTCGGGCCTGCTTCTCGCGGGTGGGCGCTCGGTACGCATGGGTCGGGACAAACTCCTGCTGGAAAAGGATGGACGTTCTGTTTTAGCTGGGCCGGCCTCCGCCTTACAGGCGACTTGCGGGGAATGTTGGATTGCCGGGCGTTCTTGGCAACGGTTGAAACGGGTTCGGGAACAGGTTCAAGATGGGGGGGCCTTGACAGGATTGGCAGCCGGCCTGCAAGTCGCCCGCCAAGCACGTTTGCTCTTGGTTCCCGGGGATCATCCGGATCTTTCCCCCTTACTCCTTGCTGGTCTCCAGGATGTTGCCGAAGCGATGGACCCGGACCGGGGCGCGGTCTTGGTCTTCGACCAACAAACGGAACCTCTACTCTCCGCTTGGCCAACTTCACTGGCCCCTAGGGTGGTCGCTGCTGTTCATGCTGGCAAACGATCCGTCCTTGACATGATTTCTCAGCTGGATTTTCAGGCTTGGAGTCCACAAGAGGCCGGTCTGGACTTTGCTACAATTCGCCCGAGCTTGCGCGACCTGGACACTCCCCAAGATTGGTTCGAGTGGACGTCGGCGAAAGCACATCCCGAAAACCTGTGAACCCCACGACTGCCTCTCCCCATTTTTTGGAGATCGTCCAGGACGATTTGTTGGATGTGGACGTTTGGTTGGGTCGGCAATTGGTGTCGGATCACGCCGATTTGCAACCCTTGTTGGATCGCTTGAGGGGCTTCCCCGGAAAACGCTTGCGGGCATCCCAAGTCCTTTTGGTAGCTCGTTCCTTTGGCAAGCTCACTCCATGGCACACCGCCTTGGCAGGAATCCTGGAGATGGTGCATTGCGCCACCTTGGTGCATGACGATGTGTTGGATGAGGCCAAAACACGACGAGGCCGCCCTTGCTTGCACTTGGATTTTGCCTGGAACGAAGCCATTTTAATTGGTGATTGGGTTTACGCTCGGGCTTTGGCTTGCAGTACTGATTTTGAGGATCGACTCTGTTCGCGAGTTTTGGCTGAGGCCACGGCGCGGGTTTGCCGTGGTGAGATTCGGCAAAACTTGGCCTCCGGGGACTTCGATTTGACCGAGGAAGCCTATTTGGAAATGGTGGATGGCAAAACCTCGGCCCTCTTTGAAGCCGGTTGCCAATTGGCTGCTCATTATGCCGGCGGCGATTCATTGGCTTGCAAGGCTGCAGCTCGGCACGGACTTTTGGTGGGGCGCGCCTTCCAAATTGCCGACGACCTTCTGGATTTGGAGGGTACGGAAGATGGCACAGGAAAAACATTGGGAACCGATTGGGCAGGAAGGAAAATTACTTTGCCCACCTTGCGCCTGCGCGATTCTCTTTCCGTTTCTGAGCGAGAGGTTCTTCGTGCCAGTTTTGGTTCGACCAACGCCATACGGGACCTTTGTGCCGGCCGGCTATCCACCGCCTATCAGGATGCTTGCGCTTCCTCTCGTGAATTTCTGCGGCATCAATTGACCGACGCCTTGGTCGCTCTGAAGGGGCTTCCTCAGGGAGAACACCGGGAAGCTTTGGTCGCTTTGACGAACTATTGTGGTGACCGTAAGAAATGAGTAGGCGGTTCGCCAAGACCGATTGGACCTTCTCTAGGGCCCTCCGGGGAGTTCTGGTTCTGGCCGTGGGTGCCGAGTTGATGGTTTTTCTGGCTGAAAATTTATTGGGTTCCGACGGCAAGATTCAATGGCTCCCTGCCTTGGGCTTTGGCTTGGCCCTCCTGGGTTTGTTTTCTCTCCTCATTTTGCGCACCGGCTTCGTTTTCTCCTTCTTCCGTTCGGTTCGGGTTGGCATTGTCGCCATCCTCGGTGTGGGTTTAGGTTCGATGCTTGGGGTCTTGATTCATCAGGAAGATCCCTCATTCCCGATTCCTGCGCTGGAAGAGGGACGAAGTGTGCACGAGACGGGCCGTTATCGGCATTATTTGGATTTCCGCCATGCCCAGGCCCACTTCACCTGGAATTTTTCCCACGGTTGGGGCTACCACTTTCTTCCCGGCACCCCGAACGATTGCTTGGTTGATCCTGAGGCCAACGAAGCCCAAATGGCGATCTTGCGCGGCAATCTGGACGAAGTTGGGAAGCGCTGGTCGAAAGATTTTGCCCGTGGCCTATCCAGCCAGAGTGCCACCGGTCTTCTGGTTCGCCAAGAAAATGCTGAGATCGATCTTTTGGAAACTCACTGGGATGACTTTTGGTGGAACTCCTTTCGCCTTGCGGATTCTCTGGATTTGATTCGGGTGTATCGTGCGGATTGGTTTGGAGTTCTTTTCTTCAGCATTTTTTTCGGGGTTTTATCCAACACCTTCCGGGGTGGTTGGCGTCGGCTTCTGCGGCCCCGAAAGTGGGGTTTTGTCGTCACCCATGCGGGCGTCTTGATTTTGTTGAGCGGATCCTGGCTCGGGCGCTTGACGGAAGTGCGAGGTGCGGTCCAGCTTCACGTGGGGGAGGCCAGTGCTCAATTCACTCAATTTGATCTGAGCCCCAGCTTTTTTTATGGGACTGAGGATCCATTTGCCATTCGTTTGGATTCCTTTCGTGCGGATTATCACGATGTCTTGCAACTTTCTTGGGCCGAGAGGAACGCCGAGGGCCGGTGGCAAGCAGAATTCGATTTGCGTCCTCCCAAGCATCGTTTGTGGGAGGGAATGGAATTGGAATTTGATTCCGGTGCCTTGAAAATTGAGGTTTTGGAGTTGGTCCATCAAGCCGACACTTCGCCTGTGCTGCGGGCCGCTCGACCTGACGAGCGCGGTTTCGGCATTGCTCGTGTCCACCTACTAGATGAAAACAACCGGGTTTTGCAAGATCGGTTTCTATTTCACGACTATGCATCCCCATTGACGGATTCCGAAACGGGTTTGCGTTTGCTGATGCAGGCCTTTCCGGAAGAGGGAGCTGCTCAGTTGTGGGCTTCCACGCCCGTTGAGGAATTTTCCGGATGGGTGCGGCATTTGGTGGGGGCTGGCCAAGCCAAGGCCGAGCCCATCCCAGCTTCTTTGGACCACCAGTTTTCGGTTCGCACTTCGGCTCGAGATTATCAAGTTCGGATTGTGCGCACGGTTCCCACCCTCCGATTGCGACGGAGCGAGGACGGATCCTTCTCTCACCTCGAAGAGCCGGGCGATACCCCCTGGAGTACTGCTGAGAATCCTGCGGTCTTGCTCCGAATTGATTCTGGTCAAGGAGAACCAGAAATGCGTTGGGTTGCCGAGCAAGAACAAATTTTGCCTCCGTCTCGCTTTTCCGACCTTTCTTTTGAATTTGCTTGGGATGCTTGGTCAGCCCCCAGCCGCCAACGATTCGCTTTGGCATTGCTGGCGGATGGACGGGTCCTGTTGGGTGAAAGTGGTTCTCCGGACCCTCTTCGGGAGTTGACTGCGTCACAACCCTTTTCTCTGTCCAAGGGGCGATCTTTGGCCTTGGTTTCGGCCTTTCCAGCTGCCGTTGTTGAGCGGAAATTAAGGGCCAAGGAAGGGGTTGGATTTTTTGACCCTTCCCCAGGTGCCGTACGCCTGCGAGTGGTAACGCCGCAAAAAGAAGAGGAATGGATCTTGAGTGCTGCTGGCCGGGGTGACCTGCGAGATCTCCGTTATGTTGGCCCTGAGGGCCAGGAGCGGGTTGCACTCTTGTCCTTTTTTGAGGATCGCCAGGAACTCCCCAAAGAATGGAAATCTCGACTCTCCATTCTCAAATCCAATGGAGAAGGTACCTGGCTTCCGCAAGCGGAAGGGGATGTCCGGGTGAATGATTATTTGCACTATCAGGGCTTTCGTTTCTTCCAACGAGATGCCCGGCCGGATGACCCAACGTACTCAGGGATCGGGGTGGTGTACGATCCCGGCCTGGAAACGGTCCTCCTCGGCCTCTGGATGGTGATGGTCGGCACCATGGTCGTTTTCTTCGTAACCCCCTTGATTACCCGCCGCCATCGGGGAATTTGAGCATGCTGAGCCTCTTCACTTTTCGAGAACTCCTGGAACTGACTTCCACGGTTGCCCTGACCGGTGCCGTCCTTGGCCTCGTCGCTGCCTTGGTGCGATTCATCCTTTCCGATCCGGATGGTTCCACGCCGCGTCCGGTTTTGCGCGCCCTCTCTGGTCTCATGCTGGCCGCCTGCTCCTTGTCCTTGGCCCTGAACGGGTTGGCCATGGCCGTGCGCTATGTCGAGGTCCAACACTGGCCCGCGCAGTCCATGTACGAGGTCATTCCATTGGGCACGACCGCCTGTTTTCTCTCGACCTTGGTTCTTTATTTTGTGCTGGGCCTGCATGGCGCCCGGGGCCTAGCGCGGGGTTTTGGTGACCTCTTCGTGGCCTTGATTCTGGTGGGAGCATGGGCCACCTTGGGAGTCGTCTTGAACCTGGATCCCAGTGGGAGGGCGCTTCCACCGGCCTTGCAATCGGCGTGGTTCTCGACCCATATTTCCGCCTATATGTTTGGCTATTTCACTCTCTTCATTGCTACTTTGGGTTCTTGGCTCCATTTTTGTTTCAAATTTTGGCGGGGAGTACTCCAGTCCACGGATCACCCGCTGGACCGCCGCACTCGCTGGGCAATTCCTGCTGCGGCTCTCTTGGCAGTCCCCTTTGGCAAGCTTGG
>CAYXFZ010000024.1:0-7614 GCA_964464385.1 uncultured Planctomycetales bacterium
ACGGATGAGCGCTTGCAAGGTGTTCTGAAAGATGGCGGCACACCGCCCCTCACCACCGGCTCGCTAAGCGTCCAAACGGCCGCCGATGGATCGGTGACCAGCATTGGCAACGATTGGTTTCAACTGGACCCGACTCCCCAGGACAGCCTGTTCACCCTCGGTGGCGCGATGATCGGCCCCGTCTCCTCATCCCTTGCAACGGATTCGGAAACGCACCCGCTGGCAACCTCCAGCCTCTCTTCCGCACGCCTGGAGCATCAGTCCAAAGTTGCAGTCCGGATTCGGCGAGACATGGACTTCGTGGATGCCACAGGATTGCGAATCGCCAGCCTGAGCACGCGCATCAGCCTTTGGCGCGGCCATCCTGCGGTCCGCATCAGTCAATCCCTCGACATACATTTCGGAGTCCACAAACTCCGCAATTGGGAACTGACGCTGCCCACACAAGAAACCTTATTGCGTGTGGCCCGATCCGGCGGCGACGATCTTCTTCCCACTGCTCCACTGCAACTCACCCAAGCCCAGCATGATCTTTGGACCGACGGCACCTCATCTTCCGCCGGCAAAATTTTGGGCTTGTTCGGGTTGAGTCAAGGCGCCGTTGCTCTGGAAGATTTCGCATTTCTATTTCCCAACTCCGTCTCTCTGGATGACGAAGGGCTGCACTTGGGCCTCGGTGTTGATCCGGGTCCCACCGGTCGCGCCGAAGTTTTGATCGAAGGCTTTGGACGCACCCGCGAAACCTGGCTCCTGGCCAACACGGCGTCCGGTTCCCCGCTCAAGGGTCTCGTGGCCAGCATTGGCTTTACCCCCGGAGGTCCCGAGCCAGCATACGCCGCCAGTGCCCCCGCCTATGGCCCCCTCCGCCCCCACGCCGTCGCCACCGATGGCACGACGCCAGACCTTGCCGTCGAGGCAGGCATCGAGGGGTCCGTCAAGCAGGTGTTGAATCGGCGAGACAAGTATCCGGAATATGAACTGGGATTCCGCCACTTCGGGGACTACACCGCGACCCACAACTCCGTCAGTTATTGGGGCGCCATGCAGGGGGAATACGACCCACCCATGGTCCTCCTGGCCCAAGCCCTCCGAACCGGGAACCCGGATACCCGCAAACTCGGGCTGGAAGGGGCCTGGCACTACACGGATGTGGATGTGGCCCCTTGGGGGGGTGCCTTCCAACACCGGGCCACGCGCCACATGGTCGAGGCCTTCATCGCCCAGGAAATTGAACCCGGCCTGGAAATGGAAATGCCCGGCAATTCCATTCGCTCGGACACGACTCAACTTCTCAATTGGGTCGCCTTCCAATACGAACCAGAATTCGCCATTGATTTACGACGATGGCTCGACGAAGAGAGCAAGCGCGGAACCCCGATTTCGGAAATGCGAGCCCGGGCCCTGAGTATTTTGGCCTTCAACGAAGTCCTGCAGGCCGAGGCCAATGCCACCTCGTCGGGTTTTTTGGACATGGAAGCCTTCGCCCGCGGCATTGCTGCAGACGACCGCATTTCCACTCTGGGTATGAGTGATGTGGATGCCCAATTCGCCACTTTCTTTGCCGATCATGGTGGGGATTGGGACAACTTCCCTTCCTTCCACGTAGATCCTCATCCCATTCCCTCGCTGCGCCATTCCGGTGGGCATGGTCTTGCTCAGGGCATGATCCTGGCCTACTTCACCACCGGCGAACCCCGTTTTCGCAACACAGCCCTGCGCTTTGCCAAGCATCATGTGGACCACCTTGTCCCGAATGCTCTTGCCAATCTGCAAGCAGATTTTGATCGCGGCAAGCGTCTCTTGTTTACTCGCACCGTGGGCTGGCCTCTCCTCAACCTCGCCAGTTTGAAACTGCTCTCTAAGGGAGCCCCAGGTCTGGAGGCCATGGATCAGGCCCTGACCCAAGCGGGTGGTCGCTGTGTGATTGCGCTTTCTCGAGTGCAACCGCAACAATTCAAGTCCACCATTCACGCCGGCATTTCCATGGAAGGCCTGGCGGATTGGCACGCCGCCACCGGCGACCCTCTCGCTCTCCAGACCTTGCTCAACCTCGCCCACTTTTGGGTGGGCAATTACTACGACGCAGCGTCAAATTCCTTCCGCCACAATCCAGGCCAATCGGGCCCAGGCCGCCCACCCATGTCCGGCCTGATCGTTTATGGGTTGTCCTATGCCACCCAGTTCGACAACAGCCCTACCCTGCGGTCCGCCCTCTTGGGTGCTTGGTCCGGCATGGTGGATTCCGCCGGTTATGGCAAAGCATTCGCCATGAACTTCCGCGGTGCACCGCGCTGTGTAGAACGCATTCAGGCCCTTCGCGGCGGCACAACCGTCACGAGCCGCAGTGGGCTGGGCCGGGCTGGCGGACAAGGCGCCAGATAACTTCGTCGGCGCGCTGGATGCCGCGCGATTGGAATTTTTCTTCTTCGCTGCGATCGTAACGGGCCAACACTTGGCAATCGAAGCGTCCGGCGCAAAGACCGCGGACGGCCACTTCTTCGACGGAAAAGGGCGGCCCGTCCATTTCCTCTTGGGGATATTCCAGGGCAACGAACAGGCCCACAGCACCAGGCGGCATGAGCGCGGCCAATTGTTCCACATAAGCGGGTTGCATCTCTTGGGGCAAGGCAATCCAAGCAGCCCGGTCGTACCAACAGGTCGCTCCTTGCAAATCGTCCGACGACAAGGCGAAGAAATCGCGGCAAATCAACCGAATCCCGTCGCCTGCCATCGCTGCGGTCTCGGCCTCGGCAAAGAAGGCCTCCACCGCCAATGAGCTGACTTCATTGCCAACGACCGAATGCCCCTGCTGCCGCAACCAATGCAGATCCAAACTTTTGCCGCAGAGAGGTACGAACACGGTGGCATCCTGGGCCAAGCCAAGCGCACCCCAATGCTCCTCCAAATTGGGGTTCACCTCGAGGCCGTGAAACCCAATTTGCCCCTCTTGCCAGCGCTCTTCCCAGTACCTCGTTTTCACTCAACCAGAATAAAGGGACGGGGAGAGATTCAGGTCTTTGAAGCTTCGCAGATGCTGGCGATCGAAGAGTCGAGCATGGCGTCGAACTCTTCGGCGGACTGTTGAACCGACAGGCCCTCGCTCAGAGCACGGGAGAAGGAGGCCACCATGCCATGATTACGCGACAGGCGGCCGTTGGCCTCTTCGCGCGAGTAGCCGCCCGACAGGGCAACGACTCGAAGGACATTGGGGTGGGCCACGCAATCGGCGTAGAAATTGTCCTTCTCGGGGAGGGTCAACTTCAGCATGACTTTCTGGTCATCCGACAAGGAAGTGAGTCGGTCCAGGAGATTGGCGCGGAGCAGGGCCTCGGCCGCCGCCTTTTCGGGGCTGTGAATGTCCACCTCGGGCTCAATGATGGGGACGAGCCCCGCCGCCATGATCTGGCGGCCGATCTCGAACTGCTGATCCACAACACTTTGCACTCCGCTTGCACTTGCGCGCTGGATGACGGAACGCATCTTGGTGGCGAAAATGCCATTGGCGTTCGCCCGCGCCAGCAAATCGTCGAGTTCGGGCATAGGGTTCATGATTTGTACGCCATCGTTTTCAGGCGCCAAGCCCTTGTCCACTTTAAGGATCGGAACGACCTGCTTGTCCTGCCAAAGGTACTGCGCCGTGGGCTTGCCCTCGATTTGGCTGTCCATGGTCACTTCAAACAGAATGGCGCCAAGGATGCGATTCCCACCAAAGCTGGGACTAGTGATGATCCGGGTGCGCATCGCATGCACGGCCGCAAACATCTCCTCGTCGTTGGAGTAGGCGTCCTCCTCAACCCCGTAGAGCTTGAGGGCCTTGGGTGTGCTGCCGCCGCTCTGGTCAAGGGCCGCGATAAAGCCATCCTGGTTCTGCATCTTGCTTGCTTGCTCGGAAGTCATGGGGAAAGTCGGGGATTGGGGAGTGTGTGCCAAAGGAAAAACAGTTTAGCCGTCGCCGCGAGGGGTGCGCTTCCAGGTGGTCTCCCGGCGAAAGACCGAGCGCAGGTAGAAACCCATTTTTTGGAGGAGGAAGATGGGGACCAGGGCTAGTTGGAGAAAACTCACGAAGGGACGGCCATCTCGGATCCAGGTGAGGAAGGCTGCGAGGGCCAAAGTAGCCGAACCCAGAAGGCAGGGGCCAAGGGCGACCGGAGTTGGGGCCTGCAAAAGAAAGCCAACCCCGCAGTGGGCCAGCAGAAGACAAATTACGAGGCCAAGCGGGGGCACGGCGCAGTCCAAGGCAAGCGCCAACACGGAGGGCCGACGTTGCACCACGGCAGCCCAAAGAAGGCGCGGGAACCACTGACGCGCCGCACGGAGATAGCCGTGCTCCCACCGGGTCACTTGTACAGACGATGCGGATTTTTCGCCGGGCAAACCGCTTCGCACCAGGACGGAAGATGCTTGCCGCGGAGGATGGCCGGCGCAGGCCAGCGCCCAACCCCACACCAAGTCTTCGGCAATATCGGAGCCGCCGGTGCGGGGCAAGTGTTCCACACGAGACCAAACCAGCGCAATACCGGAACCGGTCAAACTCACCGGAATCCCCAAACGGTGCAGGCCCCGAGGACGCGTCAGATTCTTGAGGGCAATGCCAAAGGCACGCAGGCGCGGGCCCAAAGCTGCATTCGGTGGCGGATCCATCAAAAATCGAGCTTGCACAGGACGACCCGTGACGGCGGCAATTTCGGCCAAGCGACGCGGGCCTCCCTCGTGAAAGCGGCAATCGGCATCAAAGAAGACGACCACATCCGGCGGATCCTCGGCCAAGAGTTTCAGGCCGGCGCGCACGGCGAAGGGCTTGCCAAGATCTTCGTCGTGTTGCCGCTCTAAGACTTCCACCCCGGCGACCCGGGCCACGGCGGCCGTTCGGTCGCTGCAATTGTCGGCCACAACCAGCACCCGATCGTCCTCTTCCAAATGGGGCAGGAGATCCTGCAAAACGCCCGGGAGCCCGGCCTCTTCATCATGGGCGGGAATCAGCACCGCAATTCTTGGCGGGCGACCCGCGGCAGGATCCTTCCGTGCAGGCAAAAGGGAGGCCAGCACTTCGACCAGCACGATGCAGGCCGGAAGAGCCAGGACGACACCAAGAGCAAAAAGCAAGAGGGGTTCGCGAGGAGGATCGAGGGGCCAAAAGGCGCCCGGAGGATCGCTAGGATAGAAGCGCATGGTGGATTCTCCGCACCAGGAAGGGACGAAGGGCCAGGATCCGCGCACCGCGTTGATTTTGGGCATGGGGCGCTCGGGCACCAACTTCCTGCTGCGTTTGTTCGATGCCTCACCCTTCACCCATGGGCGCAACGAGCCTGACCGCATCCCCGGCAGTGCATGCTGGCCCCTATTTGAGGCCAAGGACACCCCCACCCCGGGCCCGGATCTGGTCCCTTCTTTTCAGGCCTGCGCCCGGGCCGCCGCCAGCCGCTCCAGTTGGCTGGATCCGACGCCACCCCGGCACAAGGATTGGTATGGCATTCCTGGATCGGTCTGGCTCCTGAAAACGGCCATTCGCGGACAACGGGTCGTGGACCGCCGCCTGGGCTGGGAAATCCGCAAGGAGTTCCGCCTCCGCTCGCCTTGGGTGCGGCCCGACCGATTGGCCCAATGCCAACACATATTGAAGATCAATGCCGCCCCAGCACTGGCCGAGGGCCTCGCCGGCCTTCCCGATCTTCCCGTCCTGCACATCGTCCGCCACCCGGCCGGCTTCCTCCGCTCTTGGAAAGGGAGGTGGCTCGCCAAAAACTTGCCCGACCAAGTTCATCGCAATAACCAATCCCGACTGAAACGCGTGGCCGAGGCCACCCCATCCTGGGCCAAACTTTTGGCAACAGCCAATCTCGAAAACTTGGCAGAGACCGAGTTGTGGTATTGGCGCCACTGCACCGAGCGCATGCACGCCGCAGCGGAGCATCGGCCCGGCTACCACCTTGTGCGCTACGAAGCCTTGGCCGAAAATCCGGTCGCCACCATGCAGGGATTGTTTGAACTCCTGAACATTCCCTGGGAGGCCCAAGCTGAGGCCAGCATTCGAGCGCAAGGCCAAGAATCGGTCGGCATTGCCCGTCGTTGGCAAAAATCTTTCGATGCCGATCAAGCCGCCCTCCTGGAAAAGGTCTTGGATGGATCTCCGCTGCGGGATTGGTGGGAGAACTGGCCCACCCCAAGAGCATGATGCTTGCGGCTCTCCTTCTGACGGCATGGTCGGCACAAGCTGTCGAAATCAAGCAAGTTGGGGCCGCATTCGAACTGCGCCAAGGAAGTCAGCGCCTCTGCCGCATTTTGCCGGAAGGCTGGAAACCCCGCTTGCAACGGCAAGCTTCCGGAGTCCTCTTGACCGGGCCCAAACCTGCCGTCGGCACTTCCCCGAGCGTGCAATTTCGCTTCGCTCCGGGCCTCCCGCCCGCTCGCGTCACGCCGCAGGGTTGGACCTGGACTTTGGCCAATGGCACCTCGTTGGAAGCAAAAGCGACCCCACCCCCGGCCAGCACCCGCATGGCCCCCAATGGACGACAAGGGAGCCTGAGCTGGCAACAACCCCTAGAAGCCCTGCAACTTCATCTCAGTTTTCCCGTTGGACCGGGGACCACCCCTACCGAGGAGAACCCTCCCCCCTCTTCTTCGGGCAGGATTACCTCTGCGCCCCTAGCCTGGGATGCTTGGCCAATTGATCTGAGGTTTCTGAATGATGGGCACCGTCCCGCCGGCAGGCATGGCCCAGTCATGGCCCGCGGCGAAGAACTCATCTTTGCGGACGGCGAACCCGCCCGTTTTTGGGGCACCAACGTGGTTGCCAACGCGGTCTTTCGGGCCGAGCCGGACACCATCCGCTTGCAAGCCAGGCGCATTGCTGCCCTCGGTTGGAACCTAGTGCGCTTGTTTCACTTGGATTCGGCATCCTGGGTACCGGAAACTTTGGTTGCCAATGGAAAGGACTCCGGCCGCCTGAATCCCCGCGCCCTCGAAACCCTGGACTGGTGGATCCATTGTCTCCGCGAAGAAGGGGTTTATGTCTGGTTGGATCTGCACGTTGGTCGCCCCTTCCAAAAGGGCGACAACATCCGTGACCTGCAAGAAATCACCAGCGGCAAGCGTAGCGATGGCCGCGGTTTCACTTATTTCAATCCAGATCTTCAGTCCCAGATGGATGCTTGGTCAAAAGCCCTCTTGGCCCACAAAAACCCCTACACCAAATTGCGGCTGGCCGACGACCCGGCCATTGTCGCTTTGTTGATCACCAATGAAAACGATCTCACCCAGCACTATGGATCCATGTTCGTCAATGATGGCTTCCCCAATCATGGCCAACGATTTCGCGCCGCGGCGCAGGCCTTTGCCAAAAAGAACGATGTGGAAATCCAATCCTTATTGAAGCCTTGGCTACCGGGACTTCCCAAGTTGTTGCTGGCCGATGTGGAAAAAAACTTTTTCGACGACCGCCGCATTGCCCTGCGTGAAGCAGGGTGGAAGGGCATGACCACCCTCACGAGTTGGTGGGCGGGCATGGGACTGGCCAGCTTGCCCTCGCTGGCCATGGGCGATGTTGTGGATGCGCACAGTTATGGCAAGGAGGGATTTCTGCACCGTGATCCCCACCTCGCACCCAACTTCATTCAC
>CAYXFZ010000024.1:7624-9228 GCA_964464385.1 uncultured Planctomycetales bacterium
CTGCCTCGGGTTCCTTGCTCGGCAAACCCTTCACCCTCTCGGAGTGGAATGTGCAATACCCGCAAAAGGATCGGGGCGCCGCCCCGATCTACTTGGCTGCCATCGCCGCCCTTCAAGGCTGGGACGCGACCATGCTCTACGCCTACCAACAAGTGCCGCTACGCGAGCCGCACAAGGCCAACGTTTGGTCCTCGTCCAACGACCCCGCCTTAATGGCAACGATGCCCGCGGCCGCCCTCCTCTTCCGGCTCGGCCACGTGTCCCCGGCAAGAAAAACTCTGGTCTTCGCCCCCGAGGAGTCTTTTTTCAGGCGCCGCATTCGCGCCGATGATTCCGTCCTCTTGCGTACTGCTCCTGAGCAGCATGCTCTGCGCATCGAACTTCCCCCGCATGCCGCCCTGCCCTGGTTGCCCGACCCCATCCCCGTACCCGAGGCTCGCCGGGTAAGCGACCCCGACCTGGATCTCTTGGCGGAATCCAAGCTGCCCGAAATCGTGTCCGACACTGGCGAATTGCGTCGCAACTGGCAACGCGGACTCTTCACCGTGAACACCCCCCAGTGCCAAGCAGCTTGCGGCGGACTTGGCGGTGAGGCCATTGTCCTGAGCGACTTGCGCATCCAGTCCCAGGGCCCGTTCGGGGTCATTGCAGCGGTGGCCCTCGACCAAAAGCCCTTGGCAAAATCCAAGGACATTTTGCTCTGCATCCTCGGCGACATCCACACCGGCCCCGGGGAACGCATGCCCTACTTGGCAGCGGATTTTGCGGCGGAGGTCTCCCTCACCACAACGGTGAAATCCCTCAAGGTCTACCCCTTGGATCCAGCGGGGAAACAAGGTCCACCGCTTGAGTCGGCCCGAAAAGGGGTCCTTTCCCTCTCCATTCAAGGACCCGTGAAAACCTTTTGGTATCGCCTACTTGCTGGGCAATGAGTCCAACAAAAGGCGCACCTTGGAGACCGAAGGAACGCCAAAGGAAGACCAAAGGATGCGACCCTCACGGTCGGTGATGATGGTAGAGGGTGTGCCCTCCTGATCCAGCTTCTCGAGCAACACTTCGCGGAACAAGGCGCGCTGCTCGGACTCAAGATCCGTCACCACGGTATAGGCAGGTTTGTACTTGGCGGCGTACTTGGCCAAGGCCGCCGCATCTTCCTGGGGATCCACCGAGATCCCCATCATGGAAATCCGCTCGCCATCCAATTTTTGGATACGGGCGAGTTCCGGTTGGGCACGTTTGCAAGCGGGGCAATGGGTGGTCATGGCCACATAGACCCGCAGATCGGCATCCCCGCCCTGGGGCATGGATGCCAAACGGCCCGGCTTGGTCGAGGCCGGAAGGGCCACAGCTGGACGGCTGGGTAAAAAGTAATCCGTTCGTTGCACACGACCGCCGGCGACCGAGTCCGGATCTTCCAAGAATGTCAATTGGGTACCGGTGGCAATCGGACCCTCCAGAACTTGCTGCACGCCGGATGGCCAAAAGACCTCCACGCGATCGGCAAATTTAGCCGTGCCGATCCCAACCAACAGGGTGGTGGAGTTGACGGCCGAACGGCCCTCACCAGAGCGTTGCTCGCGCAACAGTTTGCGGCTACCCACATG
>CAYXFZ010000024.1:9238-20966 GCA_964464385.1 uncultured Planctomycetales bacterium
CACCAGCACGCGCACTCCCGTGCCGTCCCGGGGACTCCGCCCCGTGGTTGGTTCAGCCGTGTGGTTAGCACCGACAAAACGGAGCGCCAGCACCGGGGCAGTCCTTCCCTCCTGCGATGGGAAATCGCCCAGGCGGTTTCGATAGAGCTGAAGGCTCGGGGAATTTGAACTCGCCAACACCAGATCCACCCAGCCATCACGATCGTAGTCCAAGAGAGAAAAAGTGCGGCCGTCGCTGGGATCATCCAGACCGGAAAGGCCATGCAGATCCTCGAATTTGCCGCCGCCAAGATTCAAGAAAAGGTGATCGCGTTCGTGGCCACTGAAAGAATCTTGGGCATTGCCCGAGCCAGTTATTTCCGCGTCTCGGCCAGGAGAAAGTAAGGAGCGATTGCCAACGTGTCTGCGGACGACCGTCCGCCACCAAGAACTTCACAAATCTTCATCGCTTTCCAAAACTTTCGGGGCGGTGTAATAGCCGGAAAGAGAATGCACGTCCAAGGCGCCGTCCTGATCCGCATCGAGGAACATCGAGCCCCAGGACCATCCGGCCCACTCCACCCGAACACCGCTCTCGTCCAAACTGGACACGCGTTCGTAACTGCCACTATCCAAGCGCAACATGGAATTGCCGCGGGCCATCATGGGCAAGCGGGCATCCACACTCGAGAAAAGGGCCGTGATCCGACGTCCGGCCTTGCTGAACATATTGGAAACGTAGAGATCCTGGTCACCGTCCTCGTCATAGTCCCCCCAGGAGATCCCCATGCCAAAGCCAACATCCGCCGAAGCGGTCTCCTTAGTAATTTCTACGAATCGGCCTTCATCATTGCGGAAAAAGTTATTGGGCGCGTAATCTTGGGCGAGATAGAGATCCGGGTCGCCGTCCTGATCAAAGTCTGAAAAGGAGGCTTGGTAAGTATTCCGCCAGACCAAAGTAGGGCTGTCCTGGACGCTGACAAAACCCTGACCCGTGTTCTTCCAGAAATGGTTGGGTGGCCCAGCGCGGTCAAATACGGTGCTCTCCGATTCCTGATCCCGGCGATAGAACTCTTTTGCCAAGTCCATCGGCAAGTGATCTTCAAAGTAGGCATCCGGGGTCCGGCCCGGACGAAACCGCTCTTGCGCAATCGTCGGCCCAACATAGGTGCCCAAATAAAGATCCAATAAACCATCCCCATCCACATCCGCGGCACAGGCATTGGCAACCAGTTTGGGGCCCTCGGATTCCGGTAACCATTCCGGTGCATCTTGGAACGACCCGCCGTCATTGCGAAAAAATCGACTGGGACGATGGTTGCGTCCCAGGAAAAGATCCGGGTCGCCGTCATTGTCAAAGTCGGCGAACAGAGCAACGCCCGAAAAACCGTCGATGGCTAAGCCAACCTTCTCAGAAACTTCTTCAAACTTGCCGTTGCCCAAGTTGTGAAACATCAAGTTTCGTCCCAAGTCGGCACAAAAGTAAAAATCATCTAAGCCGTCGCCATCGTAGTCCACCACACTCACGGCCTCGTTCACTTCGGCCCCGTGCGGAGTGAAATACGGGTAGGGCTTCTGCCAAGTGTCGGCCTCCAATACCATCTTGACAACCTCTTCCATGGGCCGACTGCGATGCGCCTCGGCGACGTCAGTCGGGTCATCCACGGCCGCAGCTAACTCCTCCGAATAAAGAATTTTCGGCATGGCAATGGTGTGAAAATCCCGCACCAAAAACTGCGTGAGTTGCCACGCATCCATCTCGGTCATTTTCGTGTCCGCAGGGCGCTCCCAAAGCAACTCCAGGTCAGCACCAGCCTGTTGCCAACTGCCATCCTGCATGCGGGCCAGCAAGGAAACGCCGGCGTCTGCCCTCCAGGCCAAATCCCCCTCGCCCTCGAGGCGACCCTTCAAGAAAAAAGCCTTGGCGTGATCCAAGTAATCCACATCCGCGAAAAAGGGGGCAAAGGGATCAAACGCCAATGGGTCCCGATCCTGAGCGGCGGCTTCCAATTCCCAATCTGTGTGCACCAAGCCCAAGTTTGCATTGAGCAACTCGGCATGGCCCTTCTCTTCCAGCCCACGAATGAGCATGGAATCGGCAAAGATCGTAGCCGCCGGCGCCCGATTCCAACCCAAGTTAGCCAGTCCCTTAGCGACCCGTTTGAATTTGGGTGAGAGGCCCAAGTGCACGGTTTCGTTGCGTTGGATGAAATCCAAATCGCTGACAATCTGCTTTTCCGTAGCGGTCCGAATCAGGCCGGTCGCACGCACTGACCCCCAAATGCCTAGGAAGAGCACGGGCAAGGCAAAGATCGTCAATCCGCGCAGGAGGGCGGGGCGCGTCACCAGGAGCCGGGGCACCAAGAGGGCCGCGAGGACCAGAAAACCTTGAAAAACGGCGATCTGAAGCTGGTTGTCCTTGCTCTCGATCCGACCATCCGTCAGCCACCATCCGATGGACCAGAGGTTGCAGGATAAGGCGGTCAGGACAAGAAGGACCCGGGATGTCGTCGGATTCATGGTCGTATTCTGGGCCGGGACAAGGATACACTCCAGGCTCACTCATCGGCATGGAATCTGACCAATCGCCCGCCTTCCCCCCGCCCGTTGACCGGGAACGGGAGTACCCCATGACGGGCCTGCGCAATCAGAACCCGCCGGGCCGAGGATTTTGGTCCCTGATCCGGGAAGATCGGGTCACCCACGAGTCCATCCTGACGCAGGGATTCTGGGCCGTTTTTGCGAACCGCTTGGGCAACTGGCGCATGGGAATTGGCAATCCCATGTTGCGGCTTCCTTTTACTTGGTTGTATCGCTGCGTTTATCGCTGGACCCATTGGACCACCCGCATTGAGTTGCCCTACATCGTCAAGATCGGCCGCCGAGTCCGCATCTGGCACCACGGCGGTTGTGTTTTAGGCGCTTGTTCCATCGGCGACGATGTCCAAATTCGCCACAATGTCACCATTGGCCTATCCAATCATGGCGTACCTGTCCACAACCTCCCGATCATTCAGGAACGGGTGATCCTGGGCGCCGGCTGTGCCGTCCTAGGTGCCATCACTATCGGCCATGACAGCGTCGTCGGCGCAAATTCCGTGGTTTCCTCCGACATTCCGCCGTTCAGCCTGGTCGTTGGCATTCCCGGCCGCGTCATCAAAACTCTGGAAGGCGCGCGGGAAACCCACGTTACCGTAGAAAAGAATGCGGAGAAGGATGCAGGAAGCCCCGCCGCTTCCTGAACCCCGGGTTTATGGCCCGGACCACCCCGCCCCGCCTAAGCGGACGGCCGCTGTGGAAGTGCACTGGCGTTTTCCCCAAAGCTCCGCCAACTTGGCGGATGTTCTCTCGGCAGAAGAACGCGCCCAAGCGGATCGTTTCCGCTTTGACGCCGATCGCCGCGCCTTCCAATCGGCACACGATCTCCTGCGCCATTGCTTGACTCGGTTTCGGCCCAAGGTGCGGCCAGAAGATTGGCGCTTTCGGATTGGCCTGCACGGCAAACCCTTGCCCGAAGATCCGGCCGATGGTCTGCACTTCAATTTGACCCACTCCCGGGGTTTGGTGGCCTGCGTGGTGGCCAAAGAACTGGAATGTGGAGTGGACTGCGAGGGAATCCATCGCTTTGTTGAAGACGGAATCCCAACTCGAGTTGCCCACGAAAGCGAATGGAAAGCCCTGGCGCTTCTGCCCCAATCGGAACAGGCGCATCGGGCGGCCTCGCTATGGACCCTGAAAGAAGCCACCCTGAAAACCGTCGGCGTTGGATTTTCGATTTCGGCCCAAGAGACGCGCTTCCTCTGGGATGAGGGAGGCGGCATCCTTTACCAAACGGGCAAGGCCATGGCCGACTGGCCGGGCCCTTGGTTGCACCGCCTGCTCTGCCCGGATGACAAGCACATGTTGGCGGTCGCGCTGAGAAAACCCACGTCTTGAAAATCCTCCACCTCGTCAACCGCTACCCGCGGCCCAGTCACAGCTTCATCCGTCGCGAGATTCGTGGCCTGGAAGATTTGGGCGCCGAGGTAACCCGGGTTTCGGTGCGCACCTTGGAAGGAGAAAGTTTGCCCGACCCGGACGATTGCCTAGAGGCCGAGAAGACCATCTTCCTCTTGGATGGGGGCGGCTTGGGGCTCCTCCCCTCTTTGTTGGGCGTGGCCCTACGCCACCCTCTTCGATTCTTGTCCACGGCCGGACTGGCCTGCCGACTTTCTTGTGGTGGCGATCGCGGATTGCTGGCTCATCTCGCCTACTTGGGAGAAGCCTGCCGCCTCCTGTTTCTTTGCCGACGGAAGGCCATCCAACATTGCCATGCCCACTTTGGCACCAACCCTGCTGCGGTCGCCTTCTTATTGCAATACTTGGGAGGCCCGCCCTTCAGCATGACCATCCACGGTCCGGAAGAATTTGATCGACCCCTTGCCCTGAAGCTACGCGAGAAAATGGCAGCCGCCCGGTTCACGGTGGCCATCAGTCATTACGGGCGAGGGCAGTTGCGCCGCTGGTGTCGGGCCGAGGACGCCAACCGCATCCATGTCGTTCACTGCGGGGTGGACGCCGCCTTCCTGGATCAAATGCCAGAACCCTTGCCCACCGTGCCACGCATGGTCTCCGTCGGCCGACTCTGTCCCCAAAAGGCGCCGCTGGACTTGATCGAGGCGGCTGGAGTCCTGGCCAAGGAAGGGCTCGACTTCGAGTTGGTGCTGGCCGGTGATGGCGAACTCCGTAGCCCGGTCGAGGCCGCAATCACTCGCCTAGGATTGCAGGATCGTGTTCGGATCACGGGTTGGATCAGTGCCGCCGAAGTGCTGAAAGAAATTGACCGTGCCCGGGTCTTTGTTCTGCCCAGTTCCGCCGAGGGCCTGCCAGTCGTGATCATGGAGGCCCTGGCCCGCGGCCGCCCCGTCATCAGCACCTTCGTCGCCGGAATTCCCGAGTTGGTGCATCCCGGAGAGAGTGGGTGGCTCGTTCCCACCAGCAATGGCCCCGCCCTGGCCGAGGCCATGCGAGAGGCCCTGCAAGCGGATTCGGCCACTCTGACTGCCATGGGGCAACGCGGTGCGGAAGAAGTGCGTCAACACCACAACAGCGCTCGCGAGGCCGCCCGCCTCCTTGACCTCATCCGCGAGTCTTCGGCATGAAATTGGGCGTGGTCGCCATCGGCCGCAACGAAGGGGAGCGACTGCATCGCTGTCTGGATTCTCTCGACTCTTCCCTACCCACGGTTTACGTGGATTCGGGTTCCACCGATGGAAGTTTGGACATGGCCCAATCTCGGGGATTGCAAGTCCATGCCCTGGATCCGGCGCGGGCCTTTTCTGCCGGCCGCGCCCGCAACGAGGGTCTGGATCTTCTCGTGCACAACCATCCCGAGTTGGAGGCCGTCTTTTTTCTAGACGGAGATTGCGAGCTGATTGCTGGCTGGTTGGAAGCCGCTAGCCAATCATTGCGGGAGAATCCAAACGTGGCCCTCGTCTGCGGCCGAAGATTGGAAATGCACTCCGAAGCCAGTCGCTGGAATCGTTTGGTGAATGCCGAGTGGAACACGCCAGTCGGCGAGACTCTGGCATGCGGCGGCGATTTTGTGGTGCGCGTAGAGGCCTTTCGTGCCATCCAAGGCTTCGACCTCAGAATCCCGGCAGGAGAAGAACCCGAGATGTGCTTCCGCCTCCGGGCCAAGGGCAGGCGCATCCTTCGCCTGGGAGTGGACATGACCCGACATGACGCGGATCTGCACGCCTTCCGTTCGTGGTGGATCCGCATGCGGCGCACCGGTCAAGCCGCCCTGCAAGGATGGCTCCTGCATGGCCGCAGCCCAGAGCGATTCCGTTTCCGGGAAACCGCGCGGCCCTGGTTTTGGATCGTCGGCTTTGGCGGTTTGGCCGGGCTAGGCTCTTGCTTGCTGGGTCCTTGGGGTCTCCTGGCCTTGGCCGCTTGGCCCCTCCTAATCTGCAAGGTAGCCCTAGGACTTCGACGGCGAAACCAATCTTGGTGCTTCGCCCTGGAGGGCGGTTTCTTCAACTTCCTAGGCAAATGGGCCGAACTCGCTGGCCAAATCCGCCTAGCCTTGCGCATGCTACGCGGCAAGCAAGCGGGCTTGGTTGAATACAAACAGGTCCGTGGAGGCACACCATGAGCGCACTTGTTCCTCTGGCTTATGCGGGACTTCCCCTTCTCGTTCTGATTTTTTTCCGCGTTTTGCCTCGGCATCAAGCCGTGATTTGGATCTACATGCTTTCCATCATGTTTCTGCCTCGCCAACCCTTCGAAGTCCTCGGGGTCATCCATATCAATCCCCGCTCGGCGGCCAGCTTCATGATTTTGGCCTGGATTGCGGCATTCGACATGGATCGCCTGCTGGCCTTTCGGCCGCGTTGGTTTGATGTCCCCTTCTTGTTCTGGATGCCGGGAGCTTTGTTCACCTCGCTCTCCAACGACCTGGGCGCCTGGGATGGACTCTCGACGTCCGTCATGCGAATCGCCGTTTGGGTCGCCCCATATTTCATCGCCCGAATCTACTTCCGCGACCGCAAGTCACTCCAAGATTTGGCCTGGGCAGTATTCTTGGGAGCTCTGATTTATGTACCGCTTGCAGGATTCGAAATCCGAATGAGCCCGCAGTTGCATCGCTTAGTCTATGGCTTTGATCAACACAACTTCACTCAAACCGCGCGGGGTACAGGATATTGGCGGCCCATGGTCTTCATGCAACACGGCCTAATGGTGGCGATGTGGATGGGCATGTGCACGGTCGTGGTCTGGGCCATGTTTCGCGAAAAAATGGGCCGCTTTCTGCGCGTCCCCTTTTGGTTGTGGGCGGGTGGCCTCACCCTGACCACGATCGCCTGTCAATCCTTCGGCGCCGTCATTCTTTTGATCGCGGGCTTCGGCACAGTCCTCGCCTGCCGCCTGTTTCGGCGACCCTGGCCCTACCTCTTGCTGGCTCTGGCCCCTTCCACCTATTGCATTTTGCGGGCGACCGATGCATGGGACGCCCAAAACCTGATTGACGGCGTGGAGGCCATCAATGCCGACCGCGCCTACTCTCTCAGTGTCCGCATCGCTGCGGAAAGTACCCTGACGGGCCACGCCCGGGATCGGCTCTGGTTGGGTTGGGGTGGCTTTGGTCGCTTCCGAACAACCGAAACGCAAACCAATGAAAAGGGCGTACTTGCGGATTCCATGTGGCTGATTACCTTCAGCCAAAACGGGCTTTTTGGTCTGTTGTGTTTGTTGGCTATGCACTTCGTGGGTTGCCTAGTTGTGGCCGGCCGGGCGCCGCCGCAGCGCTGGCTGGAACCGCGCTTCGCCCTACCCGGATCCATGGCCCTTGTCATTTCCTTGGTCATGGTGGACAATCTCATGAACAACATGATCAACCCTGTTTTCTTGGTCATATTGGGTGCTGTGGTGGGCCCAGGGAGTCTGCCTGATGAGGAAACCGCTCCGCAAGAAGAGTCGCCGCCGGCAGAGATCCCGGCCGGCCCGCGCATCTTGGGTACCTAATCAGGAGGTTCGGCGGTGGGGCTTGGCCCCGGCACCGAATTTGTCCTCGCGCTCCTTGGCCTGCTTGACGAACTCTTTGAAGTAACCGCGACCCGTTTGCACCCGAGCTTGCACCAAAATGGCCCCCAGGCTGGGTGGATGAATGCGACTCAGGATGCCGCTGGCTCGCTTGACCTCACCAGTCACAGTCTTGGCAGCGCAAGTGACCAGCACCACACCATCCACCCGTGAGGCCAGGAGTTCCGCATCTGCGGATTCCAAGATCGGGGGGCCGTCCACCAGAATGAAATCCCGATCGGCGTAGTGGGAACGCAAGCGATCCGCAAGCTCATGCAGGGATAGATCCTCAGCGTCGGCCCCAAAGGACAAGCAATCCAGGTCCCCTGCAGATTTCGAGGTCTCCTGAGTTGCATTGCCCAAGATGAGATCGGCAAGTCCCCCTCTCTTGCCAGAAGAATGGGTCCGACGATCTCCCTCCACCAACAACACTTTGCGGTCTAGGGCATCCAATTGCTTGGCAATCTGTCCGACCAAGGTCGTATTGCCAACATTACCGCGAACACCGGTGAACAAGAGAAGATGCGGACCCGGCCCCTCAAAATCGCGGTCGAGGGCTTGAGCAATTCGGCGCAACTGATCCTCGACGATGGGCGCAGATCCTCGAATCTTGTTGCTGACGACCCAACCCAAGGGAGAAAAACCGCAGGCAGCATGGAGATCCAAGGCGGAGTGCAGGCGGCGATCCAGGAATTCCAGTCCAATCGGAATTCCCAAGGCAATGACCACTCCGAGCATGACCACAATCAGCAGGCGATTGAGAAAGTCGCTCTCCCCTCGATTCGGGGCTACGGCATAGGAAACGGGCCAAACAAAACCCGGCGATTTGGATTCGATGTCGAAAAAGTCGAGGCGTCCAACCAAGGCAACACGCTTCACTTCATCGGCTGCAATTTCAGCAGTGAGGCGGCGACCCAATTCAAACAACTTGGTTTCGCCGCGAAGTCTATTTTGAAGACCCTCCACGGCCTTCGTGGCCGCGGCCAAGACCGCGCGAGCCTCATGCAACTTGGCCTCTGCTTTGGCAACTTCCACCTTCTGAATTTGCTCTAAGGCTTGGGTTCGCATTTCCTGAATGCGCGTATCTATTTTGGCCAAATCTTTTTTAAGGGACTCCCAACCGGGATGACTCGGCGAAATATTTTCAATTTCAAGGACCAGTTGGCTGCGGCGAGTGGCCAGCGCTTGCAACACATCGTCCAAAGTCGGATCTTGCATCGCTAGGCCGGCAGATTCGTCATTGTCACGACCACCGGTCCCCAGGACCGTGGCGGGGTAAAGTTCGAGGGATTCCAGTGAAATTTCCGCGTCCTTCACGGCAACTTTGGCCTTTTCGTGCCGCTCCCGCGCTTTTTTCAAAGTCTCGCGCAGGGGATGGTCCGCATCGCTCCCGAACCCGGGAACATGCAACTCATCGGCCAAACTCAGGCTACGTTCACGCTTGGTCGTCAACTCCACATCCAATTTTTCCAAGTGGTCAGCGACGACTTGCCGTCGTTCCTTTTCGGCGTGGAAAAAATCCTTTTGATGAAAGAGGATGAACGTATCAATGACCGCATTCAAGACCTGGGCTGAGGTTTGCGGACTGGGACTGGAAAGTTTAACCTCGATGAGGTAAGTCTGGCGCAACGCTTCGGCCTGCAGAGCACGGGACAAGCGCTGGGCGGCGGCAGGAATCGGCTCGCCATCCTTGACCCAAAGACCTTTCTTGTCGCCAAGCGATTCAATCGCCGCCTTGTGCAAATCGGGACGGCGCAACAAATTGAGCTGACTGTTGCGAAAACTCTCGTACTCAAACTTACCCTTGAGGGAAAGCTCCTGATCATCCTCCAAGGTTTTGATGAAGGAGCGCGAGACATGCAGCATGGCCTCGGCAGAGAAGGTGGTGGTGGCCGTCTCTTTGGCGTGGTACCAACCTGCTCCGACAGAAAGCGCAATCACGCCCACGATCAAGGGCATGCGCGATCGCAAGGCAGCGAGCATCGCCAGTTGGCGCGTCGGAGGCGAGGTGGCGCTGGGGCTCATGTCAAACCGACATCAATTGTTGCTACTAAAGGCTCCGCGCACCACGAAGACCTGGATTGCCGGCGCAATTTGGCTAATGAGATAACCAAATTCAGCCAGATTGGTCTTGGGAACGTAAAGAATGTCGCCGCTGGCCAACTCGGGCATCGTGCCCTGGCCCGTGCGTAAATAATTCCCCAAGTTGACTCGGGCAATTTCGCCGGCACCCGGGCGCAAGACCTGAATCTGAGTACGATCGCCTCCGGCGGATGTCCCACCGGCAAGAGCAATGGCATCCACGAGATTCATGCCTGCTTGGAAGGTCAAGATGCCAGGGCGGGTCACGGAACCCAAGACGTAGATTTTGCGCGGATCGCCGGGGCTCACGACTACGACATCCCCGGCCCGGAGGGGAATGTTCATGGCGGGATTGGCATCCTCGTAAAGTTGGTTCAAGTCCAACTTGAGAAGAAGATCTTCGCCGCGCAAGATGGTGCAGAGCGAGGGGAGATTGCCGGCGGTGTCGGCAGCCGGCCCGCCGGCAAGCGAAAGGGCGTGCAACAACTTGGGCCGCGCCGTCATGCCATACATTCCTGGGTTGGTCACACTTCCCAACACAGAAACTTTGTTCGAATTGTAGGCATCCACCGAAAGGGACACTTCCAAATCGGGATGGGAACTGGCCCAAGCTTCGGAAAGGAGAGTGCGTGCCTCACCGCGCGTGAGACCCTCCAGTTTCAACTCGCCCACTAGAGCCAAGGTGATTTGTCCGTCCGGACCCAAGGTGTGCTTGGCATCCAAGCTCGTGCTGTAGGAATCCACACGCAGGGACACGACAAGGTCGGGATAAAACTCGCGCCAGGAACGAATGATGAGTTCGCGGGCCTTCTCCCGCGTCAGGCCCTGCAGTTTCAGTTCGCCCACCAAGGGAATGGAAATGCGACCATCCGGACCCATGGTGTGCTGGGCATCCAATTCCGTGTGACCAAAGGCCTTGAGATCCAAAACATCTCCTGGATTGAGGCGATAGTCGGATTGGCCCACAATCTTGATATCTATGACGTCTCCGGGACCCAGTCGGTAATCGCCAGAATCTGGCGCCCGCGACTCGAAGACCGCCAAGGCCGCAGCCAAATCCATGGCACTGTTGGAGGGAGGCGGAAGGGTAAACCCGGTGAGGTCCGTGGGTGGAGTCACACAAGAAAGTCCAAGCACGAGCGCGGTCCCCGCCATCCACCTGGGCGGTGCCATTCGAGCCAAGATGGGTGCGGGCGTTCGACCAGACATCACGCGAATCTCCACAGGGGTCGTATCGGCAAGTGTACCCCCGGAAGGGACGCCTTTCCCCCCAAAAAGAAGACTCAGGGGAGCCGGATGAGGCCCCGAGTCAGGACGCGGATGGCCAAGGGCATGCATTCGCGGAAATAACGCGAGCCCAAGCGCCTCGGCTCCTGCAAAAAGCGAAAGAGCCACTCCAGGCCCGTGCGGCGCATCCAATGAGGGGCCTGTTTTACCTCGCCAACGACATAACTCAGGCTAATCCCCACCGGAATAAACCAAGTTTGGGGCAAAGCGCGCCGCAGGTGATCCATGAGGAATTCGGAGCGGGGCGAGCCCACGGCCACAAAAACGATTTTTGGGCGGGCCTCCTCGAGAACACCCTCGAGTCGGGCGACCTCCTTGAGGTTCTCTTCAAAGCCAAAAGAGGGGCAATCGGTACCCACCACGCGCAATCCTGGGTATCGGGCCTGCAGGGCCCGAGAGGCCCCGTCGGCAATGCCCGGGTTGCCGCCCAAAAGAAAAATTCCAACATCCTGCTTGGCGGCGGCCTCAGAGACACTAAAGATGAGATCAGAGCCCGCAACGCGGCCCGGGACCGGCGTTCCGCGCAGGCGCGTGGCCCACACAAGGGGCATGCCATCGATGAGCCGGAGCTCGGCCCGATCCGCCAATTCGCGGTATTCGGGGATGAGGCGCCCGAGGCGCAAGAGAGAAAGGTTCAGGGTCAGGACCACACCACCCCGATTTGCCGCCGATTCGGCAAAAATGGACCGGACGGCCTCGTCCTCGGAAACAGAGTGCATCTGGTAACCCTCTAGGGAAACCGTGGGCAGACCGTGCGTACCGCTCTCGGGCGCAGGATCAATGCGCAGAGTGGATTTTACCAAACGGGCCAAGGGGG
>CAYXFZ010000024.1:20976-27984 GCA_964464385.1 uncultured Planctomycetales bacterium
TCGGTTCCCGCCCGAACCCCTCCAGAATGTAAGGAAAAGCATTGTTTTTTTTCATGCCTCCGAGGGCGATCGCCGTGGCCCTGTAGGGGACGTGCGCCTCGCGCGCGCAGCAGAAGAAGACTGCACACAGAAGCAGAAGAAGATTGGGACAAGGGGGAGCCTAGAGGGGATTGGGTTGGGGGAACACCCAGTACAAGATCCTACCTCAAGAAACATATTCCAGCATCCTAGAATTGGCTAAGTTTCCGGGGAATTCGCCCTCCATTTCCCATCCTTTCCTCCTTCTTACACGTTCGTGCCACTGGTCTCCCTGAGGGCTACAGAAAAACCGTTGGAAATCCTTTTGAAATCAAGTGTTTTCGTCAAATCTGACCCACTCATCTTGGCCAGTTTCTGGGGTGTGGCAGTGTGGTATTCTCTCGCCAAAGGCCAAAATTTTTGGTCTCATTTCCCCCACCATGTCTTCTCTCCGCGGAATTGTGCTTGCCGGGGGCTCCGGCACGCGACTCTATCCCTTGACGCGGGCCGTCAGCAAGCAGCTCCTGCCCATCCATGACAAGCCGCTGGTCTATTACCCGCTGACTACTTTGATGTATGGCGGCATCCGGGAAATCCTGCTCATTTCCACCCCCCGGGATCTCCCGGCCTACCGCGAGTTGCTCGGCGACGGCTCGGCCTGGGGAATTCGCATCGAGTATGCCGAGCAACCCGAGCCCAAGGGACTCTCTCAGTCCTTCCTCATCGGCGAGGATTTTCTCGAGGATTCGCGCGCAGCTTTGGTCCTGGGCGACAACCTTTTCTTTGGCCACGATCTAGTCCACACCCTGCGCCGCGCCGCCGACCAAGAAGAGGGCGCGACCGTCTTTGGCTATGCGGTGCAGGATCCCGAGCGCTATGGCGTGGTCGGTTTTGATACCGATGGCAAGGTGACTTCCATCGAGGAAAAGCCTGAGAAGCCGGCCTCCAACTATGCTGTCACCGGGCTCTACTTTTACGACAATACCGTGGTCGAAAAGGCAAAGTCGCTGAAGCCATCGGCCCGCGGCGAATTGGAAATTACCGATCTCAACCGGCTCTACTTGGAAGAAGGTTCGCTCCGCGTCGAAATGCTGGGCCGTGGCACGGCCTGGCTGGATACCGGCACCCATGCTAGCCTCTTGGACGCCGGCCAATTTGTGCGCGTCATCGAGGAACGCCAAGGTTTGAAGATCGCCTGCCCCGAAGAAATCGCTTGGCGGCAAAAATGGATTTCCGATGAGCAACTCAAGGCCCTTGCCGAGCCGCTGCGCTCTAGTGGTTATGGCCGCTACCTCCTCGGGCTCCTCGAGGACGAGGGCCGGGGCCATTGAAGGTCACCACCACGGAGCTGCCTGGGGTTTTCCTGCTGGATCCGGTTGTCCACGGCGACGAGCGCGGCTTTTTCATGGAGACGCGCAACGAGCAGACCTGGGGTCAACTGGAAATCCCCTCGCGCTTTGTCCAAGACAACCACAGTGGTTCGGCCGAGGGCGTCCTGCGCGGCATTCATTACCAACTGAAGAGGCCGCAAGGAAAATTGCTGCGCGTGATTCGTGGCGCGGTCGTAGATGTGGCCGTGGATCTGCGCCGATCTTCGCCGCACTTCCGTAAATGGGTCGCGCTGCAACTCTCCGCCGAAAACCGTCGCATGGTTTGGATCCCGCCTGGCTTTGGCCACGGATTCCGCATTACCGAGGGCCCCGCCGAAGTCATTTACCAGTGCACCGAGGTCTATGACGGCGCCGATTCCCGCGCGATCCGCTGGGACGATCCCGATTTGGCTGTGGATTGGGATCTGCCGGCCGGCGCCGCGCCCATCCTCTCGCCGGCGGACGCCGACGCGCCCTTCTTGGCCGACGCCGAGGTCTATCCTTGAAAATTCTGCTGACGGGTTGCTTGGGGCAATTAGGACACGAGGTCCGGGCGCGAATCCCCCAAGGCGTGCAACTTTTGGGCGTGGACTTGCCCGAGTTGGACATCTTGGATCCCGAGGCCATCGCCGATCAAATGCGCGCCTTTCAACCCGACGCCCTTGTGAACGCCGCCGCTTGGACCGCGGTGGATCAGGCCGAAGAAGAGGAGGCCCGCGCCACGGCGGTGAACGCGGACGGTGCGGCCAACTTGGCCCGTGCCGCCGCAGCAAGCGGCGCCCGCCTCATTCACATCTCCACCGATTTCGTGTTTTCCGGTCCTCGCGATTCCCCTTGGCGACCCGAAGACGCACCTTGCCCCGCCAGTGCCTATGGCCGCGGCAAGTTGCAGGGCGAGCGCCAAGTTTTGGACATCCTGCCCGAGGCTCTGATTCTGCGCACGAGCTGGCTGCACTCGGCGCACGGCGCCAACTTTGTGCGCACTATGTTGCGCCTTTTGGCCGGCGCCGACCCGGTACGCGTTGTCGCCGATCAGACCGGCTCCCCAACTTGGGCTGGTAGCTTGGCCGAGACGGTGTGGGCGGCCCTGGCCACGCCCAATTTTCACGGCATCCACCATTGGTGCGATGCTGGTGCGACCACTTGGCACGCCTTCGCGCAAGCCATTGCCACCGAGGGTCAAGGCGCCGATCTCTTGGAAACGGTCGCTCCCATCGAGGCCATTGCCACTATCGACTGGCCGACCCCTGCCGCCCGCCCGGAATACAGCGTGTTGGACACGACCTCGACCGCAACTGCCCTCGGCCTGCAGCCCCGCGACTGGCAAGAGGGCCTCCGCCGTAATATCCAGGAACTCGCGACCGCATGAACCCCACTCGCATCCTGGTCACCGGCGGCGCCGGCTTCATCGGCGCCAACTACGTGCACTTGCGCATGGCGCAAGAGGACACCGAGCGCTTGGTAGTCTTGGACGCCCTCACTTATGCGGGTAACCGCCACAACTTGGCCGACTTTGAGGGGCAATCCAATTACCGCTTCGTGCACGGCGACGTTCGCAACCGCGAGGCCGTCGAGACCCTACTGCGCGAAGAAAACTTGGACGGCATCGTCCACTTTGCCGCCGAGTCGCATGTAGATCGCTCCATCCACGGCCCCGGCGAATTCATGGACGCTAATGTGCGTGGCACTTTTGAACTCTTGGAAGCGGCGCGCTCCGTGTGGTTGGATTCCGCCGATGTGCCGCACCGCTTTCACCATGTTTCCACGGACGAAGTTTATGGTTCGCTTGGTCTGGACGACGCGCCCTTTTGTGAAACTACCCCTTTCGCTCCCAACTCTCCGTATGCGGCGAGCAAAGCGGCTTCGGATCACGT
Source organism: uncultured Planctomycetales bacterium (assembly GCA_964464385.1). Lineage (GTDB taxonomy): Bacteria > Planctomycetota > UBA1135 > UBA1135 > UBA1135 > CAYXFZ01. The sequence continues at coordinate 24,239 of CAYXFZ010000024.1, forward strand.
CGTGCGCGCCTATCACAAGACTTATGGCCTCGACGCCACCATCAGCCACTGCTCCAACAACTACGGCCCCTTTCAGTTCCCTGAAAAACTGATCCCGCTCGTGCTCCTCAATTTGTTACACGGCAAAAATGTGCCGGTCTACGGCGACGGCAGCAACATCCGCGACTGGATCCATGTGCAGGATCACTGCTCTGGGGTGGACGCCATCCTGCGCAAGAGTGCCGGCGGCGAAGTTTATGACTTGGGCGGCAACGCCGAGCGCCGCAACCTCGACCTCGTCCGCGCCCTCTGCGCAAATGTGGATGCCGCCTTTGCCACCGATGCCACCTTGGCCGAGCAATACCCCGAATCTTTCCCCGCTCAAGACCGCCCTTGCGAAGATTCCATTTCCTTTGTCGTGGATCGCCCCGGCCACGACCACCGCTACGCCATCAATTGCGCCAAGGCCGCCGCCGACCTTGGTTTTCAGCCCTCCGTCACCCTAGACCAAGGCCTGCAAAACACCCTCGACTGGTATCTCCAAAACCAGCCCTGGTGGAAACAGGTCCAAGACGGCGGCTACCGCGACTGGATCGAGCTGCAGTACGGCAATTAACAAACTCGGCCCAATTCATTGCAACAATTGAAGCCGAGACATTTGTTGCAATGAATTGGGTCGGGCACGTTAAGGGGAAGGCGTGATTGCCCTGGCGGGACGGAGGCCGAGGTTGCGTTCACGGGACGACGGGGGGAATTCGGCAAAACGCTCGTCGACTTGAGGGTAGTCGTCCTTGGGAAGTTCCACAAGGTCATGGCTCTGGCTGATTTCGTCGGACAGCGTGCTGCCTTCCTCCACCAACTCCTGCGCAATGAAGTGCACGCCGCCGGCCTCGCCGACTTGATGCACCGCCACGATGTGCGGGTGGGCCAGCCGCACGCCCGCTTCGGCTTCCCTTTGGAACCTCTGCAAAGAAGTCAACGACATGGAAATATGCGGCGCATTTACCTTCACCGCCACGCGGCGACCCAAACTCGTTTGCACCGTCTCCCAGACCGTGCCCATGCCATCCGCGCCGAGCTCACGAACAAGCTCACAATCGCCAATACGAGCTCATGAGGTGGAGTTTGTCATGGGAATTAAACCGGGGTGTTTTGCGCTGTTATTTTAGTTTGGGTTAGTAGGGGGATCAGCACCACCAAGCCGATGATGATTTCGGAGATCGGGCGCCAGGCGCCGCCGCCGAGGAAGTCGGCGACCACGATTGGAAGGAGGGCAGCGGTGGCGCCAAGGAGAATGACGCGGAGGGTGGCTTGCAGTGTGGCGGCACGGAGATCGGCGCCTTGGTTGGCAAGATGGCGTTGCAGGGAGAGCAAGCCAGCGAGGTTGCCGAGGACAATGCCGGCCAAGAAGCCCTGCATGCCAAACCAAGCGAAACCGCCAAAGCAGGCGACGGATTTGGCAAATAGAGCCTGACCATTGGCCTTGGCAGTGGGTTTGGCATCATGCAGGGCCAACGCCGCTTGCGAAGAAAAATTTTGCAAACCGAAGAACCAAAAGGCCAAGCACAGGAGTGGGACAAAACCACCGGCGGCCTCGTAGCGATCGTCATACAAGTAGCGGAACCAAGGTTGGCCAATGGCGGCCAAACCAACGATGGCCAAGGACAAAGCGGACATCAAGAGGGTGAAGTGTTTCACCACAAGTTGCGCCCACTCGGCCTGATCGCGGCGCATGGTAGCGGCCCAAAGAGGTTGGAAGACAATGACGGCCTGCCGCGTGACCACGCTGACGACCAAGCGCACCAAGCCAATGGCCACTCCAAACACACCCACGGTGGCAAGGTCAAAAAACTTGCCGGCAAAGAGGCGCTCGGATTGCATCGCCAAAAAGGCCAGCACGGTGGACAAGAAAACCCACTTGCCAAAATGCAACAAATCCAAGAGCGCCTTTTTCTCCAACTTGGGAAGGCCCGGGCCGGGCAAGAGGATGTGGGTGCCCAACATCCAAACCAAGGCGCGGGCTACATGGCCGGCCAAGAAGGCCCACACACTTTCGGTCTGCCAGGCCACGGCCACAGCACAACAAGTGCCGACCACCAAACTGACAATTTCCAAGCCGGCGCGGCGGCCCAAAGAAAGTTTCCGATCGGCGGACATCAGGCCGATGGAGGCCAAGTTTTCAATCAAAATGGCCAGCCCTCCGACCATGATCAACTTGGCCAACTCCGGCTGGCCATAAAAGATTGCGTACGGACCGGCCAGGGCCACGGCCGCCCCGGCAATCACCAGTCCTCGTCCAATTTGCACTGAAAAGGCGGTGCGCAAGAAATCTCGGTCTTCGCGGTGGTGATTGATGACGCTGAGGCGTACCCCGGTATCCACAAACTGCGCCGCGCCCAAAAGGAAAACCCGAACCAATAAAATCAGACCAAAGGCTTCAGGAAAGAGCAGTCGGGCCAAGACCAAGGTGGTGGCCAACTGAATCACCATCCGCGTCAGGGTGGAAACCGCGGTCCAGGCCACGCCGCGGCGAGTGCTGCCCTGGGGGGCAGAGGGCGGGGCAGGAGGTGGATCCACGACCGGGCTTAGGCGTCCACGGGGCCGGACAAGTCCGCAAACATCCCGTGCTGGAAGGCAGAAATCGTGCCGGTGAAGGCCGACGCGGCCACCGTCAAGGGACTGGCCAAATAGAGGCGACCGGGTCCGGAACGCCCGGCGAAATTTCGATTGATGGCGGAAATGGTGACTTCATCGGCGGTTTCCGAAACGCCAGGGCCACAACCAATACATGCGCCGCACCCCGGCTCGACCAAAGTTGCGCCTACCGACTCGAACAGGGCCGTCCAACCCTGCGCCCGGGCGTGATCCCGCACGGCCGCGGAGCCAAACTGAATGTAGAAACGCACGCCGTCGGCAACCCGCACTCCCGCATCCTGGGCGGCCTGGCAAACCTGAGCGTAGTAGGCAATGTCCTCTACCTTGCCGGCGGTGCAGGAACCCGCATAGGCAATGTCAATGGAGACCGACTCCAAGTCGTGCAAGGTCTTGCCGTAAGTCGGGTCGCCGGGCTCGGCCACCATGGGCTGGATGGCACTCAAGTCAATCGGGTGAACGCCGCCGCCGTAGCTTGCACCGGCATCCGGGGAAACAAAGGTCGCGGCAATGTCGGCAGCGCTTCGACCGGGGCGCCGCTCGGCCAACCACTCCGCCAGCGCCGAATCCCCCTCACAAATCCCGGTGCGAGCCGTGCACTCCGTCGCCATATTGCAAAGGGTGGCACGCTCATCACAGGAAAGGGAGGCCAATCCCGGACCACCAAACTCCATGGAGCGGTTGAGGGTGGCCTCTTCCTTGGCGAAGGTGCGAAGGATTTCCAACATGACATCCTTGGCCGTGCAGGCCCCGGAGAGTTCGCCCTGCAGTTCAAAGCGAATGCTCTCGGGCACTTGCACAAAAGTGAAACCGGAATGGGCCAAAGAGGCGTATTCGGTCGCGCCGACGCCCCAAGACAGGGCATTGTTGCCACCCCCCATGCAAGTGTGGGAATCGGTAGCCTGCACAAAATCCCCTGGGTCCACAAAATCTTCGCGCGCAACTTGGTGGCAGATGCCCGGACTGGTGCCATTCTTGGCACCATAATCCCGTACGCCAGTGTGCTTCTGAAATTCATTTTGCAGGGTGCGCAAAGTTTGAATCTGGTCCACGAATGGGGCGAAGCGCTCGACTCCGTCGGCATAAAGGAGGTGATCTTCGAAAACCGCCAACTT
>CAYXFZ010000025.1:0-8807 GCA_964464385.1 uncultured Planctomycetales bacterium
GCACCGACATCTTCAGCCTTGGTGTTGCTCTTTGGGAAGTCTTGACATTACAGCGCCCTTTCGAAGGGGACACGAGTCAGCAAGTGTTGCAGAAGATTGTCTTGGAGGATCCGGCTGACCCGCGGGCGATCCGTTCTCGCTGCCCACGGGATCTGGCGGTGATCTGCATGAAGGCTCTGGAAAAGATTCCCGACCACCGCTTCCTGTCCATGGCGAACCTGGCCGCGGACCTGCGCCGCTGGCTTGCTCACGAGCCGATTCTCGCCAAACCGCCTACGCCCCTGCAGCGGATCAGCAAATGGACACGCCGCCATCCGGTTCTTTCGCTTTCCGGCTTTTTCCTGGCAACTGCAGTCCTGGTGTTTGCCAACCTCCATGCAACGCAACAGCGCACGGAAGCCGTCCACTTCTTGCGGAATTATCGAGAACTTGGCTTGGGTGTGGAGAGTCCAGAGACCCAGGAGTTCCTCAAGCAATGGCAAGACTCCATCGTCGCTGGATCGGCCCCTCGGGAAATCATGGACGAGGCCGTGAAAGTCCTCTTTCCATTGGATCTTCAGGTGGCTCCCGTCCTTCGTGTTGGGGACCATAACGATGAAGACAAAATCCTCGGGCTCTTAAGTTTTGCAAAAGACCTGATTTCCTCTCGCTCCTTTGTCGTTGGATTTTCAGAGGTGTTGTGGACCGTGGATGGTAAGGAATTCCCTTATGAGCGCGATTCCGGTCAAGAAAGAACGTTGGCTTCTTACAATCCATCGAGAGGAACCGAGAACAGTTGGCGATATGAGGCGCCTGCCTTGTTTTCCAAGCTTGCCCCTGGCCAGCATGAAGTTGGGATGACTTTGGTTTTTTCATTCACCTACAAGCCCGAAGATTTCCTGCTCCTTGTAGATCCGGATTATTTCCGTCACCACAGCCTCTCTTCCGAAATGGCATGGCTGAAGTCCGGGAAGGATCGGACGATCTTGCGTCCTCACGAATTTCCAAGGAATGCTGCCGCCTGGTCTGGCGTGCGTTCATTTGGCCCCTTTTCGGTTTTTGTCCAGCCCCAGTCCACGCAGCAATCCTTTGTCGAGAGTGAGGAATTCCAGAACTCACTTTTCCAGGGGATTCGTCCACTCTCCTTGAATCTCTACCCCAATCAAAAAAAACCAGACGATTGGGCCCTCTTCGCGGATTTTGAGTTTTCCGCAGATTTCTTGCTCAGAGATTTCGCCCTCGTTGGGAAAATGATTCTGGAGATCCCGCCCCTTCCGGGCACGGTGAGCGCTCCCTATGCGCGTTGGTTTGATCTGCTGGATCCCAATAGCCTCAGCTCAAGGGGGGGATTTCCTGATGGTTCCCTGCACCAAATACAACACCAAAGTTTTGACAAGGATGGAGGAAAGAAATACGACATCATTTCCGTCACCGGGATTCCATTTCGTTTCCAGGATCCCGATATCCGGCAGGCGTGGGCGAATGCCCTCAATAACTCCCCAAGTCCTCCTCCATTTGAACAAGCAAGGGTTCGATTGGTTTCGGGCAATCCGGAGGATTCGTTTTCAGACTCAAGATGGCCCTTTTTCCCTGTGATCTGGAGGGGAGAGTTGTCCTGGGATGTTCCCATCACCTGGATTGATCTACAGTGGTGTGGGGATTGTGGCTTTGATTGGCACAACACCCCGAACGAGCCCCCAAATAGGTGTCCCGCATGCAAATCCGAAAACTTGGAACGCCCCGAATGAGGAGATGACGGAATCCCCACGCTTCGCTGAATCAAGCTCCAGCCTGAGTTTGCCTCCTGGGGCTCTCTGCAGTTTTCCGTTCGGGTTTAACGGGTGCTGGGTCGAGTCTTCCTGATCGTTTTTTTGGCATCTTGCTCAATGCCGCGCGCGTGGGTAGAGGGTGCGTTTTTGGAAAAGAATTGGGCGGAATCGGATTTTGGTTCCCCGGGGCAGGTGGTGTTTGGGCCGGAGGGTGTTGAGTTTGGCATGGGTGCCCCTCTGGTGGGCATTCATTGGACGGGCGGTGCGGGGAATGGGGAGTCGGAGTTGCCGCGCATGAACTATGAATTGGAAATGCAAGCGATCCGGCTGGCAGGTACGGATTTCTTTTGCGGATTGACTTTTCCGGTGGCGGACAGCCATCTCACTTTGATCCTGGGGGGCTGGGGTGGTTCGCTTTGTGGCTTTTCCAGTTTGGATGGCGAGGACGCGGCCCACAACGGCAGTGCCGTCGTGCGGGATTTTGTTTCGGGTCGTGCCTATCGGGTACGCGTTCGCGTTCGTGCCGATCGCGTCGAAGCTTGGTTGGATGAAGAACCCTTGACGAGCGTTTCCTTGCTGGGGAAAACCGTTGGCCTGCGTCCCGAGGTCCTCAACTCGCGGCCCTTGGGGATCGCCTCCTTCCAAACACGAGCTCGGGTTTCCTGGTTGCGCTGGAAACGACTGGCCGAGCCGGCACGCTAATCTCTGAGGGATGCTTTTCCTGTCCACGATGGTCGTGTTCCTGGCTTGCCAGGACGCGGGCCCATTTCCGGTGGTGCCTACCCAAGCGGCAGAGGGCGAAAACCTTTGGCGGGAAACAGGTTGCTTGGCCTGCCATGAGCGCAAAGGAATTCCCGGCCTGGAGCAGCGTCTGGAGGTGGGGGCCTTGGCAGGTTTTTTGGCCCAAGATGCATCGGCCTTTTCAGACTTGCCGCACGCCTTTGGCTTGGACGCGGAAGAAGCGTTGGCTCTTTCCGTTTGGTTGCTCAGGAAGCAATGGCTTCCAGGGGACCCTGAGCAATTGCAACCCGGATTGGCCTGGGAGTGCTTTGAGCTGGAGATTGAAGACGAAGGGCTTCCGGATCTTGCTGGCCTCAAGGCGGCTGCTTCTGGTTGGACGGATGGCATTGGTGTGGATGAGCGCACCCGCGACGACCATTTTCTCTTGCGCTTCCGCGCCAACTTGCAAGTGCCCGAGTCCGGCGAGTGGAGTTTTCAACTCAGCTCGGACGATTCCTCTTGGCTGTGGTTGGACGGCGTGCAGGTGCTTGTCAACGAAGCTTTGGCGCCGATGCACGCGGCACAGGTGACCCTGCCGCTGGTCGCTGGTTCGCACGCTTTGGAAGTGCGCATGACCGAGGCCGCAGGGGGTGAGGAATTGGAACTGCAATGGCAGGGGCCGGGATTTTCTGAGTTCGCTCCCATTCCGGCGGAGTCCTTTTGGGTTGCTCGGCCGGTGTTGCAGCCCCCGGAACATCCGCGGGCACCCGTCCCGCCGTCCTTCTCGAGCTCGATCCCTTCGGGATCCGACCCCGTGACGAATCGCTTGGCTCGAGCCGGCTGTCTTTCTTGCCACAGTCGCAATTCCCAAGGTGGCTTGTCCGAAATCGCTCGCCAAAATTTCGTGGGTGTTGAAGACTTGGGATCCGAGGGTCGGATTCCGCCGGCCTTGGATCAGGTGGGGCGCCGCTTGCGACCGGAATGGATTCAAGACCACTTGCGCGGTGAACGCCGAGCCCGACCCTATGTCCGAGCGCGCTGTGTGGAGTTGACCGCAGAACAGGCCAAATCCTGGGCGGATTTTTTGCAGGGATTCGACCAACAACCGCTGGATGGGGGAGAGCCCCCGTTTTCGCCCGCGGCCGTGGCCCAGGGCCAGACCTTGGCTGGACTGCGCGGCAAGAACTGCATTGCTTGCCATTCAGTCGGGGGTCTGGAAGGGCCAGGCATCCCGGGAATGGACCTGGCCCTTCAGCACGAGCGTTTGCAACCCACTTGGTTTCAGGAGTGGCTGGCGACCCCAACCGAGCACCGCCCGGGCACGCGCATGCCCAGCTTTTGGCCGCGAGCTACCCCAGAAGCCCGCGCCGAGCAGGCGGCTTTGCGCACCTGGATGTCTTTGGGCGCGGCCATGCCACTACCCGAGGGATTGGTGACCGCGCCCGGCGCTTATGTGTTGGAGACGAGTGGCCGACCGCGCTTGCACGGCGGTGTGTTGGTGGATTTGTCGGCGCGTTGTTTGGCCGTTGGCTCGGTAGAGCGCACCCACTACGCCTGGGATTTCGAAAACCTCCAACTGGCCTGGATTTGGCGCGGCGAATTTTTGGATGTTGAGGGCACCTGGCGTGGCCGCAATCTCAAGCCCTTGCAGCCGCTCGGCGAAGATCATCTCGTCTTGCAAGGGGATTTTCCTTTTCAAGTTTTGGGCGATGGCCCGGACACGCGCAAACTACTCGGCTGGCGTTTGGATGAGGAGGGTTGGCCTACGATTCGCATCCAGGTAGGCGCTGTGGAAGTGCAGGACACCACCCGGGCCCGTTATGCCTCCGACGGCTCTGTTCTGGTGCGTACCTTGCGGGCTCTCGGCGGTGCCGTGGCCGTGGATTTGCCCGGTGCACCGGGCCTTCGCTTGACCCCCGCCATGCCCTTTGTGTTGCAGGACGGCGAATCCCGCGAGGTGATCTACCGATGGTGATCCTGCTCCTGGCCTTTGCCTGGCAAGAATCGTTGGCCTTGTCGGAAGACGTTTACTTCGAAATCCTGGATGTCCCGGTTCCCGACGGCATCGTCCTGGAGGTTGGTGGCCTCTTGCCGCTAGGCGATTCCCTCTTCATCGCCACTCGCCGTGGCGAAATCTGGAAATACCAATTTAATCCCGAAACAGAATGGCATCTTTGGGCTGAGGGCCTGCAAGAGCCTTTGGGCTTGATGGAACACGAGGGGTGGATCTATGTAGTCCAGCGCGGGGAGCTCTCGCGCATGCGCGATCGTGATGCTGACGGTCGTATGGACGATTTGGAAACGGTTGCCGATGGCTGGGGGATGTCGGGTAATTACCACGAATATGCATTTGGCCCGGCTCGGACCTCGGACGGTTCTTTTTGGATGACTCTGAACAAACCCTTCGGCGAGGAATACTTTGGCAAGGTGCCGTGGCGCGGCTGGGCCATTCGCTTGCAGTCCGATGGCACTTGGGAGGGCGTGGCCGCGGGATTGCGTTCGCCGGCAGGGGTGGGCACTGCGCCCTGGGATGAAGTGTTCTACACCGACAACCAAGGCGAGTGGTGTGCTACGGGTAAGTTCACCGCCGTGGGAGAGGGTAGTTTTCACGGTCACCCGTGGGGTGTGGATTCTTGCGATTTACCGCGGAGTCGAGTGACCCATCCCGGCGAAATTCCAGATGGTGGCAGTGTGAATGAAGCCGCTGCCACGGTGCCGGGTTACCAACTCCCAGCCGTTTGGATCCCTTGGGATTTGTTGGGCCGTTCGCCCAGTGATTTTCTTTGGGACACGCAGGGGAACTTCGGCCCTTATCGTGGTCAGGTCATGGTGGGGGATCAATACTCCGCCGAAGTGTTTCGCATTTCCCTGCAGAAGGTGGCCGGTCGCTGGCAAGGTGCTTGTTATCCCTTGCGCAAGGGATTGAAGGCCGGCATCACACGTTTGGCTTGGGCTGAAGATGGTTCGCTCTGGTGCGGCATGACGACTCGTGGTTGGCCCAGCCTGGGTACCGCCACCGAAGGTTTGCAACGGATCCGATGGACTGGAAAAACGCCTTTTGATCTTTTGGAAGTGCGTTCCCTTGCCGATGGCTTTGCCTTGCACTTCACCTTACCGCTCGACCCCGCCTCGCTGGAAACCGCCGAGTTGCAGGTGCGATCCTGGACCTATAACCATTGGTCCACCTACGGATCAGAACCTGTAGACGAGACCGTGCACTCTATCCAAACTTTGCAACTCTCTGCGGAAGGCACGCAACTCGTTTTGACCATTCCTGATCTCCGCCCCGGTTTTGTGCATGAAATCTCCGCCCCCGGCCTCCTCTCCACATCTGGTCTACCCCTTCTCCACGACACCGCTTGGTACACTTTGCTTTCTATGCCGCAGTGAAAGTTAAGTTTTTCCTGCCCAAGTAATCCATGCATGGCAGGAGAAGAACTTCCCCCCTACTCACTATGACAACAGACCGGTGGGGGGTAGCCGCATTCATGCCCACAACCCTTGCGAATCAATCCGTCTTCTTCGGTCCATTTCCTTGCATTGCAACGATATTTAGGAGGAGGAGTTCAGTGCCGTACAGAGTACCCAAATACTGAAAACGCTCGGCTTCAGCCATGCCCGCTAAATTTTTCGAAAGATGAAGCAATGTTGTCTCCAATCCCAGTTTATAAAAAGGCCAGGATTCCCCATAGAAGCCTTGTTTATAAAGAAGCAAGGCAAGGTTGTCGAATGCAAGGGCCAGATCTGGGTGCCCGGGGCCGAGGGATTTTTCTGTAATCGCTAACGCTTGCTCAAATAAAGGTCGCGCTTCCGCATAGGATCCTTGGGCATCAAGGAGATTGGCGAGGTTGTTGAGGATGGCGCCCACACGCGGGTGCTCAGGACCAAAGGATTTTTTCCAAATCGCCAGTGAACGTTCATACAAAGGCCTAGCTTCCGCATAGGAGCCTTGATAATCAAGAAGACTGGCAAGGTTGTTGAGTGATGTGCCCACAGTTGGGTGGTCGGGGCCCAAGGCCTTTTCGTAAATAGCCAATGCCCGCTCATATAAAGGTCGCGCTTCCGAATAGAGCCCTTGAGTATCAAGAGATGCAGCGAGGTTGTTGAGAACGGTGGCTACATCTGGGTGCTCGGGGCCGAGAGCTTTTTCCCAAATCGCCAGTGCCCGTTCATGTAAAGGACGGGCTTCCGCATAGGAGCCTTGGGTCTCAAGAAGATTGGCGAGGTTGTTGAGAGGGGTGGCCAGCCTCGGATCCTCGGGCCCATGGGCTTTTTCCCGAATCGCCAGTGCTCGTTCATGCAAAGGTCGTGCTTCTGCATAGGAGCCGTAGGCCTCAAGAAGAATGGCGAGGTTGTTGAGGGTGGCCGCTACATTCGGATGCTCAGGGCCGAGGGATTTTTCTTGAATCGCGAGAACCCGACGGCACACGACTTCCGCTTTTTCGTATTGATCCTGTCTGTAATGAATCACCATTATGGCAGTAAGGGGTTCTGCTAAATCCAAATGATTCGACCCGAGCTCGGCTTCTAACTCAATAACTTTTCTTTGCGCCGCTTCCAACTCTGTTTCTTCCGGTTCCTGAAAGAAAACCGTTGTAGTTAAGCCAAGCAAGAGGGCGCTGAGAATCACGGACTCATTCTAGGGGAGGCGCCTAACAGAGGCCCCGATGGGACGGAAATCACATCCCTTGGTTGGCCCATTTCCTTGGATTGCAACGAGATTGAGGAGGAGGCTATCTCTCTAAAGGCTCCCGCCCGAGTAATTTAGAGAGAGTTTGGAATGCAGGTAAACTACAGCGCCATGTTGTATCGTCAGGATTTTCCATCATTTGTTTACTACCTACCTATAGGTACGAGCATTATTGCTGCAATTTTCTTAGTTGCCCTCATAAAAAGCGCTGCTAAAAAATCCTGGCCATCTCATCTCATTTGGTGGGCGATCGGAGTTTTCTTTTACGGCCTCGGCACGACACTTGAATCAAGTATTACATTATTCGGAAATTCGCTAGAACTTAATCGATGGTGGTATTGGGCTGGCGCGATTCTAGGGGGATACCCCCTAGCTACCGGTTCTGTTTACTTAGCATTCAAAAAAAAATCTACCGCTCATTTGTTAACTGGTCTTTCCTTGATAATAGTCATAATCGCTTCAGTCGCTATTTTTCTGAGCCCCTTAGAAACTGAAATGCTAGACCCTGTCCGGCCTAGTGGCAATATTTTATCATGGCAATGGATTCGCTCACTAACTCCGTTCATCAATATCTATGCTGCAACTTTTCTCATTGGAACTGCAGTGCATTCTTCCATCAAGTTTGCACGAACCTATAGGATGAATGCCAAAGAAAATTTAAGCACTGTCGATACGAACAATCAACAGGCGTTATTTCTGCGCGCTTGGGGGACTATCTTCATTGGCTTCGGTGGGATCTTACCCGGGATCGGCGGTAGCTTAACTAAAGCCAATGATCTGCCAGAAGCACTCTACATTGGTGAATTCTTCGGAATAATATTCATTTGGTTAGGCCATACAGTATGCGGCAAAACTGTCCTTAACAAAGAATAGCCACGATGTTCCCGGGCACGTCCATTGTATACTAAAACTTCCTCATAAATTTCTCGCACCCAACCGAACGCTGAGCACCGCTTCATTACTTTACATAGCAGATCCAATGTGTTCTTGGTGCTGGGGGTTTGCTCCCACCTTGGCCGCAATCGAAAGCGCTTACCCTCAATATAAAATACAGCTTGTTCTCGGGGGGCTTGCCCCTGATTCAGTCGAGCCGATGGACCAGGCGACTCGCGACTATGTCCAACGAGCTTGGCATGATGTCGGCAAGACTAGCGGCGTAAAATTCAATTTCGACTTTTGGGAGAAATGTTCTCCAAGGCGATCCACCTGGGTCGCATGTCGTGCAGTTATTGCAGCACGACGATTTGAGCTTGATCGTGAGATGTTTGAAGCGATTCAACATGCTTACTACCTTGAAGCAAAAAATCCGTCTGATGATGAAGTGCTTGCCGATATCGCGCAAGAATTATCTATACCACGAACAGATTTTATGGAGTCTTTAAATGCCAAAGAAACGCAAAGACTTCTTGAAGTTGACTTCGCATTGCGCCAGAGATTGAACACTTATAGTTTTCCTAGCCTTGCCCTCTTTAGGGATGGTAAACTTACTCTTTTACAGAGCGGATATTGCGCCCCTGACGACATCGACTTCGACGATCTTAAATTATAAAATAAGGCTAGCTCTCTCCGGTTCTTGAAAGAGAACCGTTGGAGCTAAACCGAGCAAGAGGGCGCTGAGTGACACGAGCTCATTCTAGGGGACGTAAATA
>CAYXFZ010000025.1:8817-23805 GCA_964464385.1 uncultured Planctomycetales bacterium
CCACTTTGCCTTTCTAGTTCCTTACCCGAATAAAGTTTCCCCCAAGGAGCGGTGGCGTTCGGCAGCGGCGCGATAGACGGGGGTGAGAGCGGGGTTGGGATCGATGGCGGAATCCTGGACAGGCGGCGTGTGGTCGGCAAGGGCCCCGTGGAAGTCGGGGGCGTCGCTGGCCAAGGCTTGTAGGGCGGCGCCGAGAGCGGCAGAGTCGGGTTCTGTGGGCAAGAGGACGGGGGTATCGAACACATCCGACAGCATTTGTTGCCAAAGCGAGTTTTGTGCACCGCCACCCACGAGGCGGAGTTCTTTCGTCGTAAGACCCAGCTTGGCCAGGCGGGTGGCTCCCGCATAAAGGGCAAAACTAACGCCCTCCATGGCGGCGCGGAAAACTCTGCCGGGTTTCAAATCGCCCGGTCGCAAGCCATGTAAGACACCGGAGGCCAGCGGCCAATCTGGCGAGCGTTCACCAGTGAGATAGGGCAGGAACAACGGTCCCTCGCCAGCTGGCTCGGCCTCGGCCAGATGAGTGAGTTCCTTCAAGGAAAGCCCAAAGGCCTGCCGTACCTCTTCCGTCACGGTGGTGCAGTTTTGAATGCAATAGAGCGGCAATCCTCCGCCCGTAGCATCTCGGAAGGGCGCGATATGCCCGTCGGGATCCACGATGGGCTGGGCGGCGCGACCAAAGAGGGTTCCGCTGGTACCCAGGCTGACCACGAGCACGCCGTCGCGGCACGCACCCGCGCCCAGGGCGCTCATCATGTTGTCTCCGGAGCCAACCGCGATTTGAAGTCCCTCCGGCAAACCAAATTTCTGCGCCAAGTTTGGTAAGAGCGTGCCGTGCCAAACATCGTGGGTGTTGAGCGGTGGGAGTTTGTCGCTTAGTTTTGCATCCACCCAAGCAACGGCCTGCGCGTCGTAGTCACCAACAAGTGGATCGTAGAGGCCATTGCCCGAAGCGTCACCATGATCCGTGGCCCAAACGCCGCTGAGTTGCAGGTTGAGCCAATCATGCGGCAAACAAACTCGATGCAGTTGTGCGAACAACTCCGGTTCCTGCGCCTTCATCCACAGCAACTTCGGCGCCGTAAAACCTGGCGGCACAGCGCGGCCACTGGCGGCCGACAAAGCGGTGGCTTCTGCCACGGCCTCGACATCGCACCACAATTTGGCCGGCCGCAGAACAGCACCCGCTTCATCCAGCGCCACGAGGCCGTGTTGCTGTCCGCTCACGCCAAGTCCTCGCAAGCGCGCGGCATCGACACCCTCGGTTGCCAATACTATTGGCAGAGCTTGCTCCAAGGCCTGCCACCAATCGGCTGGATCCTGCTCCGCAGCACCGGTTCGGGGAGCCTGCGGAGCGGCACACGGATGCGCACTCCGCGCCACCACGCGCCGCGTCTCGGCGTCGTAAACCAAACACTTCAGACTTTGTGTGCCGAGGTCAATCCCCAGGTACAAACTCATGCTCAGGCGCGGACACCCATGAGGTGCTCCATGGCCAGTTGATCCAAACGCTCGTAACGGTGTCCCTTGGCGGCTAGAGCATCCACATCCAAATCCAAAGCCTCGAGCGCGGCCAAGTTTGCGCCGTTGAACTCCGCCAAAGTGGGGGCGATGTTGCGGGCGTCGGCATGATTTGCGGCCAAAATTTCCTGCACCTCGGTGTCGGCATCAAAGGCCAGCGCTCGTGCCGCCAAGATTTTGTACGAGCGCATACAACCGCGCGCAAAATCCCAACCTCCGTCGCCATCCTCGGTGCGGTAGGCGTGCGCATCAAAGTGCAAGGGCCCGGTATACGCGGGGTGCCCACAAGTGCCCTCTAACATGCGCACCAAGAAAAAGGCGCCCTTCAAATCCTCGCTGCCAAAGCGCAAATCTTGGTCGTAACGGCCAATGCGCTGGGCATTCAAATCAATGTGAAACAACTTTCCGGATTCCATGGCTTGGCCGACGGCGTGCACCATCGACAAGCCGGGCATATTTTCATGCGCCACTTCCGGATTCACGCCGCACATCTCGGCATGATCTAAGGTCTCAATGAAGTGCAGCATGTGGCCGGTCGTCGCCAAGTACATGTCGCCGCGGGGTTCGTTGGGTTTGGCCTCAAGGGCAAACTTCAAATTCCAGCCCTGTTCCTTGGTCCAAGCACAGAGGAAATTCATGCTCTCGCGGTACCAGCCCAAGGCGTCCCGGCAATCCCGCGCGGCGTCCGTCTCGACGCCCTCACGGCCACCCCAAAAGACAATCGTGCCCGCGCCCAATTCAACACCCATCTCGATGGACCGCATTGCCTTTTGCAGGGCAAAGGCGCGCACTTCCGGATCGCTGGCGGTAAAGGCACCGTCCCGAAAGACAGGATGGCTAAACAAATTTGTGGTTGCCATCGGCACCACCAAACCATGATCGGACAAGGCCTGCTGAAATTCGGCGACGATACGGTCCCGCTCGGCGGCCGAAGACCCAAAGGGAACCAGGTCGTTGTCATGCAGATTGACGCCCCAAGCACCGGCCTTGGCCAGGCCCGCCACCAACTCGGTCGGCGGGACTGGGGGACGAACTCGAGGGCCAAAGGGATCAGCGCCGGGATTGCCCACCGTCCAGAGACCAAAGGTGAAACGATCGCCAGTAGCAGGAGAGGGGTCGTAGGGGTCGGCCATGAGCGGGCCACAGCGTAGCGAAGGCTTGCTCCTAAAGAGGGCACATTTTGCGTGGAGGATTTGCTACAAAAGCACTTCCTCACTCCTTAGAAACCCCATGAAATCCATCGTCACTGCCCAGGATCTATCCTCCCGAGAAAAACGCATGTTGTTTTGGGCCAGTTTTCTTTCGCTGGCCGCCGCCGGTTTTGGCTTTGCCTTTCGTGTCGCCATGGGGGGTGAGTATGCCGCCGAGTTTTCTTTGACCGATCAACAAGCGGGACAGGTCTTTGGCGCAACCCTTTGGCCCATTGCCATCACCATGATTGGCTTTAGCCTGCTGGTGGACAAGACGGGCTATAAATTTCCGATGTATGGTGCTTTCGTGTTGCAGGTTGTGGCCGGCATTGGCACTTTTTACGCCCAGAGTTACGGCGCACTGTATGCCTTCGCCATTTGTGCCGGTTTGGGCCACGGCATTGTTGAGGCCGTCATCAATCCCATTTGTGCGGCGGTGTATCCCAAAGAAAAAACCAAATGGCTGACGATTCTGCACGCCGCTTGGCCGGCGGGACTGGTATTTGGCACGCTGGCCATCATCGGCACCGAGTCCTGGGTGGATGGCTGGCGCTTCCACGCTCTTTGGATGATTTTCCCGGCCGCCGTATACGCCCTGCTGTACACGCAATGCAAATTTCCCGTGGATGAGCGCGTGCAAGCTGGAATTTCATTCCGTGAAATGCTGCAACAGGTTGGTTTTCTTGGCGCCGCTTTGGCATCCTTCCTCGTGATTTATGAAGTCGGCAACCAAGTCGGTCAACTCACTTCTTGGGATCTGCCCGCTCAATGGTTTAATTTCAGCCTTTACGCCGGCGTTGGTGTGGGTCTGCTCTATGGCCTGGCTGTGTGGGCCGTTGGTAAACCCTTGTTCTTTTTGATGTGTTTGCTCATGATTCCGGTGGCCACGGCCGAATTGGGGACGGATGGTTGGATCAAGGGTTTGATGACTCCGGTGCTCGAAGATATGAAGGTCAATCCTGCCTTCGCCTTGGTCTTTTCGGCTTCCATCATGTTCGTATTGCGAGTGTTCGCCGGCGGCATTTTGAAGTTCTTTAGCCCTCCCGGTTTATTGTGCGTCAGCGGAATTTTTTCTGCCGTGGGTCTGTACTGGTTGTCGGGTGCGGCCGAATCCGCCATCTTCATTGCCTTTGTCCTTTACGCCCTTGGCCAAACGTACTACTGGCCCTGCGTTCTGGGTTTCGTGTCCGAGCGTTATCCAAAAGGCGGTGCCCTGACCCTGAATACCGTGTCCGCTATTGGTTTGCTGTCGGCCGGCATTGTCGGTGGCCCCATTCTGGGCGCGGCCTTTGACCAATCCACGCAAACGCGGGTGGCCGCGGAAGCGCCCGCTTTTGCTGAGGCGACCACGGTCGGCGGCAGTTTTATGTGGATGGAACACGAAAAAATTGACCCAGATCAAAAAGCCGCTTTCCTCGCCGCCCAAAGCCAAACAGATCAAGCCACATTGACGGCCGTTTTTGCCGAGAGCAAGGCCGCCGCCGGTCGCGACGTCCTGGCCTTCGCCGCCCGCTTCCCACTCATCTTGTTCGCCGCGTTTGGCCTGATCGCTCTGTGGTTCCGCGCCCGAGGGGGCTACAAACCGGTGGAGCTCTAAGAAGGCTAGGGGGATGAGGCGTGAGACCCGTCCGACAGGGTGAAGGCGGGGAGTTCCAGTAACTCCCCCTCAGCGAGGGCAGATTCGTGGGCTAGGAGACCAACGCAAGTCCAGTTGGCAGATTGCCGCACGTTCGGGTGTGGGTCGCGGCCTTCCATGAGGGCAGAGACAAATTCGTGCACGAGGTGGGGGTGCGAGCCACCGTGGCCGGAGCCTTGCGTAAAGGAAAGGTGCTCGTTGGCATCTTGATCATAAACGCCTTCGGTAGTGAAGCGACGGAGTGGCTCGGGAAGGCGATGCGCAAAATCTGGACACACCACAGTCTCGGGGATTTCCGCTTCCGGTTTTTTGGCGGTGTGCAAGATCAGGGGTTGGCCTTCCATCAAGGGCCATTCCACGGATTGGAGACTGCCATAAACATCCAAACTTTCGCGGTATTGGCGCGCGGTATCAAACAAAGAACGGTAAATACGTGCTGCAGTTTTGCCATCCGACATCGCGATCTGAGCGGATTCCACGGCAAAAGGGGAGCCGTACTCTGCAATCAATTCCTCGCGAATGCGTCCAGATCCCAAACAACTCACGGATACTGCATCCAGTCCGGGCAGGGCCAGGCACGGTCCGACGCAGTGGGTGGCGTAATGCATCGGGGGAAAACCGCGCCATGAGTCTGGCCAACCATCCATGTCTTGTTGGTGCGAAGCTTGAATAAATTGAATCCTTCCCAGTGCACCGCTTTGCGCCAACTCTTGCATGTAAAAAAATTCACGGCTATAAACAACAGTCTCCATCATCATGTATTGCAAGCCGGTTTCTTCTGTGAGCGCCACGATGCGCTGACAATCTTCGAGCGAAGTGGCCATGGGGACAGTGCAGGCTACATGCTTGCCCGCCTCCAGCGCGGCAATCGTTTGCTCCGCGTGGTTTGGGATGGGCGTGTTGATGTGTACGGCATCCACTTCCGAATCCTCAAGTAAATCTTCGAAATTGGTGTAGCGGTTGGAAACGCCGAAGGCATCGCCAACCGCATCCAGCCGCTCAGGGGTGCGTTGACAAATGGCCGCCATGGTGGCGTTTGGGTGCGCTTGATACAGAGGAATGAACTCGGCACCAAAGCCGAGACCAGCGATGGCAACGCGAACTGGTGTGGAAGATGGGCTCATGGGTAGGCGACTCCAGGATGCCAGCCTACAATCCTTTGCCTGCTGTAATCATGGACATTTTTCTCCTCACCCTGCTTGCTTTTCCTGGGCACCTTTGTCCCCAGGATGCGGAGACTATTTTTGATGGAAAAACCCTGCAGGGTTGGGAAACTTCTGATCCTCAAATCTGGAGGGTTGAGAACGGTGCTTTGGTGGGGGGGGATTTGCAAACGAAGATCGCCGAAAATTCCTTCCTTTTTTCCAACAAAGAATATGCGGATTTTGAATTGCGTTTGCAGTTTCGATTGGAAGGAGTTCCAGGTCAAGGCATGATCAACAGCGGAGTCCAGTTCCGCTCCAAGCGCCTGAAAAATGGCCATGCTGCGGGTTACCAAGCTGACCTTGGGGATCCCTCCTGGTGGGGTGCCTTGTACGATGAGAATCGGCGCAATCGTGTTCTAGCAGCTTCAGAGGCGAACCCTGTTGACCTTCGCTTGCGTTCAGGAAAATGGAACGATTACGTGATTCGCTGCGAAGGCCCCGAAATTAAACTCTGGATCAATGGGGTGGCGACAGTGGACTACACTGAGCCGGATTCCGGAATCCCTCGTGCCGGCAAGATCGGTTTCCAAGTTCATTCTGGTGGTCCCGTCCAGGCGTCCTTCCGCGGAATCACCATCCAGACCCTCCCTTCGAGTGAATCCGGACTCACACCCGAAGAAGAATTGGCGAGCTTTCAGGTTCCCCATGGATTTGTGGTGGAGTTGGTTGCGAGCGAGGAGACTGGCCTGCCCAAACCGATTACCATCCAATTTGATGATGCTGGTCGAATGTGGTCCATGACCGCAACCGAATATCCCATGGATGCCAACGAAAGTCCGGAAGCTGCCGCCGAACTTTGGGAAAAGGGAGGCAGGGATCAAGTGGTGGTTATTGACAAGCCGTGTGACCCCGGTCCCCACAGGGCGCGTACTTTTCTTGAGGGCCTCGCGATGCCCATGGGTCTATTGCCCTGGAAGAATGGCGTAATCTTGGGGCATGGAAGCGACGTGATTTTCATTGAGGACCGGAATGGGGATGGTACGGCTGACCACAGGCAAGTCCTCTTAAGTGGCTTTGGTGTGCAAGATTCTCACCTCATGCCTCATCAATTTACTTTCATGCCAAATGGTTGGATTGCCATGGCTCAGGGCGCCTTTAACTCCTCCCAAGTGGTTGCTGGCAAGAATGCTCCTGTGACATTTAACTATTGCAAACTTGGCCGCTTTCGTCCGGACGGATCCAAATTTGAGATCATTGGGTACGGTTTCAATAACATTTGGGGTTTGGCTCTTGGCCGGGAGGGAGAGACTTTTATCCAGGAGGCGAACGATATGAATTATTCGGTTGTGCCCTTTCAAAACTACTCCACCTATCCTGGCATTGGCAATGAAAAGTTTCGTCCCTATGCTCCGATTGCCGCACCGATCACCGATTTTTTCCTAGGGGGAACGGGACTGTCAGGGCTGGCATTGTTTGAGAGTCGATCGGGTAGTTTCCCCTCTTCCTGGGATTCCGTGATGTTTGTGGCCAATCCCATCACTGGAACAATCCATGCGGTCAAAATCGGGGAAACCGAAGGTGGCGGGTATTCCACAACACGCCTGGCGAACTTTTTGACTTCCAGTGATGAGCAATTTCGGCCCATTGCCCTTCAGTTTGGCCCGGATGGTTGTCTCTACATTGTGGATTGGTACAACAAAATCATTTCTCACAACGAAGTCTCGCGAGAACATCCTGCACGGGACAAGAGTCGTGGCCGAGTGTGGCGAGTTCGCCATGAAAGTCAAACCCGCCGAGACATTCCGGATTTGACAAAAGTCCCGGATCTCGCACTCGTGGAGTATTTGAAGAGTGACTCGACTTGGGAAATGCGAGCGGCATGGCGCCAAATCATGTTTCGTCAGCCTCGGCATTTGGCTCCTGCTTTGGCTCAACTCGCTCAGGATGAATCCCAACGCGCGGACGCTCGCATCCATGCCCTGTGGTCCCTGAAGAGTCTCGGTGAGGTGAACGCCAAGATCAGTTTGGACATGCTGCGATCCCCGAATCGGAATATACGGCGCGAGGCCTTGCGGGTTCAGGACGGTTGGCTCGAGAGTTCCATGGTGGACGATCCCGATCCACAGGTGCGGGCCGAAGCCATTCGCAGTCTGCTTCGGCAGGAGAACTTCACTCAAGATCATATGTTCGAGCTCATTCGTTTCGCAAAGCCCTCGCTTGGAGTTGCTCCTGTTGCGGATATTCCATGGGCTGGCCGTCACGGCACTCCCGTTCCTGCGGGCCCTCTCTATGACCGAGAATTCGAACGATTCTTGGTTCGTATGGGATTGGAAAGGCAGCCGGCCTCACTCGTCCAGTTTCTAGAGAGCCGACGAGCAGGGCAATTGGACCCGGAATCTCGACTGTTCGCATCCCTAGCCTTGCCCTCAGATCAAGTTGTCGGTCATTTTTTACGTGCCTGGCAGGATGTGGATCGTCTGCCCAACGAGGAAGAACTCGTCTTGCTTTTGCGAGGCCGTTCTGACCGGAAGCTGATGCCCTTGATGGAAGAG
This sequence comes from uncultured Planctomycetales bacterium, assembly GCA_964464385.1. Lineage (GTDB taxonomy): Bacteria > Planctomycetota > UBA1135 > UBA1135 > UBA1135 > CAYXFZ01. Next base: position 16,862 of record CAYXFZ010000025.1, read on the forward strand.
TTGTTTTCAGACCCGAAACGATCTCCTGGGCTGATGCGCGCGGCACTTGGTTTGCGGGACCGATTGGAACAATCTGGGTTGGAAGATGTTTTTACTCCTGCTCTTCTTCGACTCTCGCGATCCCAGGGGCAGGAAGATTTACTGGTGGATATGGTGGCCGCATTCCAACTGAAGAAGTTACGAAAGCCGGTCGCCAAAGTCTTGGCCAATTCCCGGCACGATCTGTCCCTCCGGATAGCCGCCTTGCAAGCCTTGCGTCGCATTGGTGCTGGCGCCGACCAGGCTGTTTTGGCTTGCTTGGATCCATCCACGACTCCCCAAGGTCTTCGCTTGTCGGCATTGGTGGCCGTGGGTGCAAGCGGCTCTGCTCAACACTTTTCCCGAGTGATCAAAGCAATCACAAAACTCTCTCAAGTTGAACTGGAGGGGGTCGTGGATGAACTGTCCAGAACCGTCGCTGGGGCCAATCTTTTGTTGTCTGGCATCTTGGAGGCGCAAATTCCGGAATCCTTGCTCGCGTCCAATGCATGGGAGCGAATGTCCGAGCTATTGCCAAACAATCGCGAGATGCAGGAAATCTGGGCCCAGAAGGCCAAGTCCTTGCCGCAAGCCTTGCAGTTGGACGGTAGTCCTGGTCAATATTCCGCCACCCAGCTTTCCTTGTCTGGTCCGTTTACGGTGGAGGCATGGGTGCGACTGGAAGAAGGGATTGACAATGCCGATGGCCTCTTGGGGCGGCCTGGTGGAGCCGATCTGAATTTTCATGATGCCCGGGCCCGATTTTATGGGGGCCCTGCCCTGGGAGATTTGGTCATTGCCAAGCGCCGAATGACCCCGGAAATTTGGACCCATGTTGCCTTGAGCCGGGACCGCTCTGGAATCTTTCGTATTTATCTTGACGGAGAATTGGATGCTGTAGGCAAAAACAAAAATACCAGCGATTTTCAGTACTTGGATATTGGCCGCACTTCTCCAACCCAAGCGGGCACAGCCGGGGCCTTGATGGAATTCAGGCTCTGGAGTCATGCTCGCAGTGCTGACGCGATCCGCACCTTCTTTCGGCACAAGCTTTCTGTCAGGGAAGAAGGCCTGGTCCTTTCCTTCCCGTGGGGAGGGGATCCGCGTTCCCTCGAGGGCGGTGCCCACGTGGTTCCGATCTCCCAAAGCCCTCGGCTCCTTGACGAGGTTGCCGCCGCGAAACAGGAACAAGAATTGGCCCGTTATCGCGGCATGATCGAAAAGCCCGGGGATGTCAACCGGGGTGCAAGCTTGTTTCAGGGGCTGTGCCTGTCTTGTCACACGGTCGGGGGCAAAGGAGCTGGTGTGGCTCCAGCTCTAGATGGAACTTCTCATCGTGACCTTGACAGTTTGTTGCGTGCTGTAGTTTTTCCGAACGCTGCCTTTGAGCCGGGTTATCGAACTTATCGGCTCGAAACCTATTCCGGTGAAATATACGAGGGCTTCTTCGTTGGCAAGGACGAACTTGGCACCACGATCGGTTTTATGGGTGGGACTCAAGTGTTTGTTGAAGCTAAAGATATCCGCCGGGCTCGTTTTTTGGATCGCTCCTTTATGTTGGCTGGGATTTTGGATGGATTGGACGACCAGAGGGTTGCCGATTTGTTCGCCATGATTGCAACCATTCCTTAAGCTGGCCCAAGGTTTTTATTGCGGGGCTTTCCGCAATTCCGGCAAGGAGACTTGCTCGGCAATGGCGAGGTAAGCCACCAAATCTCGAGCTTGCTCCGTGGTCATGCCTTGCAATTGTCGAGCCGGCATGATGGAGACGGAGGAACGAGAAATCTTGGTCTCGCCGTTGGCGTTTTGAGCCAATTGGCTGCGGGAGACAGTTACCTCTTGGTTGCCATTGCGCAAGGTGATGCTGAGGTCGTTTTCCTCCGCCACCATGCCGGAAACTACGCGACCGTCCTGGAGGTACACCGTCGTCATGAGGTATTCGCGGCCCACTTCGGAACTGGGATCGAGGATGTTTCGCAATATGTAATCCAAATCGGCCCGATTGGAGCCGGTGAGATCTGGCCCCAAGTCTCCGCCTTCGCCAAATAGAGTGTGGCAGGGCATGCAGTTTTGGGCAAAGAGGGCGCGGCCCTGCGGAAGGTTGGCCTGGGACAATACAGAAGGAGTCAGCTTCTCCATCCAAGATTTCAACTCAGTTTCGATCGAGGTCGGTGTGGCCACCACACGACCCCAAGCTGATTGCAAAAGCTGCAGGACCTGTGGATCGTCCAGCAGGGTGAGTTGGCGGCGAATGCCGGCATCTTCCAGGACGGAGCGCGGAAAATCCCCGTTCAAAATGAGGCGCAACAAAATGCGCGCGTAAGTGGATCGAGATGTGAGAATATTGAGGCTGGCTTGTTGTTCTTCTAAACTTGCCATTTTCCAATGAAAAAACAGTCTCTCCGGTGTATCTGGGTGGTCATAGGCGGCGAGTGCCCGCAACGCAGGGATGCGCATCGGTTTTTCCGCCAGGAGTCGATGCAAAACTGGGGCGAGTTCAGCATCCCGAACACGCAGCAATCCCTGCAAAGCCTCATTCCGTTTGCCGATTTCCTGCTGCGGATCCTCAAGAGTAGAGCGCAAAAACGGGGCCACCGTTCGATCACCAAAGGCCAGGGATAATTTTGCCGCCCGATCCCGAAACTGCGGTTTTGCGAGCAAACGAGACGCAAGTTGTGGCCAAGATACTGGCATGGACAGATCGGGGCGAGTATCCAATGCTCGATCCATTTCGGCAAGCATGCTTTCGAGTTGGCCTCCTTCGGTTTGATTCATGGCCGCACAAAGTGCCTCCAGGCCAGCGGTTTCGCCAGCGGCCAAGCGGCGCCAGAAGTATGCAGCCAAGGGTTGTACCTTCGCTTCCAAGGCCAAGTTCACGGCTCTGGCAGGATCTAACTCCGCTAAGGCTTCCACCCCGTACCAAAGGAGAAGCGGGATGTTGGCATCCCTGGAATCCTCTTCGTGAGCCATCAGCCTGGCAGCCAGAGACCAACGCTGAGAGAGCGGGATGCGCTGCAGACCAGAAGCCAAGGCAAGTCGGACGATAGGAGAGGGGTCGTCCTTGGCCAAAGATTCCAATTGCCGCATCAGGGATGGACTTGGCGTCTGATTTTCCAATCCCAGGCGCACGGCCCAAGCGCGAAGATGAGGATCTTGGTCACCGAGAAATATGCTGAGAAGATCCGCATCAATTCCACCCACGGCGTGCAAGGCCCAGAGAGCTCGCAAACGGCGGGGGGTGTCCGGGTGCGAACGAGCGAGCATTTCCAAGGAGCGATTGGTTTCCTCATTTCCGCCGCGCTCCTGCAACAATCGCCGCGCGGTTCTCACCTGCCAATCATTGGGATGCAACTGCAGATCCACCAATTCCAAATTGGACAAGGTGTCCAGCGCCACCGCTTGCGGCGCCGGTTGGCCCCAAGTCACCTGGTAAAGGCGACCATTGCTGCGGTCCCATACCTCTGGGTCGCCCCGATGGCAGGCCTGGCGGTCATACCAATCAATGAAATAAACACCACCATCCGGTCCCGTTTGCAAATCGACGCCACGATACCACTGGTCGTTGGCCAGCAAAAAATCGGGGGCGTGGCTGGCGGAATAGCCTGATCCTTGGGGTTGCAGCACATCCCGATTGATGCGGTTGCCCAAAATGTTGTGCATAAACAAACTATTGCGATACTCGGCCGGGAAGTTGTCGCCCAAATAGATCATGGCTCCGCAATGCGCGTGTCCGCCCCCGGCGGCATCGGTTCCCTTGGAGTCCACAGGGGAATTGCGTCCCCACCAAGCATGGTCGGCCACCTTGCCGGTGTAGTGGCGATGGTCGGCAATGGTCTGGAGGTCGTCAAAAACAAAAGGGTTGAAGTGCGGGCCGGCTTGACGTTGCATGCGGCCCCCTGGAATGGCGTGAAAAAGATGAGGGATGACACAGGCCGTAAGAAAAGCCTGCCCATGGTCATCAAAATCCACCCCCCAAGGATTGCTCGTGCCCCAAGCAAAGACTTCAAATTCGTGCCGCTGAGGATGAAAGCGCCAAACACCTGCATTGATCGGGATCCGCTCCTCGTCCGGCGTGTCCAGTTTGCCGACACGGGAATGAGTGAACACTCCCTGGCACCCATAGAGCCAACCATCTGGCCCCCAAGTAAAGGAATTCAAGGTTTCGTGCGTGTCCTGATAGCCCCAACCGTCCAGCAAAATTTCTGGGGGGCCATCTGCTTTCAAATCTCCATCTTGATCCGCCAAAAACATCAGGTGCGGGGCGGCGCCGACCCATACGCCTCCGAACCCGACCGCCAAGCCGCTGACCAGATTCAATCCCTCGGCAAACACATGGTGAGTTTCGAATTCTCCATCGGCATCTTGATCCTCCAAGACGAGAATGCGATCCAAGCCTTGGCCCTCGGCGCGTCGTTGCGGGTAGGAGTAGGCCTCGGCGACCCAAAGTCGCCCTCGCGCGTCGATGGTGAAGGCGATCGGTTGATGCAGATCCGGCTCGGCGGCGATGACGCGGACTTGGAACCCTTCGGGTACCGTCATGGTGGCCGCCGCCGCCTCCGCTTCCAGGCCGCTTTGTTGCAAAACCTTGTATGGGATAATCTGCGGCAGTTTCCGCTCTTGAACGAACTTGGGCTTGATCTCATGGAAGAGAAAATCGTCATAGTTGATGTGTCCCCAACCCCCGGTTTCTTCGTCCACCAGTCGAACGCGAATGATTTGACCCTGAAAAGTTCTCAAATCCACGGCCACGCGTTGCATGGTTTCATGGTTGGGTCCCGGGGTCATGAAAAGCACGGCGTCATCCGCCGCCCGCACCAATTCCAGGCGGGTTTTCAGACTGCGGCCACCACCCACCAACATGCTGGCCCAAGGATGGATTACGCGAAAAGGTGCACTGGTCAGAGTTCCCACCCGCCCATTACCGTGGATTTCATAACCACCAATCCAAAAGCGGCCCTCGTGGCGGCTGACAACGCTACCCAGTCGGGTCGCGACCGAATCTCCTGAAACGGGTTGGTCGGTAAAGGCATTCCCGGTGGCGGTCCAGCCCTGCAGGTCACCCCACTCCAAGTTGAGGTTGATGCTCACGCCGTCTTTGCCGACAGGGGGTACGCCCGCCTCAAAGGCGGTTTGCCTGCGTTGCTGCAACAGAAAGGTGCCCTTCTTGTTGGAAATCACAATGTCGGTGAGACCGTCTCCGTTGGCATCACCCGCAACAACTTGTACGCCGACACCAGAATCGTCATCAGCCAAGTGCGGTACGAATTCCACAACTCCCTCTTCAGTCCAGGTTCTGGAAAACCAATAGACCACCGCCGCGGCGGCGGAGTCGGGATCGCCGCTTGGGCCGTGCGCCCAATAGCGCTTGCCAGTGATGAAATCCTGTCGACCGTCTCCGTCCACGTCTGCCAAACACAGGGCGTGCATTTGCGAAAAGGAGACGCCGTAGGGATTGTCATCCGGGCGTGAATCCAAAATGCGGTGCTCTCGAAAGTCCAGTTTCGGGCCGTCCGTGATTTGCTCAAACCAGGACAGGCCCCAGCCATGGGCATCCAGGCTGGTGATCACATCCAAATCGCCATCTTCGTCCACATCCATGGGTAGCATCTGGGCGCCGCCACGCCGCTGCGAAAAGGAGAAGGGGTGAAACTCCCACACTGGATCTTCTCGTAAGTTTTCGGGCTGGACCCAGATGCCGATTGTCATCATCAAATCTTGGCGCCCGTCACCGTTCCAATCTCCAACGCCTAGGCCGTGGGTGTAGCGGGAACCCACGTCCTGAGCGGATACCGGATGAAACTGCCAAGCAAGGCTGGCGTCCGATGGGTCAGGACCCGCCCAGCCCAGTTTCCCTTTTTGCTGGCAGACGATTTCGGGAATGCCATCCCCGGTGATGTCCGTGAAGGTGGGGGATTCGTTGTCCACTCCTTCCAAGACGCGGTGGCGGATCCAAGGGGCATCGGATGGCCCTGGGTTCTGAAACCAAGAGGCATCTTCCCCGGGAAAACCGATGACCAAAATGTCGTTTTTGTGATCCGCATTGAAATCGTGCACAAAGGCGAAGAAGTTGTCGGAATAACCACTGGGGTCGAAATTTTTTGGCGAAAAGTAGGCGTGGCGTTCCTGGAAGTCAGGGCCTTCATACCACCACGGCCCGGCGATCAAATCGAGGCGGCCATCTCCATTGAGGTCGCCCAAGGTTGCCCCCTCGGCATAAAAATCCTGGTCCAGCACCAAGCGCTCAAAACTACACCGAGTGGAAGCAGACTCCGAGGCCTCTTGGGCCAAGGATTGCCCAAGGAGGAGGAGAGTGGCGACCCAAGGCAACTGCATTTTGCCACCATAGTCCTACGGAAGGTCCGCTGAGGAGCTGTGCTACAAAGAAACCTGGAAATGGTGAACCCCGGCCATCGCATCGGCGACTTCGAGCTCATCCGCGAACTGGGGAGTGGGGGCATGGGCACGGTCTGGGAGTGGACGCAGATTGACTTTTACAGTGAATGGTCCACTCGTTCGATCATTTTTTACCGTGGGGGCGGATTTACCTCGACCTCTGCTCACGCCCGTACCGCCCACCGGCATTACGCTCAGGAAGACTTCTTCAGTCCATACATAGGCCTGCGCCCGGCCCGCCCGATTGAGAACGGTCCAGATATCGCCGAGGCGCAGAAGTAATCAAAACTTCCCCCGGCCGCTGCCTTGGCGATTTCGAACTTATCCGCGAGTTGGGTTCGGGTGGATGAGGGCTTGCATTGGGGTAGGGACTATGATAAATATCATATATGAGTTTCGACGCCACTCCCTCCCTGCGCCAGCAAGCCACTTTGGCGGCCCTACAGGCCTATTGGGCCGAATACGGCATGCCGCCCACTCGGGCCGAACTGGGCGAGCGACTTGGCGTCCGTCCACAAACGGCCGATTTCCAT
>CAYXFZ010000025.1:23815-27854 GCA_964464385.1 uncultured Planctomycetales bacterium
CGTGCTTTGGCGAAGAAAGGGCTCTTGCGTTTGGGCCGAGGGGCGCGGGATATGGAGTTGGCGGGGCCCTTGGCCAGGGCGGCGGCCGAGACTTTGCCGATCGTCGGCAGGGTAGCGGCCGGGGCACCCCTGACGGCGATTGAAAACCTGGAGGGCACGCTCCCCGTACCGGCTGGCACAGGCGCCGATTTTGCCCTGCGCGTCTCGGGGGACTCCATGATCGAGGCCGGCATCTTGGATGGCGACTTGGTTTTGGTGGAGCACTGTGAAACCGCCGACAAGGGAGAGATTGTGGTGGCCTTGTTGGGCGAGGGCGACGAACTCGAAGCCACCGTCAAGCGTTACCTCCCAGGCCGCGGGCGGGTGGTGCTTCGTCCCGCCAACGCCACGATGGAAGATCTGGTCGTGCACCGTGGTGATCCTTTTGCCTTGGCCGGTCGCGTGGTGGGAGTGTTACGTTTGTGGGGTCGAGGTGCGAGCCCTGGGGGGCAAGGTTGATGAACCTTCCTTGGTTAGAGTCCGTGCGCCCCAATGGCAAGGCGGCGCAGTTTCAAGCACGCGTGGGTGCGCACACCCGCGAGCTCGAACGTTTTTTCTTGCGCTTGCACGCGCCCGCACCATGTGCGGAAGGTTTTTGGGCGGGCGATCTCCTGGCCGTGACTTGTGGCCCGGACGCTGAGCCCGGTGACTTGGTGGTGTGGAGTACCGGCAGCACCGCCAGTTTGGCTCTGGCCCGCATCGGTGCCGATCTTGCGCTGGCTCCGGTCGGCGGATTCCCCGCCCCGCCAGATCCGGCGCTGGCCGAGGCTCGCGTGCGCGGGGTGGTGGTGGGTCGCCTCCGCGCGACTCGCAAGGTGGTCTGAGCGGTGGCAGCACGGGGCAAATTCAACGCGTCAGCTCTCGCGGAGCGCTCGGTTTTGCACGTGGACTTGGATGCCTTTTTTGTTGCCGTCGAGCGCGTTTTGAATCCCAAGTTGGCGGGTTGCCCGGTGGTGGTGGGCGGCGCACCCGAGTGCCGTGGTGTGGTTGCCGCCGCCAGTTACGAGGCCCGGGCCTGTGGCATTCACTCGGCCATGCCCATGGCCCGCGCCTTGCGACTGTGTCCTGACTTGGTGCGCGTGCGCGGCAGCCACGGCATGTACAGCCGCGCTTCCCGTGCCGTCTTTGATCTCTTGGGTAACTACACCCCGGTGATGGAAAAGGTCTCGGTGGACGAGGCCTGGCTGGACTTGACCGGCACCGGGCTGGTGCTAGGGCGGGCCGTGGATGCGGCCGAGCGCATGCGCCGCGAGGTCAAGGAGCGCCTGCGCCTGGATTTGAGCATCGGCGTGTCGCGCAATCGCTTGGTGAGCAAGGTGGCCTCGGCCTTCGCCAAACCTTGCGGTCTCTTTGATGTCCATCCTGGTCAAGAATCGCGTTTTCTGGCGCCCTTGCCCGTGCGGGCCCTCCCTGGCGTCGGCCCGGTGACTGAAAAGCGCTTGGCCGAGTTTCATATTCCACGCCTAGGGGTGTTGGCCGATACCGAAGCCTGGTTTTTGGAAGAGGCCTTTGGCTCCTATGGCCCGGGTCTGCAACGCCGTGCCCGCGGCGAGGACGACACCCCAGTCTGCCCACCTTGGGAACGTCCCCGGGAAAAGAGCATCGGCCATGAAGAAACATTTACCGAGGACACCGAAGATCACGGTTTCCTGCGCGCCAAGTTGGTGCAGTTGTTGGCCTCGGCGGCGCGTCGCTTGCGCCGTAAGGGCATGCTGGCGCGCAAGCTCACCGTGCGTTTGCGCTGGGCGGATTTCGTCACGGCCAGCCGCGATCTGAGTTTGCCGCTGGCTACGGATCACGATGGCGAGTTGATGGAATCAGCGCTGGATCTTTTGCGCCGCATGCACGATCGCCGCACCCTAGTGCGTTTGTTGGGCGTGCGTTTGGGGGGCTTGACGCGTGGTTTTTGGCAGGGCCGCCTCGATGAACCCCACCGCCAACGCGAGCGCAGTCTGGTGCAGGCCCTGGATGCCATCCGCGATCGCCACGGCGATAGCGTCGTGCGTGGCGGCGAGGCGGTGCGTTTGGGGGCCTCGCGCCGCTCCCTGTCGGCGGGCTTTGCGCCGCGATGACTTGCACCCTGGCGGTGCGCACCCCGTGGAGTTTTCACCACGGCGCTTCTTCGGTCGAGGACTTGGCCTCCCGGGCGGCAGAGTTGGGCCTGAGCGCCCTGGGTATGGCCGACCTTGGCGGCCTCTGGGGGGCCGTACCGTTTCAAAAAGCTTGCCAGGCGCAAGGAGTGCGGCCGCTCTTTGGCGTGCAACTCGGCCCAGCACATTTGCTGGCCTTGGACGAGGCCGGATGGGGTGCCCTGTGCCGCTTGAGTACGCAGTGGATGGTCACACCTGAGGTGGAGCGCCCCTGGGGTTTGGCGGCGCGCATTTCTGCCGAGGGGGCGGGCTTTGCCGTGCTCTCCGGGGATGCGGGCTTTTTGCGGGAATTGCAACTCCATGGCGGTGAGGCGGCCTCCTTTGCCACTCATCCCGCCACGGCTGAGGCCACCGGTTTGCCGCAAGTGTTGGCCGAACCGGTGGTGGCGGCACGCCGCGAGGACTGGCCGCGGCATCGATTGCTGACGGCCATTGGCCGCAACACCAACTTGCCCGCCTTGCGTCCGCAGGACTTGGCGCCCCAGGATGCGTTTTTGGGGGCGGTTGTCCACGGGGGCGGAGGTCAAAGTGCCGCCGAGGAAAAGGCCATCCAGTGCAACACCCAAGCCCTGGTCGAGCGTGCCGAGTTCTGCATCGAGCTGGGTCGCAAACGCATGCCGCGCTTTCCGGTGCCGGGGGGCCGCAGTGCGGCCGCACAGTTGGCCCGCTTGTGCGAACGCGGCTGGAAGCGGCGGCGGCTCTCCAGAAAGAAGACGGAGTCCTACCGCATCCAGCTTCGGCGAGAACTTGCACTCATCGAGGTGCAGGATTTCTCGGATTACTTTCTGGTGGTTGCCGACTTGGTGCAATGGGCGCGGCAGCGGGGGATTCATGCTTGTGGTCGTGGCTCGGCGGCCAATAGCTTGGTGTCCTGGTTGTTGGGGTTTACTCACGTGGATCCCATCGCCCACGGCCTCTACTTTGACCGCTTCATGAACACCGGGCGGGAGGATTTTCCCGACGTGGACCTGGATTTTGCTTGGGATGAGCGGGATACCGTTTTGGCCCATGCCTTCGAGCGCTGGGGACGGGATCGCCTGGCCTTGATCGCCACCCATAACACCTTTGCCGCTCGTGGCGCGGTGCGGGAACTCGCCAAGGTCATGGGCTTGCCGCCGGCCGAGATCGGCGTGGTGACGCGCGCCCTGCCCTGGCATGGGGGTGGGAGTCTGGATGCCGAGGCCTTGCGCCGCAATCCCAAGACGCGCGGGCTACCGCTGGATGCCGAGCCTTGGCACACCATCTTGCAGCAAGCTGCGGCCCTAGATGGTTTTCCGCGCCATGTCGGTGTGCATCCCGGCGGCACAGTGCTCTCGCCAGGTCCACTGACGGATTTTCTGCCGCTGCAACACTCCAAGAAGGAAACCGAGCAGGGTCCGCTCCGCATCACCCAGTGGGACATGTACGCGGTGGAAGATGCGGGTTTGGTCAAGATCGATCTCTTGGGCAACCGCGGTTTGGCCGTGGTGCGGGATGCTGCCGCGCAAGTACGACAAAACTCCGGCCTGCTGGTGGATTTTGGCCGCATCGTGCCGGAGCGGGATACCGCCACCTGCAAACTCATCCAGCGCGGCGACACCATGGGCTGTTTTTACATCGAGTCGCCGGGCATGCGCGGGCTGTTGCGAAAATTACAGTGCGGTGATTTTTCCACTTTGGTCGCCGCCTCCAGCATCATCCGGCCAGGGATTTCGCAGTCGGGCATGATGCGTGCCTACATTGACCGGCATCATGCTGTGCGCGTCGGCCGTAGCAAACCCGAGGGCGCGCGCGGCGAGGATGGCCATGATCCGGCCTGGTATTTGCATCCGAAAATGAGAGAGCGTTTGTCCGAAACCTATGGGGGCATG
>CAYXFZ010000026.1:0-14713 GCA_964464385.1 uncultured Planctomycetales bacterium
GGTGCGCCGGAGCCGGCGGAGAGCAATCGCTACAGCACCGGCCAGGCCTTGTTTCTGCGCGATGGCGGCACCGATGCCACTCTGGAGGCGCTCTTCACGGAAGCATCCCTTTGGAACCGCAGTGCCATGGGCACCTTGCGCTGGGCTTGGGAGATCCGCATGGAAAATGCAGATTCTTGGTATCGCTCGCCACGCATCCTGGAATTCTTCCGCTGCGAAGCGCTGGACTACGGCGTGCCGCAAGCCCAATTGGACTTGGCGGCGTGGTTACTGGAAGAACTCTGCACGCCGGAGGACATCCAAGCACCCGACATCAATCCATTTGTATTGCTGGAAGACAGTGGCATGTTTCCGGAGGCCTGGGAGATCGCCATGGACCATTTGTACTCCGTGGGGGACGGCGAAGGGGGTCATCGCTTCGCTTGCTTGGCTGCGGCTGAGGGCTCGGCGCGTGGCCACTACCACTTGTCAGTGCACGCTGAGGAGAGCGACGCGCAGGATGGGGACGCTGCTTTTGGCGCGCACGCACTCACCGCCTGGATGTTGGAGAAGAAAAACCCCGCTTATCGGTTGCAGTTTGGTCGCGTGCTCCTGGAAGGTCGCGGCATGCCACGCGATGACCGGATGGGTTTGAGCTTGCTGGCAAAAGCCGCGGAGGGAGAGGACGCCGAGGTTGCCATAATCGCCGCGTTCAATCTTGCCAACTATTACGACGGAGACCTGGAATTCGCCGAGGAGTATGCCTTCTGGAAGGCTAAGTTGGAGCGGTTGCAGGAGTGAGGTTGGTTCGCCTGGGTGACTCGGGACGCTACTCCGCGGCGAGCCAAGCGCTCAGGCGCTGAGTGACGCAGTCGGGGTGGGCGAAGGCGCCGGCTTGGGCGGCGAGGACGGCGATGCGCAGAAGGTGGTCGCGATTGCGGGCTCGGTCTTGGCGATGGATCAGCATCGAGTTTTCTTGGCGGCCATCCAGCCAGGCCAGAAAGGCCAGCCCGGCCTTGTAGCGCTCGGTCGGTTTTTCAAAAACGGCACGGGAGAGTTGCTGGCAGGGATCTATCAACTCACGAAAGCGATCTACCTGGCCGTGGGCTAAAAACTTGAGGGCCAGGCCGGCCGGCAGGGCAATGCCATCCAAAATGCCCAGCAGGGCGTGGCTAAAACCATCGGCATCGCCGGCGATGAGCTCCCCAAAATACAGGTCATCGCCGGTCAAGACCTCTTGCCCGTGCGGGCGGAGGACATTGCGCGTCGCGACCTCGAAGGCCGGATCCAATAAGGACATTTTGACGCCGAGGATTTTCTCCCGGTCCAGGGCCATCACCTGCAGAAAACTATCGTAAGGAAAGTAGCCTGCCAACTCCGGCAAAAACATGGTGCCCAACCAATGGATGTAAACCGGGGCCTGCACTTGTTGCAGGATGTCCCGATACACCGTGACGTATTCTGGGGCAGGACACTTGCCGCGGGAGAGAGCTGGCATGGGCAAGATCAAGGGAATCCCGCCGGCCTCCGCGATGAAGTTGGCTTGGTACGCCACCGCGGCGCTCAATTCCTCCAGGCTGAGTGGATCTTCGGCGTGATCCGAGCTGGCGCCGGCCAGGAATGGCAATGGAGCTTCCAATGCAGCCGTGCCCTCGATCAGACGGCGCGCGGAATCCCAGCCCAAGAAAAAGCGTTGCGCCGTATCCATGGCCTCGGCAATGCCAAAACCATGGGAAATCAAATCACGGCGCAAACCCAAGGTGGCATCCCAATCCAAATGGGCGGCGATTTCCGCAGCAGGACCGGGCCGCTCCAGGGAATGACCGGCGTCGGCGTAACTTGCGCACATCACAACATGTGCAGCGGCCCAGGCTTTCCGGACAGGGATCGCCGCGCCTAAGGTTTGGAGTTCCTCTTGAAAGGGGCGCAGTCGATCCCCGTCCCAAGTCAAGGTTTCCCCAGAGGGGAGGGATACCGAATGCTCGCTCAAAAGATGGACTCCAAGAAGGCCGGGCCGCGTGTGATCGCGGTCCAAACCAAGAAGACCGCCAAAATGACCATGGCCGCAATCATGGCGCCGATCCAAGCCGTGGCGCGTGGGCCGCGCGGTAAGTCCGATCCCAAATAAGCGGAACTGCGCTGGAGTTTGACGAAGCCGAGGTAGGCAATCGGTAGGAAGAAGCCGCAGATCAAGGTGGTGGGCACGGCCACCCAAAGCGAAATTTCAGACCAGAGCATCGCGCCCAAGACTCCTGGGATCGGCAACAAACAAGCCAGCCGATAGCGCAGACTGCCAAATTTCCAACCGAAGACTTCCAGGGCAACGAAACCGCAACACACCATCTGCAAAATGATGGAGGAAATCGCCATGCCCAAAATACCGAAGTTGAAGACCATGCGACCGATGCCAGGGCCAATCGTGGTGGCCAAGACTTGCGAGGCCTCGAGTGGGCTCAAGTTTTTTCCGGAAAAATCTGCCGCGCCGTAATAGAAGGTGTTGGCGGTAGCAATGACCATGAGCGCGGTCGCCAAGAGGTAGGGAAAAAACATCCCGGCAAACAAATCAAAACGCGCCAATCCGCGGTGCTCGCGGCCCCAACCACGAGCCAACATGGTGTAGGGATACAAAAAGAGCATGTTGGCACCGACACCTGCTGCCAACCCTCCCACAACCACCGTTAGAGCCGAAACACCGCCAGCACTCTCGGGCAAGGAAGGGACAAATCCCGCAAGCAATGCTTTCGGATCCGCAACGCCCGTTTTCAAAACGACCAAGCCAAAACAGCCGACGATGCCCCAAACCAAAATGCGCAAGCTGCCCTCAAACCAATGCAAGAGGCGCGGCGAGCGGCCGTAAGCAAAGGCCCAAACAACAGCGACGGCCAATATGAGGAGGCCGCAAAGCCAACGCGGCAGGGCAAGACCTGCGGCGGCGCCAATGTCTTCCAGGACCGCCGAGCCCAAAGCGTATTGAGCAAACTGCCAAATGATGGAAGAAAGGACGGCGCCGCCGGCAAAAGCCCAGGCAAAAAACGGCCCGGCGTACTGCTTCATGGCGGGGAAGGGGCGCAAACCCGTGGAAAGGGTTTGGTGCGCAACCGCTGAAAACATGACCACGCCGAGCAACATCGAAAGCGGAGCTACCCAAAGAAGGCCGTAGCCAAAGGCGGCACCGGCAAACAGCATGGTGGCGGCGGTGCCTCCGCCCAAAGTCAATGCGCTTTGCAAATATCCCGGCCCACCCCGTTTCAAAAAAGAACCCCACCGGGCCAGGCGGGGTCGGCGTTCTTGCTCTTGCAACCAAGCGATTTCGGACTGCTGATCCTCTTCATTCGGAGGATGCACCGAGGGTAGCCCTTGAAACGATGTCTCCGTGGTGTCGGTCATGGAAGGCGGGGACGCAGGTCGCGAATGATGGCAGATTCGGGTTGTTCGCGATAGCCGGGATCCAAGGGCCAACAACCACTGGCCATACCATTTCTCGGCGCCGTAGTGCAGTCAGAAAACGTGCGGCAGATTCTCTTCTTTTGCAGGTCGTGGCCGGCAAGGACATCGCGCGGCATCTCAGGGTAGGCCAACACCATGCGACCCAAACCCACGAAATCAACGTGGCCCAAACCCACTTCGTGCTGGGCCACGTGCGGCAACCATTCCTGCAAATAACTGTAACCCGTACCGACGAAGACCAAGTCCGGATACGCCGCCTTGCAGTGACGTGCGGCGTTCAAGTGCAGAGCCACGGCCGCCAAAGGATCCTCAGGCGGAAAATACCCGTCGCTGGGAGGGAAGGCCGCAGGGCGGGAAATATGCGGGCAGGAATAGGGCGAACTCGCGGTCAAGTTGACCAAGGAAATGTCCAGCTCTTGCAGTAAATCCAGAAACTGAAAAGGCTCGGTGAAATCCGCTTGCATTGGGTGTTGAGGATCCAAACCAAACCCGTGTTCGTAGGGGAGGTGGGCGTCCATGGCATCGGGAACTCCAACGCCATCTTCCCCCTTCACGTAGGGAAACAGATCGGTCACCGAAAACCGCACGCCAAGACCCAGTGCCGGACATGCCTGTCGAATGGCGGCCACAATCTCGCGAAACAAACGGGTGCGCCCAGCGAAGGAGCTGCCGTAAGGACCCGGGCGAGAATGCGCCGCCAAGAACTCGTGCAACAAATAACCATGGCAACATTTGATGTCCACAAAATCGAAACCGGCTTCTTGGGCCAAAAGGGCGGCTTGCACGTATAGGGCAGGGATGTCCGCAAGTTCCTCATCCGTCAGCACGGGAACATCGGATTCCACGCCGACCTTGGCGTCCAGCAAGGGATGCCGGAAAGCAATGCGGGGGGTAGGCGTGTTGGGTGTCGGACATGCCCAGCGCCCAGAATGCGTGAGTTGTAAACCGCAAAGAAATTCTTCATCCAGCCTGGCTTCCTGACGACCGGCGCGCAAGGCCGCCAAGAGCTGTGCCAAGCCTTGGCCCACGTCCGGATGGGAGCCTTGATGGAGTTGGTTTGGGTTGGCTCGAGCCTCCGGACAAACCGCAAAGGCCTCGCCACCCCAAATCAGGGACGCGCTGCTGAGCCCGAAACGATGCCAGCGGCGCAAGGTGGCCGCCGTCGGCATACCATCCCCGCCGCCATCCCATCCTTCCATGGGGTGAATGGCAAAGCGGTTTTTCAAGGTGCGCCCCAAGACTTCTTTTTCTTGGCCAAGCGGACCCTTCGCTCCCTGGAGGGTCTCATCACAGCCGAGATCCGGCCCCCATTCGCGCAACTTGGCCGCCAAGGCGGCGGCATCGCGGAAGGTTGCGGGCGAGTGGAAGCGAGGCATGCAACTAGCCTGAAGCCCATCCCAACTCCTGCCAAGTAAATTCCTCGAGATCAGGCCGCTAATCTGACCGCGTGCTCCGAATCCTGTTGCCCCTCTTAGGAACCTTGCTGATTTCTGCAGGATGGGTACAGCGGGATCCAATTGCCCACTGGATCTTGCGGGCAGATCATTTTGAGGGGAGGAAGTTCCACTTGGGGGAGAAGGCGGAGGATTTGCCATGGCCAGCCACCCTTTCCGTGGAACCGAAATGGTTGGGTGAGGGGTCGAAGTCGGCTCTTTTGTTTGCGGCTGGCGATGCGGGAATCCGGGTCGCCGCAGCGGTCACTGCCGAAGATCTGCCTCGCCGAGCCATGACGGTCACGGCTTGGGTCGCTTTGGATCACAGCCCGGCTTGGGGCGGTTTTGTAAGTTGCTTCGAGGACAACGGATCGCATGAGCGGGGCTGGATGCTGGGCAATCGCAATCGAAAATTTTGTTTTGCCTTGGCCAGTGAAGAGAGGGGCAAGTTGCACTACCTCAATGCCAACGCCGAATTCCAGCTGGGTCGGTGGTATCACGTAGCTGGGGTTTACGATGGGAAACGCCAGCAGATCTTCGTGGACGGGAAGTTGGCCGGCGAAATAGAGGGGAAAAAATCCCCCATCCTTTACGACGTGAAGCACGAGATGGTCTTGGCCGCCTACAAGGATCAAAACGAAAACTATCCCTTGCTCGGAGCCATGGCTGAAGTGCGCCTTTATGACCGCGCCCTTCCCCCATCCAAGATTAAAAACCTGGCTCGCCAGGATCGGAGCACATTGCCGCTCATAGCCGATCGCCGCGTCACACAATCCGACCCTACGCCAACTCGTAGCGCCCTTCGGCCCGAAGTCAATCGTGCTGTCGAAAGCGGGGTCACTTGGCTCCTGTCGCGGCAAAATCGGGATGGATCCTGGGATCAACACCACGACGGATATCGAAATGGCATTACGTCCCTGAATGCCTTGGCCTTGCTCGAATCCGGCCTCTCTCCGCGGCATCCAGCCATCCAAAACGCCAAGCGATTTCTCCTGGAAAGTCCGCCTACGAAAACCTATTCCGCCGGTCTGCAGTTGATGTTTCTCGCCGAACTGCATACAGCGGGCTTGGAAGATCCGGACCTGGTCTTGGCCGCCAAGGAAATCGTCGGCGACTTGCTCTCCTGGGAGAAACGTCCCCCCGGCGGGATGTGGGGCTACCCCGGCGGAACGCCCGATGTCTCCAACACCCAATTCGCCGCTCTCGGACTTTGGGCCGCCGATCGCATGGACATCTCCGTCCCCTCCCGCCTTTGGCCCGACATGGTCAAGACGGCGATTCGCTCTTGCATGAAAGGTAGAGAGACCGTCGAGCAGGTGCTGGCCGACGGGAGTCGAGTCGAAACTGACATTGAGGGCTTCTCTTACTACGCCAACGACCAACAATATCCGGCTTACGGAGGCATGGTAGCGGCGGGATTGGGCATCTTGGCCTTGTCCGAACAAGTCCAGACTCGGCTGAGTCCCGACCTCAATCGACAATTTTCTGCGGCCAAGAAGCGCGCCCTTGGATGGCTGGAATATTACTTTCGGGTGGACGCCGTGCCGGGTTATTCCGAACGGTTGCAGTACTACCTCTACGGCTTGGAGCGCATTGGGTCTCTCTGGAATCTCGAGTCCTTCGGCCCGCACCAATGGTATCGAGAAGGTGCGGCCCAGTTGGTAAAAACACAAAAGGCAGATGGAAAATGGCAACACTCGGAATTTGGAACTCGCTCTGAATGCGCCACCAGTTTTGCCTTGATGTTTCTGAATCGCGCAACTGCCGTCACGACTTCTCCCGATGGCTCGCGTACATTGGCAAGCGGATTCTTCGCCCAAAAAGAAGGGCCGGTACACCTGCGCGCCACCGGGGGGCAACCGCTCACGGTTTGGGTCACGCAAATGCAGAGGCCCGATGGCAAGCCGTGGAAAGAAGCGCGCCGACCAGAAACTCGAGCCATCCAAACTCGCTTCTTCTTGAACGGAGATGTGGTCGCCACGATCGGCCTAGCCAGCGCGCCAGACGGACGATTCGCGGCGCTGTTGCCGATTGCCAAGCCCGGCACATATGCCCTGACCGCCGAAGTCGCCTTTCAAGACGGCTTGGTCCTGGCCGCCTCACCGTTGGCGGTACAGATTGAGCGCGATCCGGAAGCCTTTCAGCGAGCCGCCCTCCCCCGCCGCGGTCCAAACCTGCTGGCTATGGCGCGACCTGAGATCTCGGTATCCACCGCCGCCAAAAATTGGCCAGACCAATACGCCGTGGATTTTTTCCAAGGCACGGCATGGGTGCATGCCAAGGACGACCCAAATCCATGGATTCGCTTCCGCTGCCCTCGCAGTGTCAAGGCAACCCGGCTTGTGCTTTCTCCTGTGGACGCCAAACTTATCCACGAAAACCGGGCTACCCACTTGGACAAGATCCGCGTTCTTGTCAACGACAAGGAAGAGCTCGCTTGGAACCTGGACTGGCCAGTGGATCCCATGGCGGAACTGCAACTGCGGTTTCCCAAGGAACTCTCAGTCCGAACCCTGCAAATTTGGATCGTGGAGCAAGACTCCACCGACACTCAGTGGAAAAACCAAACTGGCTGTGCGGAAGTGGCCCTGATGGGTCCCGGAATTTAGGGCGGCCCGGCACTAAAAAGCCCTGGTAAAGAGGGGGCTCAGCAAATAGCGCTTCGGAACCCCAGCTTGAAAGTGAATGGTGAGGCCGGATGCCGACGGCGGAATGCCACGAGTGAAAATGGCAGGCCCTCCCCAACCGGGAGTGATGGCAGACCCGACCAACTGAGGATTTGCCAATCCCAAAGTCAAACCTGGAAATCCGGGAAGGGTCCAAGATCCAAGGTTCAACGACCCGGCGAACCAAACTTTTTGACCGGGATCAAGGTAGGAAGCGGCGAAGGTGGCGGTGTTGCCCGCGCCGCGCACAACGGACATGCTGAACGGACGCAACAAAAAGGCAGTGGTCTGCCCGTTCCAGGTTCCGGAACCCGAAATGAAGCCCGAGTCGGTGATATGCGTGGCAAATTCGAGAACCCACCCCGACTGAGGATGGATGAAGTCGTTCAAGTCCACCATCGTGCGGGTGGCGTTGTCCCACAAAAACGCTCGCCACTCTCCAGTCGCAAGCTCGGAAGCCCCGACAATCTGAGCACGGTTGTTGATGCTATTTCCGAAACTGATTTTTCCGCCCAATGTGCCGCAATCCACCACTTGAGTTGTTGGAAAGGATTGAAAGAAAACAGCATGCGTATCAAAATTAGAGTTGGAAGACCAGCCGCAAATGTATCCGTTGATGGAAATGGCGGAAGCAACGCTCGTATTTCCGCCGAGGGTTCCCAAATCGCGCATGCCCCCAGACACGGACCAGGAAAAGGCGTGTTTTAAACCCGATACAGTGCCGGATTCTCCGACAACCATTCCTACTTGAGTCGCATGGGCCAAACTCCATCCCGCCCCCAAGTCACCACAGTCTCGCATGGTACCTGTATTAAAATCGATCCAAAATGCGCGGAGATCGCCATTCGAGTTTTCGGAATGTCCACAAATATTGCGAAGATAAGGATCGATTCCCGTCGCCCAACTGCGGGCACCACCCAGATCTCCCAAGTCGGTCAATCCTGAACTGGGGTGCCAAGAAAATGCACGCGGCACCACATTGCCATTGGCGTCGAAGGAATCTGCCCAGCCGACAACATCTCTTCGCAAACTCAACGCCATGGCTTCGCTGTTGGGGCCACCGAAAGTACCAAGATCCAGGAGCCCGCTGTCATCTTCATAAAAAGCATGCAGATCTCCACTCAAAGTAAGCGCACTGCCAACCGTGGCTCTGCCCACAGAAGTCACGACCGAGCCGCAGGCGTTGGCTCGACTCAGCCCTCCGCCGAGTTCTCCCTTGGGAAGGGGGTCATAGCGATTGGCGGGAAACTGGGCCGCCGAGGCGGAGACTGTCAGGAGAAGCGCGCCAAACGCAGGCAACAAGAGGAACCTAATCACATATCCATGATAGCCCCAAAAAGACCGAACGTGCGGATCCAAAGAACCCAGGAAGAGCCCCTCTTGGAATTGAAGCATCAGGGTCGTCGCCAGCGCAGAACAACAAGCACAACGAACAAAACGGCCAAAGAAAGCCATCCTACAGTCCATGGAACACTGCCAGTCTCGCCCCAAGCGTGCAAGGCGCCCAGGCAACCTTGAGCGACAAAGCCCACGCCCAACAAAGAAAACACGATCTTGGCAGCCTGGCCCTGGAAGAACCAGGTGGTAGCCACCGAAAATGCAAGCGCGACAAGGAGCCCAATCAAGAGAATTGACATGACGAAGTATCTTACAAATGCCAAGCTGGCTGGGCTGATATCCGCTAATGCTGATCGTCAGGGGCTACGAGTCCCTGGTTTCAATCCTTGGTTTCCCTGTGTTGCCAGTTTGGGAAAAATGGGGCATTGGTTTGTCTGATTTTTTTGAGTGGATGGCATTGCTCGACAATAGCCTGCTTTGGGGTACGTGCATAACCGTACTTCTACAATTTGGGAAACGAATTCTGCGCTTTGCTGGGCAAAAGGGGTAGATTTCCGATTGTGAACGCACCGCAAAACCCCGGATCGGTGGCCATCCTTGGATTTGGTCGCTTTGGACGGGCTGTTGCCGAGCGCATGATCGAACGGGGTGGAAAAGTGCGCGCTTGGGATCCAGCGGTCATTCCACCTGGAGAGATCGCTGCCCAAAGTGCGGCCGATGCAGTGGCCGGTACAAAAACCGTCCTTTTGGCCATTCCCGTGTCTAGCACCGAGGCGGCCCTGACCGAAGTCCGGCCACACCTCTCGACAGATCAAGTCGTGATCGAGGCAGGCTCTGTCAAAAGTGGGCCTACCGCCGCCATGGAGGCCATCCTTGGTAACGACATCCCTTGGGCTGCCACCCACCCCCTATTCGGGCCGGTCAGTCTTTCGTTGGAGGAACGGCCTCTCCGCACCGTGGTTTGCCCCAACGCATTTCACCCGGCTGCTGTCAAACACGCGGAGGGGTTCTGGCGGAGCTTGGGTTGTGAAATCCTGCACATGGATCCCGAGGAGCACGACCGCTCCATGGCCCACACACACGCCTTGGCCTTTTTCATTGCTAAGGGATTCCTGGACTGCGGTTTCGATTTAGATACGAAGTGGGCACCACCTTCGGTAGCAGGCATGGCCCGTACTGTGCGTAGTGCTCGCGCCGATGCCGGCCAACTTTATGCCACCCTGCATCGCGAGAATCCCTGGGCCGGGGATGCCCGCGCCCAACTCATGGATGTCTTGACTCGTGCCGATGGGGCATTGCGCGCGCCGCCTGAACCCGGTGAACAGGCACACCAGGAGGACGAACGCTTGCGCTTGGCCGAACTCCCCGAGCCACCGCCTCAACTCCGCGAAGCTCGCGACCTGATTGACGAGGTCGACCAGAAATTGGTGCGTTTGCTGGCACAACGCGCCGAGCTCGCCCTACGGGCTTCCCGCGCCAAGGCCGATGTTGGTCGTGGCGTCCGCGACCCGAAACGCGAAGAAGAAGTTCTCGAGGCACGCCGCAAGTTGGCGGAATCTCTAGACTTGGATCCCGATGCCGTGTCGGAAATCTTTCGTGCCGTCATCAATCT
Organism: uncultured Planctomycetales bacterium; assembly: GCA_964464385.1. Lineage (GTDB taxonomy): Bacteria > Planctomycetota > UBA1135 > UBA1135 > UBA1135 > CAYXFZ01. Next base: position 10,476 of record CAYXFZ010000026.1, read on the forward strand.
TGCCCTAGTGCACCAAGCCAAACACTCTCCGTGATCATCACCCTCAAAGCCAACGCCCCGCGCGAAGCCGTGGACTTTGTTGTGGAACAAGCGAAGCGCTTCCCCGGCGTCACGCCCCGAGTCCACTTTTTTCCCGGTCCCGGTGGCGAAGTGCCTGAAGTGCACATCCTGGGCGATGTGCAAAAACTGCCCGATCAATTATTTGCTGACTTACCGGCCGTGCGTCGCGTGGTCAGAGTTTCGCAAAAGTACCGGCTGATCGGTCGCCACGGCGTCGAGAATGCCGAAGTTGGTTTTGTTTACAACGATGTTCCGTTCAACGAGAGCGAAGTTGTCCTTGTGGCTGGACTCTGCGCGGTGGACACGCCCAAGCATGCGGATCAAATGATGGAGGCCGTCGCCGCCCAAGGCCTGACCACTACCCGCATGGGAGCCTACAAACCCCGCACCTCCCCTTACGATTTTCAGGGCCTGGGAAAGGATTGTTTGCCTTGGGTATTTGAATCGGCTGGTCGTCACGGCATACGAGTCGTCGCAATGGAGGTGTGCGACGTCCGCCACATGGAGGAGATTCGCGACGCTTTGAAAACTGCCGGGCAGCCTACCGGGGTCATGCTGCAAATCGGCACCCGCAACGCACAAAACTTTGAGTTGCTGAAAGGTGTTGGCCAACAAGGGGAATTGCCGGTGCTCTTCAAGCGCGGCATGGGTATCACCCTGGAAGAATCCCTCAACGCCGTGGAATACGTCGCCTCGGAGGGCCAACCGCAAATTGTGTTTTGTTTGCGCGGCGTGAAATCCCACTTGGGTAATCCGCATCGCAACTTGGTGGATTTTGCCCATGTGCCTGCAGTGCGGGCGCAAACCCGATTGCCCGTGTGCGTGGATCCTAGCCATTCGGTCGGCCGATTCCGGATTATGCCCGACGGCATACCGGAAATTTTTCACACCGCAGGGCAAGGGGTGCTTACTGGAGCCAGCATGGTGTTGGTGGATTTTCATCCCGACCCACACGTCGCGCTTTGCGATGGCCCACAGGCGTTGACCTTGGATTGGCTGCCACGCATGAAGGAGTACCTCTGCCGCGTTCGTCAGTGTTACACCGATCTTTTGGCCAGCGAGGTGCCGTTGGATCCAAAGCACCGCCGCGATTTGCTCTAAGCAACGACACTTCGGAACAAGTCCAATCTATCTCCCCCTAGTCGCTGCATCGAACGCCGCACGACCACCCACGAGGGGAAGGTCAAATTTTGTGGCGTCGAGATCGAGCGAAAGCTTGGTGCCTGGCTTTGGCCAAAGAGTGAAGTCGCGGTCGCTGGAAAACACCATCAGGCCAATGTGTTGGCCAGCGGGAATGATTTGATCGTCAGGCTGAAGATCAAAGCTGAAATCCACAAACTTCCCCTTCTTGAGCGGAACACCTTCTCTCAACGAGCCATGGTTTTGCGGGTCAGCCCAACCACGCGTAATGATATTGTCGGTGATGCGGCCCCTATCCTTCCAAGGCAGAGAAACCACCCAAACCGAAAGGTTAGCGGCGGGTCTGTCAGAAGCTATACGAATTGACAAACGCGCAGTGCCTGAAATGTGGATCGGGACTTTTAGTTCTTCGGTCACATAAAGCAAACGGTGCTTCGACTTGTCAGCTTTGGCGAGCTTGGTGCCTGACTCTTTCACATTGTCTGTCAGCTTTTCGATGCCTTGCTTCTTGGCTGCCGAACTTGTGCTTAATCCACCCTTCCCTGAACCGCCTGCAGAAAGATACAGGGTCACCAAGTCGGCTGCTGGGTTTGGATAATCAGGATAGGCTGTTGGATTCGAGCGGTGATCTCCCTCGCGGACAATCCAAGAACGCGGCAGCTCTTCGACCCCGTTCTCAACACCGTAAAGATAACGACTAAACCACCGGTTCTTCATCTCAAACGTGGGAGGGCCACCATGACCCCCTTGGTGGAAATACGCCATCACCGGTACACCACGATTTTTCAGTTCTTGATAGACCGAAACGCTGTGGTTTGGCATGACATTCCAATCGTTGAATCCGTGTGAAATTAAAACTGCTGCACGTACTTTGCCTAAACGAGCGCGGTAGTTCCGTCCGTGCCAAAATTCATTGTAATCGCCAGTTACGCGGTCCTGATTTTCAGCCATCAACTCATCGCGCACCGTCTCGTTACAACTCTTGCGCGTTTTTGGGTCGCCGCTATTAATAAAATCATAAAGGACATCAATGTCCTCGCCCATGTAGCCGCCCGGGTGACGAACCAAACCATGAGATCGATAATAGTGGTAGTAAGAAGTATTCGGTGCGTCAGGAATGATGGCTTCTAAACCCTCCACTCCAGTTGTCGCCGCCGCCAGCGGCAAAGTGCCGTTGTAAGAAGTGCCGGTCATGCCGACCTTTCCGGTGGCCCAATACGCCTCCACGGTCTTATCACCGTCTGGCGTCGTGAAACCTAGCGCGCGACCGTTCAGCCAATCGATAACCGCTTTGGGTGCAAGCTCTTCGTTCTCGCCGCCAATCGTGGGGCAACCTTGAGACAACCCGGTGCCGGGCGATGCTGAATGGACAACCGCAAATCCGCGTGGCAGCCAAGTTTTAATCCGCGAGCGGGACATCATTCCACCCTTGTCTCGATGGCGAATGCTGGGCGCCTTCTTGCGCTTGGGTGGTTTTTTCCCTAGCTCGTGCTCGGGGTCCCAAAAGAAGTTGTCGCCACCCGCTGTGCCCGAGAAGTAAGGACTAGTCTCGTAAATCACTGCGACTGTCAAACCTTCGCTATCAGTCTGTTCCTGGCGTGTGACATCTACGTGCACACGATCCAGTTTCCCGTCGCCATCGGAGTCAAACTCCGTTTCTACCCAAAGGTCGTGCTGAATCCATGCAGAACTATTCTTAAAACCTTCGACCACTTGAGCAAGACCGTCTTCAAAGACCGGAACGGTGGAGGTTGCCGATTGCGCGACCAGAGGCGCAACCAAAGCGCAAAGGGCAAAACTTGAGAGAAGGGTGCGAGGGGGTGTGGGAAAAAAAATTCGGTTCATGTCAGGGTTTGGATTCCTACGGAACATCCACCCCACGCTCTTCCATGGTTTGGATGGCTTCGTCGTAGCCGGCATCAGCATGGCGGGCGATGCCGATACCGGGGTCGTTGGTAAGGACCGCTTCGAGGCGGGCGTCCGCTTCCGGCGTGCCGTCACAAAGGCACACTTGGCCGGAGTGCTGACTGTAACCGATGCCAACGCCACCGCCATTGTGCATGCTGACCCAACTCGCACCCGAGGCAACCGCAAGCATGCCGTTGAGTAGCGGCCAATCGGCAACGGCGTCGGTGCCATCTTTCATAGCTTCGGTTTCGCGGTTGGGACTGGCGACGGAACCGCAATCCAGATGGTCGCGGCCCAACACAATCGGCGCCTTCAGTTCGCCATCCCGCACCATTCGGTTGAACTCCAGCCCAGCCACATGACGCTCGCCGTAGCCGAGCCAACAAATGCGGCTTGGTAAGCCTTGAAAGGCGATCCGCTCGCCAGCCATCTTGATCCAACGGCAAAGGCTTTCTTTTTCAGGAAAGAGGCGCAAAATGGCTTCATCCGTTTTGCGGATGTCTTCGGGGTCGCCGGAAAGGGCAGCCCAACGAAACGGACCTTGGCCTTCGCAGAAAAGCGGGCGGATGTAAGCCGGAACAAAGCCCGGAAAATCAAAGGCATTTTCGACGCCGGCCTCTTCCTGAGCAAAAGCGCGAATGTTGTTGCCGTAGTCGAAGGTTTCGGCACCACGGGATTGCAACTCAAGCATGAGGCGGACGTGGCGACCCATCGTCGCGAAGGATTGGATCTGATACTCGTCCGGATTGTTTTTTCGTAACTCCAAGGCTTCCTCATACGTCATACCGTCCGGCACGTAACCATTCAGGGGGTCGTGCGCTGAGGTCTGATCCGTCAACACCTCGGGGGTGAGGTCGCGGTCCACTAGGGCCTGCAGAAGATCGGTGGCATTGCAGCAAACACCGATACTGACGGGCTCGCCCTGCTCTTTGGCAATCAGGGCGCGTTCAATCGCAGCCTCCAGGCTTGGGGCGCACTCGTCCAAGTACTTTGTACGCAGGCGGAAATCAATGCGCGCCTGCTCAACATCGCAAATCAGGCAGGTGCCCTCGTTCATGGTCACCGCCATCGGTTGAGCACCGCCCATACCACCAAGACCTGCGGTGACAACGATGCGTCCTTTGAGGCTG
>CAYXFZ010000026.1:14723-27496 GCA_964464385.1 uncultured Planctomycetales bacterium
GAAGGCGAGCAGAGCGAATGAAGCACTGACGAAGCGCAAGCAGGGGCCGCAGGAAATTGCTCAGAAGGCGGCAGAACTGAAGGCGTGTCATCTGGCCGTACATCATCAAACCCTTGGCAGCCAAGTCGCGGAAGTGATCCCAGGTGGCCCACTTGCCGACAAGGTTGGAGTTGGCAATCAGCACCTTGGGGGCATGCTTGTGGGTGCGAAACACCGCCACCGGTTTGCCGCTCTGCACCAACATGGTTTCGTCCGGCTCCAAGCGCTGCAGGGTGTCCACGATCTTCTGCGCGGCTTCCCAGTTGCGGGCGGCCTGACCGGTGCCGCCATAGACCACGAGATCCTCGGGCCTTTCGGCCACGTCCTCGTGCAAGTTGTTCAAGAACATGCGAAGGGCGGCCTCGGCGTGCCAATCCTTGCAGTGCAACTCGGTCCCCGTCAGCGAGGGCTGGGGACCAGGGGTCAGAACAATGCGTTTCGGGGTAGTCATGGTCGAAGAGGGGCCCATTGCCACCGATTCTACCCTGCCTCCCTGTCCCTAAAATGATCCCGGTAAGGTCGAGGAGGCCAAATCCGCCATCACTTACAACGAAATTTCTTCGAAGTGCTTGACACAAGCGCGCTTGTCGCGGCGACAGTTTTGGCAGTGGCGGGTGTAGCCAGGCAAACCCTTCTCAATGAGCTTTCGAGCACTGGTAGCCCCATGGTCACTGATGCGCGTACCCTTGTACTTTTTCATGACAGCTTTGTACGTGAGGGTGGCTTCGGTGTATTCGTAGGTAGCCGCAAGAGCCTGGGCTTCTCGATAGAGTTTGCCGCCCCTGATCTCTTTCTTGTAGAGCTTGTCGGCGGAAAGCTCCTTGAGAAATTTGGCCGTGTCGGCAGCGTTGGGCAAGGCATTCTTTTTGGCATGAAAGGGCTCAACAGCATCCACGGCGTCCAGCACGAACCCGTCAATGCTGAGTTGCTCGGCTTGTTCCAACGCATTGTTGGCCTCGGAAGCGATGAAGTCGCGGAAGCGCACGGCCCAACCCGTTTCATCCTTGCCGGAGTCCGCAACCTTGCAGGCTTCGACATAGGCCTTGATGGCCTCGCCAGCACCCCACGCCTTGCGCACCTTGGAAATGGACTTTGGGTAGAGACTCGCGTGATCGGAATCCTTCAGGGCCGCTTCCAAAGGTGAGGCGTAACCTCTAGAAGATCCTGAATAAGTCATCTTCAGTCCCGGTCCAACCACGGCAGCCGTGGGGAAGAATTTCACGCCAATCTTCTTCTCCAACGCCTTGTCTTTCAGAATGACAATCGGAAAATCGGGTTTTACGTCGGCAACCCAGCCATCAACCAATTCCGGTCCTTCATCGGTCACGCCGATGATCACCAAGCCCTTTTCCTGACCTTTCGCCCATTTGCTGTTCAGGGTAGGGACTTGGCTGCGGCAAGGGCCTCACCAAGTGCGGAAGACTTCAAAGAGAACGGCTTTCTCTTTGAGGTCATCCTGAGTCAAAGGTGGAGTGTTGTACCAACGGGCGGCTTGATCCAAACCCGGCAGGCCAGGTTCCTGGGCAGCAGCCCATGGCGCCATGGCCATGCCTGCCACCACAAAGGAGAGGGCGGTTCGTTTCATGACCTCCAGCATACCGCTCGGGAAGGAGGGTCACAGGCGGAGAAAGGCACCTTTAGGGGGATATCTCTCTTCATTTTGTGGCCGTGGCCCACAAAGCCGGCAGGGCCTTCTGTGGAATCACCGATCCACTGACCGTGATCACCCGCTAGGGAGCCCGACAGCGTTATTTCGTATCGGGCACGCGACTCCAGACTCGCTCGAGCACCTCGGCAATGCGTGGGTCATGCTCAAGCAGTTCCCCTCGAACGAATGGGTAATTGTCATTCGTGCCCCACCAGGCCTCGCTGGACTCGGCAAAATACTCCTGCTCGTTGTTCAACGCATAGGAAGGGTGTCGGCCCCCACGCACGTAGAGGACTTCCTGATACTCCCCAGAGTCCAATGCTGCCCGAAAGGCACCCAAAATCTCGCCGTGGTCGTAGCCAAGCACTTGATGATGCCATGCGTGGGCCATTTCATGCAACACCATGGATGGCTGGTCATGGATCCATGTCAGAAAGTTGGCAGCATTCCCGAATTCGATGTTGCCGGCCCAGTCCGGATTCAGGTCGTGGTCCCGCAACCACTCTACGGAAGGGTGGTAAACCGCCCCAGGATTCCCCTCTCGATCCAAGTGGAAATAGATCTCGACCTCACGCAAGCGCTCGACCACATCCTGCGGAAGCCGGGAATCCATTTCTCGCAACTTTGCGGCCAAGAGTCCAAGGACCTCCTGGCGGAGTTCCTTTTTTGAATGCAGAGCCTGCTCCAAATGGACGGTCCAACCACGGAGGATCTCGGTTCGATACCGAATTTGGGTCTCGACGGAAAAGAGAAAGGGGGAAAGGAGAATTCCAAGGGCCAGAAGACGCATGAGGAGAGGGTACAAGATGGGGCATGAATCGCCGCTCCTTCCTACAGGCCGGGCTCGCCGCCAGTGCGACCACGGCGACCCTTTCCGCGCAATCTTGGCTTCCCCGAGGATTGCGGGCCGTTGCCCCTTCCTTGGGTGCCGACCCCTTTCAGCTGAACTACGCCCCTCACTTTGGCATGTTTGCGCGCGTGGCGGGGAAAGATTTGGTTTCGCAATTGGAATGGGCCGCCGACCAGGGTTTCCGTGCCTGGGAGGACAACACGATGATGCGACGGTCGAAAAAGGATCAAGATCTGATTGCCAAGGCCATGGAGCGGCTTGGCATGCGCATGGGCGTATTCGTTTGCAATTTTGGCACCGCCTTTGGAAAAAGAAGTTTCGTCACTGGCAAGACAAGTTTCGTGGACAACTTCTTGGACCAATTGGAAGAAGCAGTCGAAGTTGCCAAGCGAGTCAACGCCAAATGGATGACGGTGGTCCTCGGCGATTGTCACCCCGGCATGCGTCAGGGATACCAGGACGCCAACGCCATCGAAATGCTACGCCGAGGTGCGGAAGTGTTTGAGCCTCATGACTTGGTCATGGTCATGGAGCCGCTTAACTTCCGCGATCATGCCGGCATGTACTTGGAACGGAGCGATCACGCCTACATGCTGTGCAAGGCGGTGCAATCTCCAGCTGTAAAAATCTTGTTCGACATCTACCACCAGGCCGTTTCCGAAGGCAATCTCATCCCAAACATCAATGCTTGCTGGGATGAAATCGGCTACTTCCAAGTCGGTGACAACCCCGGGCGCAAGGAGCCCGGTACCGGAGAAGTGAATTACCGCAAGGTCTTCGGGCACATTCACAAAAAAGGGTTCAGGGACATTCTCGGCATGGAACACGGCAATTCCATTGGCGGAGAAGGCGGTGACAAGGCCATCGTGGCTTCCTACCGATCCGCGGACGCTTTCTGAACAATCGTGCTAGGCTGAGCGAAATGCGCTGTCTCGTTTTAGCCCTCATTGCTTGCACCTTGTCGTCACCCCTGTTCGCGCAAAGGGTGCAGAAAGGAACCACGGCCGATCCGGATTCCGCCTATGGAAAACTCTGGCATGAGTACAACGAGGAATACATTGATTGGCGGAAATCTCTCATCAAAAACAAAGAAGCGGGTAAGATCAGAAAACTTCCGATCTCACCAAAGAACACTTGGTATCCCGCATTTCTGAGGCTTGCACGCACTCCTTCCGCAACCCAAGAGGATCAGGCTCGAGCCGGTCTTTGGGCCATGGATTCTCTGGGTTTGCAACGCCTTCCCTCAGAGCAAGAAAAGGCCGTCATCGAGGAATTGGTTGGCCTCCTGATCCCGGAGTTTGCCAGTGCAGAGTGGATTGGTCGCCTCCCTTACCTGCTGAAATGGTCTGCACGCTCCATTGGAGATGCCCGCGCGGAACAGCTCTTGGTTTCGTTTCAGAAAGCTTCGAAGCGAGAAGACGCTTTGGGCTGGTCTCTGTACCACCAGGCCGATTTGATCGCGGAAAAGGCCGAAAAACGTGCCATCGTTTTGCTGCAAAAACTCCTGCAAAAATATCCATCTTCCGGGGCCATTCGAAGTGGCAAAGCCAAGTTGATGCAACTGACTCAGCTCAAGCCGGGAATGATGGCCCCCGAATTTTCCGGCAAAGATGTGGACGGAAATCCGATTTCGCTCTCCGACTTTCGCGGCAAAGTCACCTACCTCGTTTTCTGGGGATTTTGGTGAGGTCCCTGCGTGAGGGAGATCCCTCACGAAAAAGCGCTGGTCGAGCGCTATGGAAACAAGGGGTTTGCCATCCTGGGGATCAATACCGACAAGGATCCGGAAGTTTTTCGGGAGGGTTGCCTAGAGCATGAAGTGACCTGGACCAACCTGTTCAACGGATCCACCCGAGGTGGCGTGCCGGATGCTTGGGGAATCTTCAGCTATCCCACCACATTCCTGCTGGATGCGGAAGGTGTTATTCGATACCGCGGTTTACGCGGCAAGAATGTCGACCCCAAGGTAGAAGAGTTGTTGGCTGAAATGCCCGCCCAGCAAGCCCGCACGGGCAATTAGAGCGAAACGGGCAACAACCTCTCCTACTCGGTCGCAGGCAGGGCCTTTCGAATGCAGTCGGCCAAGGACTCGGACTCCATTCCTGCTGCACGGCCTATTTTTACGGCCTCCTCGGCGCTGAGGCCATCCCGAAGACCAACATAAAGACCCCACAACCCGCCGACCCGATTGCCACTGCCACAGTGGATCAGGGCATTGCCATCGCCATGGGCTTCCAAGGCCTCGGCCAATCGTTGGGCATGAATCGGGCTCAGGTTCTTGCCGCTCATGGGAATGGCCACGTAGGCCATGCCGACGGCTTCAGCCATTTCCTGTTCGTTACCGGGAAAGGGTTCCCCAGGAAGGCGGAGATTGACAACCAAGCTGTAGCCGGATTCGGCCATGCCAGGAAAGTCGGTCACGTCCACTTGTCCTGCACCCACAACACCTGGAGCAATAACGCGGAAATTGAACACGTTGATTGGGGCTGGGTCGTGGGACGAGGATTGAGGTCCTGAGCAGGAGGAGATGGACAAGAGGAACGCAGGAAGGAGGAGGCGGGTCACCATCTGTGGCGCTTGGCCGGTTTGCGATGCAGAACCCGCAAATCATAGCCGGCCGCCACCAAAATACGGGCTCGGCCGCCCTCCAGAGCTAAGGCCTCGGCTTTGACCCCGGTGCTTTCGAAAATGGCCATGGCCAAACCAGAGGCAATCTGCTGATTGCTCATTCCGGGCTCGGCCACGAAGGATGCGTCTGCTGGAACAGGGCGGGCATCCGCCCCAACCTCAAGGAAAAGTGTCGTGGATTTTTCCAAGGCAGGCAAATCCACAATGACGGCACGACGTCCATCAGATTGAAGTACCCCTCCACCCGCCGCACAAGCTCCAATCAGAAGCAGAACGAGGAGACTTGAGAATCGCAAAAGATTAATACAGAACCCCCCGAACCGCACAGGGATTGGAAACGCGAATCAAGCCAACAGCGGCGTCCAAGGTGGCGGCCTGAAAGTAAATAGGAACTGCAACATCGAATGGGGGCGGAATGACTCCGCCGAAGTTGGCTTGGCCAGAACCATCCAAAGTGCCAATCATGCCAGGTGCAGTGTTTGAGTATTTCAACAACTCCAAGCCAACCCAGATGTCCACGTTGTAAGGGGCGCCCAATGATTTTCGACCACTCTTCAGGGATACCAAGGTATGGTATGCCTTGCCCGCGTCGGAAGGAGAGTTCAAATTAATTTGAATTGCTGTTCCAGCCACCGGAGAAGAGTTGCTTGGGGATAGCCAGAACTCGGTGGATCCAACGGAGTCCATGCCGCGTTTCTTGATTGCCCAATCCACAAATGGTGCCCAGTCGCCGTTGTAGAGGTTTTGTTCGGCGGTCCGGAGCCAGCCAGCAGCATTGACCATGCCGGAGTTACGGGATTGCAGACTCATGGCTTCGACCATGATGTTGTCGGCGATTGCGCGACCGCATCCCATGCGTAAATCCCAAAGCATGGCGGCCCAGATTTGGCCGTCGTGATGGACTTGGCCATTCAAATTATTGGGATACATGAGGCCAAGATCGGTGCGGCGCAGAAAGTGCCAAGGACCACTCGTGTAGGAAACAGCGTCCCATTCGCCCACCTGGGGGGAGTCATAAAAGGTTGCGGCAAGATAGTCCCCGTAGCCTTCCGACATGGAAGAGTTTTGGCCATTGCCAATTCCACCTTGGACATCATCGTGCAGTGCATGACCATATTCGTGCAGGATGATGTCTGCATCTTCAGCATCATCCACGCCGCCGTAGCCATAGGTGATGATGCCTGTGCCTAGGTCATACCAGGAATTATCGGAACTAGTGCCGTTGACATCGCAGGGTTGCGGTCGGGCATTAGCATTCGGATGGCCAATCGCTTGCAGGTAGCGCTGGAATGAATCGACGGAAAAATAAGTAACCACCTCTTCAAAGGCATCCTTGTCTCGCAAATAGTTAAAAATCAAGGATGTTTCCTTCGTGCGATTCCGGGTGGGCTGGGTGGTACACCATGGGCCAGTGAGATAGCCCGTTCCGTCCAGGTCGCGCAAAGTCACCGGAAAATACTCCGAAGAAGGGACGGAGTTCGCCGAGTCGTTTTGATCCTTGAGGCCGTGGTTGCCAGAAGTTTGCACCGGATTAGGAACGAAAGCTTGGCCCGTGCCATCCACGGCACCACCGAATCGGCGGAGATCGCTTACGGAAACGATTGTGCCATCCACGGCATTCACCAGCACTTCCTCTTGCCAATTGCCATCCGAGCGAATGCCAACACGAACTGCGTGGACAAGGACTCCCTGCGCCCAAACCAGCCGCCTGCTTGCAACGGAGAGTTCTGTACTTGGACGAGACAGGGCAGTCATGGCCAGAGAAGAGGCATTTCCCGCACTCAGGATTTCAACAGGAAGAAAACCTGGGGCAGAGGTCGATCCACCTTCCACAACGGCGTCACCGCGAAAGAACAAAACAACCTTGGTGATTTCTTCATGAACGGGAAAGCCCAAAACGACTCGTTCGAAAAGAAAGCGGTCGGCAGTTCGGGAAGAACCCATGTCGCGAGCCAAGACGGGCACACCCTCGAGACCTCGGGCCGCCAGGTGGGTTTCCGCCAAGGCCTGAGCCCGATCCAATCGCCCTGACGGCAAGAGAGCAACTTCCGAGGCAGAATGGGCGGTTTGAACCGCTTGAGGAGAAGGAGCCAACGCAAGACAAAGGAGAAGAAGGGAGGGAGTTGCCATGCCCCCACCATACTCGACCCTAAGAAACCGATTTCCTTCTTCCAAGTAAGGCACAGCGTGCTCCTTCTCCTCCTCGCGACCTTTGCAACTAGCGCAAATTGCGCGGCACAATCTGGTTTTTCGGGTATTCTGGCTAGTAGCGGATCTGCTTTTCTATTGAAACCAACCAACTTTGCCTCCAATCCGATTCCCGTCCTCCTCGCTCCCTGACTTGCTGTGCTTCTCCTTCCCCTCTCTGCTCTCCTCTTCGCTCAAAGTGCACCTCAGCCGGGTTTTACCCTCTATGGCCCGCAAGGAAATTTCGATACTCACTTAATCGATTCCACTGGCCAATTCGTCCACACTTGGACGGGCACAAATTTCCCCGGAGACTGTGTTTACTTGCGGCCCAATGGGAACTTGTTACGCACATACAAGGTTGCAGGCTTCCCCGGCAGCGGTTTGGGTGGCAGTGGTGGCGGTCTTCGCGAATATTCCTGGGACGGCAAGGTCTTGCAGAACTTCCAAATGGCCACAACCACAAGGCAAGCCCACCACGACATTGCCATCTTGCCCAATGGCAATGTCCTCATGCTCGTGTTCGACAACGTTGGCCGAACGGCAGCCATTGCTGCAGGACGGAATCCAGCGAATATTCGAGGTCCGGATTTTTGGTCGGAGACCGTGATCGAAGTGGACTTGACGACCAACACTGTGGTTTGGGAATGGAAATTTTGGGATCACCTCGTCCAGGACTTTGACTCGACGAAGGCGAACTACGATGTCGTTTCAGATCACCCAGAGCTCCTCAATTTGAATTTTCCTCCAGGCACCGCCCGCAAAGGAGACTGGTTGCACTGCAACGGCATTGATTACAACGCCAACTTTGACCAAATCGTCATCAGTAGCCGAACCTTTAGCGAGGTTTGGGTTATTGATCACGCCAACTCGGGTCGCGACATTCTTTATCGCTGGGGGAATCCGCAAGCCTATGGCCGAGGAACCGCCAGCGACCAACAACTGTTTGGTCAACATGACCCGACCTGGATTCCAGATGGCCGACCTGGTGCGAGCAACATGCTCATCTTCAACAACGGAGTGAATCGCCCTGCAGGTCGTTACTCCTCTGTCGAAGAAATCGTAACCCCTGTAGATGCGCAAGGAAACTACTCCCTGGCCGCTGGCGCGGCCTTCGGCCCATCTTCCCCTGTTTGGACATGGACCGACTTCCCTCCCACGAATTCTTATTCCGCTGGCATTTCCGGATGCGAGCGCATGGACAATGGCAACACCTTGATCACCATAGGTATGGATGGGCACCTGATCGAAACCGATCCTGCAGGCAATCAAGTCTGGTCGTGGGACACGCCTCAAGATGAAAAGATATTCAAGGCCCGCCGCTACGAACGTTTCCTTTGGCCCGGCGACGCCGTTATTTCCACCGCGACGGGAGGAAGCGTCACCTTCAGCCTTGTGGGGGGCAGTGCTCAGGCCAACCGAAAATATTGGATTGCGGGCACTCTAAGCGGTACTTCGCCAGGGACTCCTCTGGGAAATGGCTTGACAGCTCCTCTCAATTGGGATTCCTTTTCTGATTGGACCAAACGCAAAGTCAATGGCCCGGCTCTGAGCAATTTTTCTGGATCTCTGGATTCCGGTGGCTTTGGCACAGCCGTGTTGGATTCGCTCGGGCCCATTTCCTCTTCTTACGCCGGCCTCACCGCTCACTTCGCTTTCGTTCTTCTGAAGCCGCTGGATTTCGTGTCCAATGCCGTTGCAGTCCAGCTTACCCCCTAACTTTCCCTGCTTTTCCTCCCACTTTCAGCGCTGCTTCTTTTTCAGAACACCACTCAAGAAGGGGTCATTTTATGTGGACCCCGAGAAAGCTATGACACCCACTTGATTGATGTTACAGGACAAATTATCCATACCTGGAAGGGAAGCAATCACCCCGGTGAAAGCGTTTACCTGAGGCCCAACGGAAATTTATTGCGCACGTATCGCATCCCTGGTTTGCCTGGGAGCAACATCAACGGAATCGGGGGCGGGCTTCGCGAATACCGGTGGGACGGAACCGTGATTTGGGATTTTCAATTGGCCACGGCTTCCCAACAATCTCACCACGACATCACCATTCTCCCCAACGGTAACATCGTCATGCTCACTTTTGACAATGTAGGCCAAGCAGCCGCCATCGCTGCTGGGCGCGATCCCGCCAGCGTGAGTGGTTCTTCTTTTTTGTCGGAAACGATCGTTGAAGTGGATCCTGCTACCAACAATATCGTGTGGCAGTGGAAACTCTGGGATCACCTCATTCAAGATTTCGATCCTAACCAAGCCAACTTCGGCGTAATTTCCGACCACCCGGAACTGGTCAACTTGAATTACCCTTTGGAAAACCCGGCCTGGGGTGATTGGTTGCACTGTAATGGCGTGGATTACAACGAAGAATTCGACCAGCTCGTGATCAGCAGTCGGGCGTTCAGCGAAGTTTGGATTATTGATCACTCGAATCCGGACAGCGACTTAATTTATCGTTGGGGAAATCCGGAAGCTTATGGGAGGGGAACAAAAAGTGACCAGCAACTCTTCAAACAACACGATCCAACTTGGATTCCGAAGGACCGACCTGGTGGTGGGAATATGCTCATCTTCAACAATGGAAACTCCAGGCCAGGAGGGCCCTACTCCACGGTCGATGAAATCGTGTTGCCCGTTGACAGTCAGGGAAATTACACTCTTGCCGCAGGATCAACCTATGGACCTTCTGCTCCAGTTTGGACCTGGATGGACAACCCGCCGAGCAATAGTTACAGCAAAGCAATATCAGGCTGTGAGCGTCAACCCAATGGGAATACCTTGATCACCTTTGGAGTTTCTGGTCACCTCATTGAGTGCGACTCTAACGGTAACCAGGTATGGGATTGGCAATCCCCCAATGGCGAGATGATTTTCAAAGTACGACGTTATCAAAAGTGGCTCTGGCCCGGCGATGCCACACTATCTGTTGCAACGGGCGGCAGCGTGACTCTGGATCTCGCTGTCGGGAATGACAAAGCCAACCGACCTTACCGAATTGCGGGCACTCTGAGCGGCACCTCCCCTGGCACAAATTTGGGAAATGGGCTGACGGCACCACTCAACTGGGATTCCTTTTCGGACTGGACCATCCGCAACGCCAACAGCCCTTTTCTAAACAACTTTTCCGGCACCTTGGACGGAAACGGTTTTGGCACCGCTGTCCTTGACACCCTGGGCCCAGTTTCCTCCTCCTACTCCGGCCTCACGGCTCATTTCGCTTTCGTCCTGTTGAATCCGCTAGATTTCGTTTCCAACGCCATACCCGTTCTTCTGCTCCCATGAGCACACGGGGGTTTGTATGGTGCGCTCCATGGCACCTCCCCTGAATCATCCAGAGCCACCCTCTCTTTCCCGGCGGAACTTTCTAAAGGGCAGCGCCCTAGGCGCCGGACTTCTGCCCGGCTGTGCCGGTCTGATCTCCGCCCCCAAAAAGTACATCACCGAGGGCCGCATGCGGCACGCCTGCATTGGCGTTGGCGGGCAAGGAAATGCGGACAGCTACCAAATCGGCTCCCATCCGGATGTGGACATTGTCGCCCTTTGCGATGTGGATCGGGAGATCTTGGACGGAGCAAGCAAGCGGTTTCCTGAAGCTCGCCTTTACCAGGATTGGCGTCGCATGCTACGCAAGGAAGCTGGTCAAATTGACTCGGTTTCCGTCAGCACACCGGATCACATGCACGCCCCGATCACCGTGGCGGCTCTGCAAAGGAACTTGCACGTGTATTGCCAAAAACCTTTGACCCACACCGTCAAAGAGGCCCGTGTTGTGGCAGCAGAGGCGGCAATGTCCCGAGGTGTCGGCCAGATGGGGATTCAAAACCATTCCAACATTCCCCTGCGGCAAGCCTTGGAGGTTTTTCGATCCGGTGTGATCGGCCCGGTTCATGAGGCCCATGTTTGGACGGATCGCCCGGCCGGTTGGTGGCCTCAAAATGTAGAGCGACCGAAGGGAAAGGATCCGATCCCCGCCACCCTGGATTGGGATGGCTGGCTAGGCGTCGCCCCCGCCCGTCCCTACAAAGACGGCACTTACCACCGCTTCGCCTGGCGAGGCCGCTTGGATTTTGGCACTGGTGCCCAAGGGGACATGGCCTGTCATTTGATGGATCCTGTCCCGTGGTATATGGAACTCGGCGATCCGATCTCGGTACGTTCGGACGGCCCCTTGCCCACGGCCGATGCATACCCAGCATGGTCCCAGATTTCCTACCGATTTGCCGCCACTCGTTGGACGGCGGCCTCAGGCACGAGCGTCACCTGGCATGACGGCAAGCGCAAGCCCGACGATCTTCTTGCTTCCTTTGGTGTTGAGGATGACGCCTACTCCAACGCCGCCCTTTTCGTGGGTGCCGAAGGCGCACTCCTGGTCAGTCCTTACGAGCCCTGCCGCTTGCTGCCCGAAAAAGAGTTCGGCCCCACGCCCTTGCCTGAGTTGAAACCCCTCAATCATTGGCACCAGTGGGTGGAGTCTTGCTTTGGCCGGGAAAAACCGCGCGCCGGCTTCACCTACTCGGGCGCCCTCACCGAAATTGCCCTACTCGGTAACATCGCTCTTCACTTTCCCGGGGAAAACCTCCTTTGGAACGGCGAACTTTTCCGTTTCACGGGTCGAGACGACGCGACCGCCATGCTCCACAAGCCCTACCGCGAAGGTTGGGAAATCAAAGGCTTGAGCTGAGTCAATCAGCGGCGAGCAGAGCTGCGGCTTGGCCGCCTGGATCTTGAGTTTCGATCGTTTGTTCGATCTTCCCTTCCGCGTTGATGACAAAGGTGATTCGAGATGCCCAGCGAGCATCGGCATCCTTGACCACACCCAAAGCAAGCGCAAGTTCACGCTCAGTGTCGCACAACAAGGGGAAGGGAAAGTTCTGCTTTTCTGAAAAAGCTCGATTGGCCGCAACCGAATCAAAAGAAACCCCATAAATGCGAATGCCTTTGGCCTCGTAGTCCTGGATTCGATCACGGAATCCACAGCCTTGCTTCGTTCACCCGGGGGTGGCGGCCTTCGGGTAGAACCAAAGCACCGTCTTGTGTCCCAAAAAATCGGCGCGAGTCACGGTGTTGCCGCGATCATCCAAAAGGGAAAACTCAGGTATTTCGAGACCGGGTTGTTTCAAGTTGGCGGGCCCTCCACAGGCAGCACAGCACAGAAAGGACAAGAGTCGCCCCAATCCAAAAAGATTTTTCTTCGCCATGCGGGAGTAGGTTAGCAACTCCTATCCTGAGTGCCATGCGCATTCCCTTCCCGGCCGTGGCCTTGGCTTCCTTTCTTTTGGGCTGCGGATTGGCAACCCAACCCAAAGAAGATTGGCCGCAATGGGGTTTCACGCCCATGTGGTCCTTCGCTTGGCAACCCGAATGGGCCTCCTTGCCCAAAGGGCTCAATATCGGCAACACCCACGGCTGTGTCGAAGT
>CAYXFZ010000027.1:0-27383 GCA_964464385.1 uncultured Planctomycetales bacterium
CTGACGATAGGGTCTTGCCATAGTCCATTGGTGTAATAGTGGGACAAAATGTCCACGGCTGGCAAACGCAAGAGCATGAAGTCCGGTTTGGCGTCCAGCCAAACTTCCATGCCCGCTACGACCTTTTCCTCAGAGTTGCGGATTCCAAGTCCCAAAGCCGACAATTGAATGAGTCGGTTCCATCGTTCTGGTTCGAGAGCCGGATCAATCTGCAAGCATCGCTGCAGGATTTTTCCGGCTTCCTCTTCCGCGAGGGAATCATGGGTATCGAATCGACCTTGGACGTGTTCAATCTCGAGATCGTCTTGTCCGGAAGAATTAGCTAAATCGTTTCCGGCATTGAGATACCGATCATTGAAAACCAAATTTGCAGTGGTCCATTGATGGGAGGCCAGAATATTGAAAAGGTTGTCCGGGTCTTCCTTGTCCTCGACAAGGTCATCGGGAAACAGGGAATCCAAAAACGGGATTCCCTTCAATTGGATTGCCAAGGTGGACAAGAAAGACCTGGAAGCAGAGTCGCGGACACCAGCGTCCAGATTAACCATGCGCAAGTAGGCAGTCGCGGTGTAGGGGGGTTCCGTGGATCGCATTCGCAAGCGAACCCCGGATTGAACGAGTTGTTGGGCATTGGGCATCCAACCTCGACGAATGTATGTGTTGAGCAACAACCAGGAGAACCCGTCGGGCCAAAGAACGAAGACTCGTTGACGACCGTCTGCGGCTTTCGTTCGAGAGGAGGCGGCTTCTTCGATTTCAAGCAGTGCATCCAAGGGGCGGAGTTGAATCGTGAGTTCTTTGGATTCGGGAGGGAGGTGAAAGGCGGCATGGGCAACCGCCGTTCCGGAAAACCGACCGGGTTGGTTTTGAACAAACGCGGAGAAGGGAAGATCGCCATCCTGAATCAAGGGGATGTCGGCAAAAAAGCCACCTCCTGCTCCAACTTTCATCGTTGCCGATTCGAATCCTCTCAATTCATCCCGACGGTTGGTTCGCGTTGACCAATTGCCAGCCAAAAAGAAAGGTCCGAGATTTCCGTCAGGAGGGTGGTACCAGAACCGGACCAGAAGAGGATTTTGGTGAGAGCCTGTTTCTCGCTTTTCAATGATGGCAAGGATCTCGGTGCATTCTTGACCAATGGAAGGAACCTGGCCCATGGCCAACTCCACAATTTCACGGGCCTCGGAATAGCGTTCCAATTCAAGCAAGCTCTTCCAAAGAGCGCGAAAGGCCAGCATGCTGGGATGCCCGCCTGCCCGCACTTCCTCGTTGAGACTTTCAACACATGCTTCGTATTCCCCTGCTCGGTAGAGGCAATTGCCGCGGGCAAAACGCAAACGCCACTTTTGTGGGTTGTAACCTAGACTTGCTTGGGAATAGAGATCGACAGCTTCCATCAAAGCACCGGATCCTTCCAATCGTTCGGCTTGGCCAATGAAAACCCAGCACCGGATGCGTAGACCTTGGTGCGAGAGGAGCAGGAAAAGAAACACTCCAACTAAAACGCGGAGAAATGGACCGGACCGCCAACCCTTCTTTACCGTTAGGACAAGAATCCTTGGAAACCGAAACGCAAGAGATTTTGTCCAAGGCCGAACCGGTACCAACAACAAAGTCAGCAGGACAAGGACAAAATACTGCGGCAAAACCTTTTCAAGATCCAAGGCCGATAGCCGGAAGCCGCTCCATTCCAAGCGAAAACCGCCGATCAGCAGAACAAACATCACAACGCCAGACCACAGGAAGGCCAAGGAACCCACCAAGGTGCCCACGGTGCGAATCAGCCTGCGAACAAGACTGAACATGGAGAAAGAAGCGGACATGAAGGGAAAATCTTAGGCAGGTGGTGGAGAGGATTCAATCAGGGCGCCATGCTCTTCCAAACCACAAAGGGAGCGGAAAGGAGCATTGGCTCGCCGTTCTTCTCGGAGCCGGCGATAGTGTTCGTCCGGTTTCCTTTCGGGGTGATCCAAATGAAAGACCACCCCGGCGTTGGCGATGGGCCTCAAAGGAAATCCATTTTTGCGCAGGCGAGTTTCCAAGTCCCAGTCTTCACAGCGATGTTGACTGCCCTCCCAAGCTTCGTCGAAGCCATTGACTTGTTCGAAGAGAGTTTTGGGGAGGGAGAAATTGCAACCCATGAGCCGCTTGGAAGCCGGATGGAGGCAACGGGCTAAAAAGGGTGGGAGCCGAATGGCGAAGCGCAGGTGTCTGGTTTCGCGAAGGTGGCGGGGGAAGAGGAAGGACGGGGGAAAACCGTCCAGCGTGCCAGCTTGGATTCCATCTTTTGTCAGCTTCAAGCTTGCGACCGGTCCCAATTTGACCCGTCGGCCGCACCAAACGGTTTTTCCATCCGCGTGGCGCAAATGATCCCGTACCCAGTGGACGTGGGGAACCGAATCGCCGTCCAGGAAGAGGAGGTTGTTTCCTGTGGCGTGATAGGCGCCTTCATTGAGGATTTTAGATTTCCGAAAGCCATCATCCTCTTGGTGGAGGTGCAAGATTTCGAATGGGGCGGCCGCCGTATACCGAGCAACCAATGCGGCCGTCCCGGGGCCAGACCCGTCATCGCAAATCACGAGTTGATTAGGAGGCCGAGATTGCCGCCCGAGCGCAGCGAGAACGAGTGCCAACTCGCGTTCCGCTTCGTACACCGCAAGGAGAACCGAAGATGTTTCCAAGAGGTCATAGGATAGCCTCAAGTCCAGAGTGCTGATACGCTGACTCAGGAAATCGCAACTCGTGAGCTTCGCCAAATGATCTTCGCCCTGTTCGCCGGCGCCTTTTTGGGCGCGGTCGTGGAGGTCTTTTTTCTGGGCATCCGCGGCCAGTTGGGATTGCCGCGCGAGTCGGTTCTGGTGATCTTTTCCGGGTTGCTCATGGTCTTATTGCCCATGGCCTTGGTGGCCCTAGCCCTGCGTCGCCAGCGTCAGCATTGGGTGCCGGGCGAGGCCGATGTGGCCACGGGCCTCTTGTTGGGCCTGGCGGTGGGCTTAGCCCCCTTGTTGGGCCACTTCCTGCCCGATTCCCGCTGGGCTGCCCTGCTGATTCCCTTGGCGCTTGCCCTGGCCTTGGGATCTCGCGCCTATCTTCGCGCACCCGCTTACGTGCGGCCCGTGGCCCTACTTTTGCCCCTGGGTTTTGGGATCACCTTGCTGCTTCCCTCTTCGGCTGCTCTGCTGTCCGAGCCCGCGTCCGCGCCTCATTTGGATGGCCCCACTCCCCAGGGCCCCGATGTGGTTCTGATCTCGGTGGACACCTT
The DNA here is from genome assembly GCA_964464385.1 of uncultured Planctomycetales bacterium. Classification (GTDB taxonomy): domain Bacteria; phylum Planctomycetota; class UBA1135; order UBA1135; family UBA1135; genus CAYXFZ01. The sequence continues at coordinate 3,263 of CAYXFZ010000027.1, forward strand.
GCGCGCTGACCGTGTCGAAGCTCTTGCCGACGAACTCCCGGGCTTTGCCCGCCTCCGCGCAAAGGGCCGAAGTGCTCCCTTCGGCTGGGCGACCAGCAACCAAACCGTGCCCTCGCACGCCACATTACTTACGGGCCTGCCTGCGCCCGGCCACGGTCTGCGCCACAACTTTGACGCCTTTGATCCCCCGGGTCTCACCTTGGCCGAGCGCTTTGGTCAAGAGGGCTGGGCTACAGCGGGCGTGCTGTCCAACGGCCTATTGCGCAACGGCACAGGTTTTGAACGTGGCTTTGCGGCCTGGGACGACTCCGTGATTGCTGGCAGCGGTCTGCAGTTTGCATTGCGCCGTTCCATGGAGCAGCGATCTTGGCTGGGATGGGTATTGGGCGGCAACAACTTTCGTCGCCATGTCTTACCGCTTCTGTTTCCACAAGGCCGCTTTAATGACTCCGGCATTGGCCGCAAGGTGGTCGAGCGCGCCGAGGCTTTGATGGGGGAGATGGCCACTGACCCGCGCCCTTACTTTCTCTTTTTGCACTTCATGGATCCGCACCATCCCTATGCGCCGCCGCCGGCGTATTGGGAAAACAGCGGTTTTTCCGCCGAAATGCTTCCGCCCGAATGGCGTGAAGCCAACTTTTCCGACAACCAGACTCTCTTCACCCTGCAACGGCTGGCCCGCACCGGCGACGCCGCTTCTCTGCAAACCGGACGCTCTTTGCAGGCGCTGTATGACGCCGAGATTCGATTCGTAGATCAAATGCTAACGCGCGTCTTGAACGCCGTGGCCGCCACCGGTCGGCCGACGGTCGTTTTGCTCACCGCTGACCACGGCGAACACTTTGCCGAACACGGTTGGATGCTGCATGGCAACGCCATGGAAGAACCTGAACTCCGCGTGCCTTTCTTCTTGTCCGGCCCCGGCGTTTCTCCTGGTACTTGGCAGCATGCTCCGACCTTGACCGATGTCGCGCCGACTCTGCTCCAGCTCTGCGGCCTTCCTTCCATGGGTCTGGCCGGCCGCAACCTAAGCGGTGTCCTGGAATCTCGCCCACACATTTCTTGGGACGCCGATCAAATCGTGGTGCGGGACGGCAAATGGAAGTGGCTGGGATCCACGAATCACGAGGAAGATCCTTTGGCTCTGCTGGCCCTGCGCAACTTGCATGCCGATCCGGCCGAAGAGCAGGATTTCCGCACCACGGCCCCCCAAGTACAGGATCGCTTGATGGCCCTGGCCCTTGTCGCGTTGAAAAATGCCGTCCAGGCAAATCGTGTGATCCCCGACGCCGAACAAGCAGCCTTCCTGCAGGCTTTGGGTTACGTCGAACAGGAGGACTAGATGGCAGACCTCCCACAATTTCAAAAACCGGAACTCGGTTCGTTGGTGCAGGCCATTGCCAACGCGGCGCAAGCTGCCGGCGGTCGTGCTTTCCTGGTCGGTGGAGCCGTCCGGGATGGCTTGCTTGGCATTTCTGCCGATGACGCTGATCTGGAAATCCACCATCTTGCACCGGACAAGTTGGAGGTTTTGGCGGCCACTTTTGGCAAGGTGCACCTTGTGGGCAAACAGTTCGCCGTCCTGCATGTTGCCACCGATCACGGCATCCTGGAATTGTCCCTGCCGCGGCGCGAATCCAAGACCGGTCCAGGGCACAAGGGCTTCGAAGTTTCGGCCGAGCCCGACCTCGGCCCGCGCGAGGCCTCTCGCCGCCGCGATTTCACCGTCAACTCCATGTTGCAGGACGCCTTGACCGGCGAAGTGCTGGACCCATGGAATGGCGCGGCGGATTTGCAGGGTGGGCTCCTGCGGCATGTTTCGGAGGCCTTTGCCGAAGACCCACTCCGGGTCCTGCGCGTGGGTCGTTTTGTTTCTCGCTTTGGTTGGCGGGTGCATGCCGATACCGCAGCCCTGTGCCGTTCCCTGGATTTGGCAGAACTCCCCTTGGAGCGCATCGAGGCCGAGTGGCGGCAGATTCTTGTGCGCGGGGATCATCCCGGTGCGGCCCTTCAGGCCCTCTTGGACTGCGGCGCCCTGCGGCATTTTCCGGAAGTTTCAGCCATGCGCGACGTACCTCAAGATCCGGTTTGGCATCCGGAGGGAGATGTCTTTCATCACACACGCCTGTGCTTGGATTCCGCTGTCCGGATCCGCGAGGACATGGAAGACCCGTGGGTGGAAATGTTGGCCGTCTTAGCCCACGACTTCGGCAAGGCTGGCACAACAGTGTTAGAACGCGGGCGCTGGCGGGCGCCGAACCATGATGCCCGTGGTGCCGAATTGGCCCTGCAATTCGTGGCCCGCATCACGGCCGAAAATGGCATCGCCGAGCGCGTTGCGGCCCTTACCGCCGATCATTTGCGGCCCTTTCAATTGCAGCAAGCTCCCAAGGTGGGAGATGCCGCCATTCGTCGGCTGGCCCTACGTGTGGACATCCCCGCTCAAATCCGCGTGTCCTGGGCCGACGCCGCCGGGCGAACCCTGCCCACGCCGCCATGGCAAGAGTGGGGGCCAGGGCAATGGCTCTTGGAGCGCGCCGCCGCCCTCGGAGTCCGCGACGAACGCCCCAAGCCATTCCTGCAAGGGCGAGACCTTCTTGCCGCCGGGCATGAACCCGGCCCGGCCATGGGAACTCTGATTGCCGAAGCGTTCGAACTGCAACTCGCGGGACAACTTGTCAACCGCGAAGCCGCACTGGAGTGGCTCAGCGCCCAGCCTCCGAACCCGACCTAATTTCACAAAGAAAAAGAACCCTATCTATTCTCTTCTTTTCCCAGGTAGGGAGTTTTTTTGGGGAAAGTTGAGGTGGGCCCCCATTTGGACCCATCTCCTAGGGTGTATTTCTTGTGCTTGACACTGTCGCCGAGCGATGATTTATCAGGAGCCCGCTGAGACGAATTTAGATGTCCAAAGTGTAAACAGAGGCTCCCGATAAATTCGTTGGGCGAGATGTAGTATCCCAATCAATTTGCAATGTGGCACCAATGATGTCCACCAATCCGAGCTTCGTTGCCCCTCCGGAGCTGGGCGTAAGGTCTATTTGTGAATCAGAACCAGCAATTGGACTCCAATTGGCAGCGCCGCTTTCGGTGATCGTACCAGTGCTGTCGTATAAAACGTAATCGTAATCGTAATCGGCGGCACTGTCCCTTGCGAATTCGATTCGAGCGGCTAAGGATCCAGAAGTTAGATCCCACCCAGTTGTGAGTGGGAAGGAAATGTTCATTTCATTGCACTCCAAAGGTTCGCAGAGTTCTTCGTGATAAGCAGCAGTAGCAAACAAGGTGTCAAAGTTTGCTTTCCCACTGGAATGGAGCCAGTCCGTTGGGCATCGGCTCTCCCAACCCGTGATCAATCCCCAGTGTATCCCTGGATTTGTTCCAGACCCAGGGCTTGGGTCTCCAAGAGTTTGGCCTTCGGTGACAACACTTCCAACTGCCAAGCCAGTGGTCACATTCATTACGTGTTCATACTGAACCACGACACCAGGTCGGGCTTGCACCAAAATGGTCCATTCCGTGGCAATGGAGGAGCTTACATCTAGCGCGACGATAGTTCCATCTGTTGAGGAAAGCACCTTGGCTCCGGTTTTGTAATCTGGATCTATTCCGGGATGTCCGCCTGGATGATTGGTGTCGTGAATGCCGAATGGCCAGATTCCATTGGGCGATGTAGATCCCATCCCGGAGAGCAAGGGCATTCCCATTTCAAAAGAATCGCTTTGGCCGTTCCCGATGAATACCGCGCGGCCCTTCTCTGGACTGATGAAAAACAGATCCGAATCATCCAGGGAATCACCTTCCAAAGATAAAAGCACTTCTTCTGCACCACCGGTTACAGGAGTGCCATAAACCGTAAAGCTCCAATCCAAATGAGGATCCATACCAAGCCAAGGAGTGACATCAGATTCAATAATCGTGATGATTTGGTTGATCCGCTCAACATCAACTCGAATTCCATTCCAACCGGAGAACATCGTGTTCATTTTGCTCAAAAAATCGGCGCGAGTGGTTCCATTGTCCAGAAAATTCGAGTGGAGCGTGTCGCTAATGGAAGAGGACTCAGCTTCAAAGTCGTCCGCAAAGTCTCGAACCAAATCCAGGACCGCGAGAATGTGAATGCCAGTGGTGGCACCTTCCTTGCCTCCTATGAAGGATCCTGTGCTCGTGGAAGTGCAGTCCGTCAGGGTCCAAGTGCCGGCAAGGAATTTCGAGGCGGGGTCAAAATTGCCGGAAAGAAAAGCAGTAATTGAGCAACCTCCAAATGAGTTGGTCGTGATTAAATGACTGGTGCCGATCTCTGCCCAGGAGGAAAGCACGCCTCCACAGGCCAGAAAATCGCAATTTCCTAAGCCGACAAACCCTCCCATCTGGAAAAGGCCTGCTTTCGTGGCTCGAGTGAACCGAGTTTTAGATCCGGTGTCACTATCAAAGAAAACCCACGGCTCCTCGCGAAAATTTTTCTTTACTTTACGAAGAGTCAAGGAGATTGAAGTACTTCCTTCACTCAGGGTCCCGGTGATTTTAGTTCCAGAAGAAGAAAGCGACCCGGCGAATGACCCCGGGCTAATGGGTCCGCCACCATCCTCGCCGCCCAAAGTAAAGGTTACGGCGGAACCGGAAACGAGTCCTGAACGGACCCATACTCCAGACTCTCCAACGATGTAGCCCAGCAAACGGCCATCTGCGCGCTCCTTCAAGGCAATGATTACTGTGCCGCCTGCGGAAGAGGACCCCCAAATACCATCAACACTGCCTGGGGAGGCACCTTGAGAAAGAGGGGCAAGCAAAAGGAGTATTTGGAGTGCGGGCATGGGGGGGATCGGGGGTAGTCGGGAAGGGAAAAAGGCCAATAAACAGTATAATTAAGGAATGCGGATTAGGGAAAACTAGCCCTATACCCAATGTTTCCGGTTGCGAATGTGGCTCAGCGCCCAGCCCCAGAGCGGTGCTTGAGTAAACGACCGCTGAGGCGAGCGATCCAACTACGAGGTAACCAGCGCGGAGAATGGGCCAAGAATCGATTGAGAAAACCAGGAATGGCCAAGCTGTGCCGCGCCAAGCGCTGCAAGGATTGTTCGGCAACGGCGAGGGGATCGGCGGCACCACCGGCCACCGCGCCTTTGATGCCTGCAATGTCATGAAACTCGGTGGCCGTGTGACCGGGGCAGCAAGTCAACACGCGCACACCCTGCGGTCGCATCTCGACGGCCAAGGCCTCTCCCAACATCAAATCGTAGGCTTTGGTGGCGCCATACACGGCCATCCAAGGGGCCGGTAAAAATCCGGCCACGCTCGCCAGCACGACCATGCCGCCGCGTTTGCGTTCGACCATGGGCGGTAACCAATCCCGCGCCAAGAGGGTGGGGATTTCGCAGTTCAAGCGGGTCATGCGGCGAATGTTGTCCAGGTCTTGTTGCAGAAAGGAGCCGTGCCAACCAAAGCCTGCGTTGTTAACCAGCAAGCCGACTTCGCGATCTTCCACGGCCTCGCGAAGGGAGGGAAGGGCGTCGTCTGCCTGGAGATCCTGGACCACGACCAGCGGGGCTACGCCTTGGGAGGCCTTGAGTTCTTCGGCCAAGGCTTCCAGCCGGTCGCGACGGCGTGCCACCAGGATGGGGGCGATCCCTCGGCTCGCTAAGGCACGGGCAAAGGCGGCACCAATGCCAGCGCTGGCCCCGGTGATGAGGGCCCATGGGCCGAAGGTGGCTCGAAAATCCATGGTGGATCCTCGAGGGGTGGCTCCACCCGGCCCAAAATCTCAGTGTGGGGCCGTGGAAAGAGGTTGGGCGCCGCTTCCCCCCAGAAACGGCGCCCATTTTTCCCTCTGAAACATCCTGAGACGCCTAGGGAAAGGCGCGGGAGATCGTGATCTCCGGATGTTGCATACGCGGATGCGTGATACGCGCAGGCTTTTCTTTTGACGGTTTCTGGCGCCAGAACTTGATGAAAATATTGGGAAAATTAAAAATCAGCCCTTGGGGTCGTAGAGTGGCTTCTATGGCGGCAAAGACCGAGATCGGGTGTTGGGAGAGCCGCCCCTTGACCGATCTCCCTGGCATTGGCCCGGGCCGGGCAACCGCCCTCTCGGCCACCTTACGAGCAGATTCTTTGGCTGCTTTTGTGCGCATCTTGCCCCTGAGCTGGGAGGAAGCTGCACCCGAACGATGCCTTGCTGATTTGGAAGATGGCGTAGTTTCTCGGGTTGCGGTCACGGTCCTGCGGTCTTCCTCCTGGGGTTTTGGGCGTCGCAAGGGGGTGCGCGTCCGAATTGCCGACCACTCCGCCGAGGCGGATGCCTTCTGGTATCGCCAACCCTGGTTGACGGATGCATTCCCTAGGGGTCGGGAAGTGGTCTTGGAGGGCCGAGCCAGCCTGAAGCGAGGGCGGCAGTTGCATCAGCCCCGCGTCGTCAAAAACGAGGAAGATGATGAGCCCCTGCGAGCGGTGTATCCCGAAGTCGCGGGCATGTCCTCTTCTCTTTGGCGCGTTGCCATGCGGGCGGCCTTGGCGGACGCGCCACCCTTTGAAGATCCACTCCCGGAAAAATTCCGGGTGTCACTGGACCTTCTTTCTTTGGATGAAGCGGTTCGCGCGCTCCATTTTCCGGATAACGCCGATCAACGAGAAGCTGCCCGGCGTCGCCTTGCCTTTGCTGAAATCCTGCGTTTGGAATGTGCGCGGAAACGATTTGCTGGATCTTCTCTGGCCCCACCATCCTCCGCGTCCAAGGACGTTTGGCAACGCATCCGCGCGCGTTTGCCGCATGTGCCCACGGATGACCAGGAATCCGTCTTGCAACAACTGCAAAAGAATTTGGCACAAGGTCGTCCCTTGGCCCGACTGCTGCATGGCGAAGTGGGCAGTGGCAAAACCATGGTGGCCTTTGCCCTAGCCTTGGCGATTGTGACCGACAAGCGCCAGGTCGCTCTGCTGGTGCCCACCGACATTTTGGCTCGGCAACACGAAACCACCTTGCGAGCTTGGCTGGCGGGGACCTCGGTACAAGTCGTGGGTTTGTTTGGCGGCGATCCTCCCGCGCTTCGTCGTGCTCATCGACAGTCCTTGGCCGATGGAGTCGTGCAGATTGCCGTGGGCACCCATGCACTCTTGGCGGATTCCGTTTCCTTCGCCGATTTGGGTTTGGTCATCTTCGATGAACAACATCGTTTCGGCGTGCGCCAAAAGGCCAAGTTGTTGGCCAAGGGCAAGCACCCTCATGTCCTGACCATGACGGCCACCCCCATTCCGCGAACCTTGGCTTGGTCCCGCTTCGGGGCCCTCGATCCCTTGGTGTTGCGGGCGCGACCCGGCGGGGGCAAGGTACGCACTTCCTTGGAATCCCCGGATTCCTGGCCGGCATGGGCCGCCCAACTGCGGCCATCTTTGCAGCAGGATGCTCGTGCTTTTGTCGTGTCATCACGCATTGATGGCGAGAGGGGCGTCCTGGCCGAGGCCCAACGATTGCAAGAGGGTCCTTGGCGCGGCTTGCCCTTGGGGGTGGTGCACGGACGCATGTCCAGTGCCGAAATCCAATCCGTGGTCGCGGCCTTTCAAAAAGGGGACTTGCGTGCTTTGATTGGTACCACCGTTGTAGAAGTGGGTCTGGATGTGGCCGGCGTGGAATTCATGGCCGTCCTGGGTGCGGAACGGCTGGGTTTGGCCAGTCTGCACCAGCTTCGTGGCCGCTTGGCCCGTGGGCTTGGGGCCCCGGATGGGGAGTGTCGGGTGTTTGCCGCCGACGAGGCACACCCACGCTTGGCCATCCTGGAGGCCAAAGCCGATGGTTTTGCCGTAGCCGAAGCTGATTTGGAGCGCCGCGGCCCGGGTGCTCTTCGCGGTCTGCGCCAGCACGGGTCCGGCGGTTTTCTACTTTTTGATCCGCGGCGGGATGAGGACCTCGTTGTCGCAATGCAGAGTCGGGAAGCCCGTCACTGGCTGGACTCTGAGGGCTAGTTTGGGCGGAGTAGAATTGCCCGCCCCTGCCCTCTTAATGTCCCGTACCGCCTCGCTTCTGCTGGTTTTTGCCTTTTTCCCGGCTACTGTGGCCGCTTCTCAGGTGGATTTTCCGAAGCCAGCGCCTCTACCTCCTTTTCCAGAGGCCCCTGTGGATCCCTTGGAGGCCCCACTCCGGCCCTCATTTTGGGAGGGGGAGCAAGGACGTGTCGTATCGGTTTGGCAACGCTTCGAAGGAGAAGAGGAGTTCGACAAGGACCTCTTTGAGGATTACTTGGCCGAGTTGCGAGGTTTCGGAATTCAAAAGCCCAGAGGCTTCGCCTTGCGTGCCTTGGATTCCACCCACTTCCCCACCGTGGATTTGGCCGCCCGCCTCTTGGAGTATGTGGGCTCTGCCGAAGACGCCCTAGTGTTGGTGGATACTGCCGCCAGTATCGGTCAGGTGAAAATTGCGGCCACCTGTTTGGAGAGCGCCCGGCGATTGCAAAACGGCAATCTGCCGCCATCGGCAGTTCGCCTGCTGGCTCATCCGCGCCGCAATCTGCGGATTGCCGTGGAGTCCCGGCTCGCCGATCGAGTCAGCCAGGAGCACGTGCTCGAGCTTCTGAGACTCTTGGAGTTTGGTCGTGACGCCGACACGCGCCTCCGCGCCGGACGACTGCTGGATCCATTCGCCGATCAAGAACGGGTGCGTACCGCTTTGGTCGCCGCATTGGCCGATGCTTCCGTTGCCGTTGCCTTCCAGGCGGCCAAGAGCTTGGCGGGTCCGGTAGGCGCCGATCCCGCCATTTTGCGTGCTCAAATCCTGAACACTTCGATCGGCCCCGGCCTGGGTTGTTTGTTCACCGAGTTGTTGACGCGCCAAGAATCTCTTGGGCACCTGCTGGTCACTTCCAAGTTGTTGCCGGTCCTGCGCCAAGCATTTCACCAGCCTGACATCTTCTTGTCCGGGGCCGCCGCCGCTTGTTTGGCGGAATATGAATTTCGCGCGGAAGATCCCGGTTTTTCCGGGGTGGAGGACGCCCTCATCTTGCACTCTTTGGTGCGCGCCGTGGCTGGTACCCGGTTTTATCCCCAGTTCTCTCGCTTTGCTCCGGTCGGCGAACACAGCCTTGAGCGCATTACTGGGGTTCCCATGCAAGACAAGGATCGTCGCGCTTGGCTCACCTGGTTTGAGGCCAACCACGAGGGATTTTCCTTGGTGCGGTCTTCCATGACCTTGCGCACAAGCGATGTTCTTACCCTGCGCTTGGTTTGGCAGGCCGGAGGTGGTTTGACGCAGGCATTGATTGGCACGGAAGCCGATCCCGTCCCAGAAGCAGAAGCCCGGTGGTTTTCCACTCGCACGGGGGAGCAACTTCGCTCTTTGCTTATGGAGACTGGCATCTTGGATGTGGATGTCCTGCCCGGCGTGTTCGGCGATATCCAAGCCCCCTTATTGGCCAAGCTGGAGATTCAAGTCGGCAACCATCGCAAGCCCTTTGCTTTCCACCGTTCCGCCGAACCCGCTTGGTTGGCCGGCTTCTTGGAAGAGTTGAACTTGCTTTGGGCTCAGTTGTCCTGGCAAGAGTTTGCTCCTTCGGATGCCCAGCATGAGTTCAGCCTTGCCCACTTGCCGGCCTGGGAACGGGCCGATTCCTCTGCCCGTCGAAGTCTGGTGCGGGATTGGGTGCGTCAGCGCCTTTCCCTGATTTCCGACGCGGCCTTGGCCCGCTGGGCGCGGGAAGAGCGCTTGCTTGCTCCTCTCCTGGATCCCCTTTCTCCGCTTCTCTTGCAAGAGGCGGCCCAACGCCGGACCAACACGGAACTTGCCATGTTGTTGCTGCGTGTTGCCGTCGCCACTCCGGACGCCACATTGTTGCAGCCCTTGTTGGAAGCGGGCGCCGCCTTTTCGGAACCGCAACGATCCGATTTCCTCCTTGCTGGCTTGGCTTCCTTGGGCACTTCGGTTGCCGCATCTTGTTTAGAAGATGCGCGATTGGAGGTGCGCGTTGCTGCAGCGAGGGCACTGGGACGTTGCGGGCCAACCGCGCAAGCTCCCCTTCTGACTGCACTCCAGGATTCCCATCCTTTGGTGGTAAGGATGGCCGCCCGAAGTTTGGGTGACTTGGGAGATTCCGCGGCCGTCCCTGCCCTATTGGAGCGCGTCTCCCCGGACCAGCCCAAGTCAGTTCGGGCCGAGGCCATTTCCGCCCTGGGTCGTTTGGGTGACGCTCGCGCCCTGGAGGCCGTGTTGGCAGCAGCAGGTAACGATGAAGAACCCGCTGTTCGCATTGCCGCCATTCGGGCCCTGGCCGCCCTGGATGGCGGTGGCGCCGAGTCCGCCCTTTCGGGTCTTTTCCCGACCTTTGCCGCCGGGCCGCTTGAGTCCGTCTTCATCCGCGCCATTGAAGAGCGGGGGGGCGGCTCCGCCCGCCGCATTTTGACTCCTCACTTGCGTGCTTTTGATTCCAGTTTGTCGTACCGCGCTGCCGTCGGGATGGGTCGCTTGGGTGAGGCTCGGGCGGCCGAAACTCTCATGCAAGCTCTTCCGGATTCGCCCCGTGATCCCGAGCTGTTGGCCGCCTTGGCTGTGGCCACTGCTACGGACTTTCGGGATATGCCGGATCCCGCCGGCGTTTGGACTGCGTGGTGGCGGGAGAACGGCCGCCTCTCCGGAGAAGAATGGTTGCAGCAAGTTGCTGCCGATGCTGGCGTCCGCTTGCCCGCAGGATTTTCCGACCCCACCCAAATTCCGGCCAAAGAAACCGTGGCGGCTCTGGTGAAATGGATGGAGACCGCTCCCGCTCATTTGCGCCCCGTCTTGGCTCTGCACCTTCAGGAATTGACAGGCTTGGATTCCCCGGCCATGACGGAGGGTGCTCCCCGCGAAATTTTTCTTGCCGGTCTTGCGACTTGGCGGACATGGCTCTCCTCCTGAATCGCCGCTTGGAGGCCTTTGTCCTCCTTTTTTTCATTTTGACTGCCGGGGGCGTCTTGCTTCGCCAAGGCTCGGATCGATTGTTGGCCGTGGAAGCTTGGTCCGCAGAAATTATGGTCGCGGCTGAGGCCGCGGGTCAACGAGACCCCGCCCTCCTTGCGGCATTGGTCTATGCCGAAAGTCGTGGCCAAGCAGATGCCTTATCCGTGGCCGGTGCACGCGGTCTGTGCCAATTGTTGCCGGCGACAGCTACGGAAATGGCGGCGCGCCATGGTGTGGCTGGATCCCCTTGGGAACCCACCAACAACCTGCGCCTTGGCGCACATTATTTGGGCGAACAATTGGATCGCTTTCAAGGAGATGAAGACTTGGCGCTTTTGGCCTATCGTTTGGGCCCCAGTGCCGTGAGCAAGGCAATCCAAGTTGCGGGTTCTCCCGACGCATACAAAGAGGAGCTTCGAAAGCGCAAACCTTCCCCCTGGGAATACCGAACCCAAATATTGCGCTTTCGGGATCGCTTCGCCGAGCGGGCGCAGGCGGGAATTGGATTGGGAGTTGTGGAACGGCAAGAGCCAAGGAGGGCAACATGGTGAAAGTCGGAGTCTGTTTGTCGGGCTGTGGCGTCTTTGACGGTGCAGAAATTCACGAGTCGGTCCTCACTCTTCTGGAATTGGCCAAGGCCGGCGCGGAAACCGTTTGTTTTGCCCCGGATGTGCCGCAAATGCATGTTGTGGATCACATGACCGGCGAAGTGGCGGCCGGCCAGACTCGCAATGTCCTGCAAGAGTCGGCCCGTATCGCCCGCGGCGAGGTGATTGCCGCCTCCGAGGTGAATGGCGCCGAATTCGACGCCCTGATTTTTCCCGGTGGCTTCGGCGCTGCCAAAAACCTATCTACCTTTGCCACCCAAGGGGCTGACTGCTCAGTTGATCCGGATGTCGCCCGCATTTTGCAGGAGGCTCACGCCGCTTCCCGACCCATTGGCCTCCTGTGCATTGCTCCGGCCCTGGGTGCTGCCGTCCTGAGTCGTGGCGGTGAGGCCGTCGAACTCACCATTGGTACGGATGCCGGCACGGCCGACGCCTTGACCGCGATGGGTGCCCAACATGTGGATCGTGCCGTGGATGAAATTCATGTGGACTTGGCCAGCAAGGTGGTCAGTACTCCTTGTTACATGTTGGCGCAAGACATTGCCGAGGCCGCGACTGGGGTGGAGGCACTAGTCGCCAAGGTTCTGGATTTGGTCGAGCTTGCGGAATGATGATGCCGGCGATTTTGCTCGCTTTGCTTTGTCAGGCGGAGCTCGGCCCCTGGGATGGCATTCCGGAGCAGGACGCCCTGACTTATGCCTTAGTTGTGGAGCCGGATCTCCAGAAGCAGACTTTGCAGGTGGAGTGTCGGTACCTTTTCCGTGCGGTCAACGCGTTGGACAAGATCCTCTTGGACCACCCGGGATCGCCGCAATGGAGCGTGGAATTTTTTGACAATGAGGGGCAAGCCATGTCGGTGGAGCGGGAAGGGGGCCGATTGGCCCTGCTCTTGTCGCCATCCTTGTCGCCAGGCCAAGAAATCTCCTTCGTCGGCAAATTTTCCGGCAAGCCTCCGGGCGGTTTTCTCTTTCGCAAGAGTCGCACGGGCAAAAGACTTGCCTTCACGGATCATTTCTCGGCCCGGGCCCGGGAGTGGTTGCCCTGTGAGGACCATCCATCAGATCGCGCTCGTTTTGAAATCGAGGTGCGCGCCCCTTCTGGCATGGAGGTCATTGCCTCGGGAGTCTCTGATGCAGGGGGCCGGACTTTTCGCACGGTGGCCGACATCCAGACTTATCTTTTCGCCATTGGGATTGGGCCGTGGACAAAGTTGCAAGAACAAGGCGACCATCGCTTTGTGCCGCACTTGATCTATCCCCAAGATGTTTCCAAGGCGCGCCGCGCCCTGCAGTATCACGGTGCTTGGATGCAGACCATGGAGGCGGTCTTTGGCCCCTACCTTTATGGGAAATTTTGCGTGGTGCAAATTCCGACCCGGTGGGGGGGCATGGAAAATGCCGGCAATGTCTGGCTGAACGAAAGAATTTTTGATGGACGCGGCCGGGGTGTTGGCACATTGGCCCACGAATTCGTCCATCAGTGGTTTGGTGACGCCGTGGGTTACGGGGTTTGGCAAGACGCTTGGCTCTCGGAAGGCTTCGCCAGTTACTTTGGCCCTTGGCTGCATGAAAAAGAGGGCGGCGGCCCGCCCCTGCAGCGGGCCATGCATGGCGCACGTCGCTCCTGGTTGCGCAGTTCGGCCGGCAAAACGCGACCCATTCGTTGGGATGGCTTTGTCGATCCGGATGATTTATTCGGATCATCTGCGCCCAACACGTACCAAAAGGGTGCTTGGGTCCTGCACATGTTGCGGGGAGAAATAGGGGACGAGGCCTTCTTTGGTGGGCTTTCGGCCTGGTACCAGGAGTTCTCGGGTCGCCCAGCCGCGACTGCGGATTTGCAGGCAGCCATGAGCAAGGCCGCCGGTCGGGATTTGGCTTGGTTTTTCCACCAATGGCTGGATCAGCCAGGCTGTCCGGAATTCAGCCTGAAATGGGACAAAACCGGGGCGGATTTGCGGCAAGTCTCAGGAGGAGCGCCCTGGCGCTTCCGTCTCAAGGTGGCGTGGGTAAATGCCGATGGAGGGAAGGAACAAAAGGTCTTCGCCATCGTCAAGGTGGCAGAACGCCTGGAATTGGGCCCTGAATTCCGCACTCCGGTGCTGGACCCGGCGGTCGAACTCCTGTTTCGTCCCGCCCAATGAACCCGTCCTACCGCCCATCCCGCCTGCTCCGCAATCCTCACCTCATGACCCTGGTCGGGGTGGAGTGGCCGCGCCGCTTGGGTGACTTTGCCAAGGAAAGCGAAGAGGCCATCTTGCGCGTGGATGACGAAACCGAGGTCAAGGTGGAGTTTCATCGCGAGGGAAAGCCCGGCGCGCCTGCTCTTTTGTTGGTGCATGGCCTCAACGGCGATGCCAACCGAGGCTACATGCTGGGCATGGCGGCGCGCGCCCGACAAGAGGGGTTTACGGTCGTGCGATTGAACACGCGCAACTGCGGCGGCACCGAGCGTCTCAGCAAGGGCCTTTTTCACGCCGCGATTTGGCAAGACATCGAAGCTGCCTTTCGCTTTACCGTGGATGAACTCGGCGCCCGTCGAGTGGGTTTGGTTGGCTTTTCCTTGGGCGGGGCGCAAATTGCGCATTTGTTAGCACACTGGGGTACGGCCACTCCGACCGAAGCGGCCCGCTTTGTTTCGGTTTCGGCGCCTTTTGATCTGCGCGCTTCTTCAGATGCACTGCATGCGAGTTTTCCAAGGCGCCTCTTTTACATGGGTTCTTTTTTGCGTGCTTTCCGTCGCATGTGGAAGAGCAAACACGCCCTCTGGCCCGAAGAATATCCCGCCTCCATTTGGAAACACATCCACACTCTGCGCGAGTTTGACGAGCAAGTGACGGCTCCACGTTTCCATTTCGGTGGTGCCGACGATTACTACGCCAAAGCGGCGGCGGCCCCGGTCTTGCCGGAAGTCTCCGTTCCGGGCTTGATTCTGCAGGCGGAAAATGATCCGCTGGCACCACTCTGCCCAGAAACTTTGGACGTTTTGCGTTCGATGGGGAACGTGGACTTGGAATTGGTCCCCTCCGGTGGCCACGTCGTTTTCCTGGCGGAAAAGTCCTTCTCCCAACAGCGCTGGGGAGAAACGCGCATCCTGGACGATCTCGTCACGCATTTGCGCCCCGCGGGTTGAGCCGACACGAGTTGTTTTTTATGGTGTAATGGATTCGTATTTGGTCTCATCCCCTCCCAACTTGTCCTGGCCCACGCCCCCTTCACGCCGATGGAATTTGTTTCGCTTGGCGATGGCCTAGGCGGATTCAGTGGCCAATTGGATCGCGGCGATCGTTTTGGCCGCTCGGTTATGGGCCTCCCGGATTTGGATGGCGACGGTATCCCAGATTTGGCCATCGCCGCCCGTCAATCCGGCAAAGTCACCCTGCTTTCCCTGCATTCGCCCTGGCTGCAATTTGCCGCTTCCAACAATGGCTGGGATTTGCAATGTACGGGGGGGGGCGAAGCCGGTGCCTTGGGCGCCGGCTTTTACTCTCTGTAGGGATTCGGTTCTACGACCCTGCCCAACTACGGAGTCACCTTGGGCTTAGCTAGACCGGTTTTCGTAGCCGGGACTTGGACCATGCCCACCTCCTGCACCCAATCCTGAAGTGGCAAGATCAAGGGGATCCACTTGTTCATGCAGGCCGGGCAGTTGGCCGGCAATCGGGTCCTTTTGAGTGACCCAATCGCGGTCATCCTTTGACGGCGCGGCCGTATCCTGTCCTCCCATGGCAAGCCGCGAAGAGATTCTGCACATTTGGCCCGAGATCGAGTGGATCCAAGACACGGACCTCCAGGACAAAGTTTTGGCCACTTGGGCCTTGGCCTTCGAGCGCTCGCCGTTGACGCCGGAGGACTTGGATCGCATTCCCTTCACCTTGCATGTGGAAAATTGTTCCACCACATTTTTGGCGCACAAACGTTTGGTGGTGCATGTGGCTGCCGCCAGTGCCGAAAAAATTGGTGAATTCATGGCCGATTCCCTGCCCTTGGATCGGGATGTCTTGTTGGCTGGGGCCATCCTGGCCGATGTCGGCAAACTCTTGGAGTACGAAAAGGATCCTTCCGGTGGCACCCAACAGTCGGCGCGCGGAAAATACCTCCGCCATCCATTCACGGGCGTTGCTCTGGCCATGGAGTGCGGCGTAACCGACCCGGTCTGTCACATCATTGCCACCCATGCCGGCGAGGGCAATCTCGTCAAACGCTCGGCTGAAGCCTGGGTGGTCCACCACGCCGACTTTATGACCTACGAACCCCTAATCAAGGGTCTGCAGGTCTAGAAAACGGAAATCAAGGTTTAGCTCGCGCGAAGGCGCTTGCGAACTAAGTTTTCAAGGCCTCCGGCGGCTACGAGTTCTTGGGCCGCTGGACCCAAGGGAGCAAAGGGGAAGGACTGATCCGCCACTCGGATTTCGCCGCGCGCGAAATCGAATTGCGCCACATAACCCGTTCTAACGGTCGGGGCATCGCTGGCATGGTTTTGGCGAAGCCACTCCAGGAGGGCGGGGGAGTCCACGCAGGAAAATCCGTTGTTGAAAGCGTTGCGTTTGTAGGTGGCCGAAAAGGAGCCCGCACAGACTAGGGGAATGCCGCGAAAGTTCAGGGCTGTGGCCGCTTGCTCGCGACTGGAGCCCGTGCCGAAGTTGAACCCCCCGACCAGGATGTCACCTTCGCGCACCAAGCCTTGAAAGTCGGGGTCGTAATTCCCCATGGCCACTGCGGCCATTTGTTCCGGCGTCATGTCCTCCCGGTAGGTGTACTTGCCGGCATAGATGGCATCGGTGTTCAAGTTGTCGGCGTTGCAAAACAGGAGTTCGCCTTCCAGAAGAGCAGGAAATCCTTCCACGATCGGGATCGGTTCGCTCTTGCGCGCCGGGGCAGGGTGCACTTCGTGGCGGAAGCTTAAGGGTGGCCCACCGAATCCGTCCGGCCCGGTGATTTGGCCGGCGGCGGCACTGGCGGCGACGACCCGGGGCGAGGCAAGGTAGGCCTGGGCCTTGGGTGAGCCCATGCGGCCCTGGAAGTTGCGGTTGGTGGCCGAGATGCCAACCTCGCCATCTTCCAAGAGGCCAGCACCCATGCCAATGCAGGGCCCACAGCCCGCCGGCAGCGGACGGGCGCCGGCATCCAACAACGTTTGCCAATCCCCATTGGCCTCGGCCTGCTGCTGCACTTGATCCGAGGCGGCAGCAATCCAAAATTCCACGTGCTCGGCGACTTGGGCGCCCTGCAGAACTTCGGCGGCGGCCGCGAAATCCTCGAGGCGGCCATTCACGCAAGAAAGCAAATAAGCTTTGTCAATGCGAATGGGATTTTCTGCCAACGCCGACACGGGTTGCATGATCTTGACGGTGTCGGGGCCACAAATGCAGGGTTCGACCGTGGCCAAATCCAGTTGGATCGTTTGGAAATAGGGAGCGTCCGGGTCGGCGACGAGCTGTTCGGCCTCGGCGGCCAGTTTGTCCACGGCTTCCTGTGTAATGCTGGCATATTGGCCAACGCGTTTGCGGTACCAGTTCAGCAAACGATTGTCCACCGGGAAGACGCCGGCCAGTGCCCCCCATTCCGTTGTCATGTTGGCAATAGAAAGGCGCGATTCGATGGAGAGGTCGGCAATCCCGGGGCCGGTGAACTCAACGGCGTGGTTGAGGACCTCATCTTGGGCAAAGATGCCGCAGAGCGAAACGATGATGTCCTTGCCGGCCACCCCTTCGGCCAGGGCCCCCTCCAACACAACCTGCGTCACCGGCGGGATCTGCCACCAAGTTTCGCCCGTGGCCCAGAGGGCGGCGGCATCGGTGCGCACCACGGGCGTGCCCAGGGCACCGATACCGCCGTAAAGGTTGGAGTGGGAATCACTGGCCACTACCAAGGTGCCGGGCCAAGCGAAGCCCTCTTCGACCATGATCTGGTGGCCAATGCCGCGCCCTGCCGGGAAAAACTCCACGCCCATGCGATCGGCAAAGGCCTCGATGTCGGCGTACTTTGCTTGGTTGCCCTCGGAAAGGTCCTGCACATTGTGATCCAGGGTGAAGATCGGCTGCCGAGGGTCGGCCATGGCCTCGGCCCCGAGCGAGGTGAATTTTTTCATGACCGCTGCGGTGTTGTCATGGGTCATGACATGGCGCGGACGGAGGGCCACGTAGTCCCCGCAACGAGGTACCGGGCCGTGGGGGTCCGACGCCAGAAAGCGACCGACGATTTTTTCGACCAAGGTCCTGGGCATGGAACCCAGCCTAACAAGCACATTCCCTCACACCGAGCCTTCTCCACCGTAAACTTTCGCAACCCATGATCCTTGCCCTCCTGCTTGCCCTGCCCTTGTTGCCGCTTCAGAGTGCGGAAATCGGGGTGCTGAGTTCCTCGGTGACCCCGAAGGAAATGGCTGTCCCTCCAATGGCGGGGGATTCCTTTCAGCATTTTGAGGGTCCTGCGGTGGCCTCTGCTACCGAGCGTATCCTGCTTTCCTCGGCAGGCAAAGCGGTGTTGGTGCGCTTTTGGTCGGCCCTGCCGCAGGGCCAGCTCTCCGTATTTTCTGATACGGCCGACGACCCCGTGGCCGTTTTCGATTTGGCCAAGATCGCGGCCGGACAGTCCGATGTGCCCAAGGCCTTCGGCTGGTCGGGGGATCGTGGTTTGGAACTGCGACGTCCTGTTGCCGCTGAGGATTTACGATTGGTCTTGTCCGGGAATGCAGGGGCTTGGTCTGCGGATCTGCGCAAGACGGATCAGGCCGCCGGTTCCGAAGAAGATCTCCAGTTCATATCGAATTTACTCATGAAGAATAAATTTGTCCTGCACCCGCGCCGTCGGACGGTTCAGCAGGGCCGGTACCGCCCGAATGAGCGGCAATCCATGTGGCTGAACGGCGAGGGCACGGTTCACTCCGTGCAGGTCATTCTCAAGGAACCTCGCCCGGCCTCCGATGCCGACTTCGCCAAGATTTTTCGTGGCCTGCGTTTCAAGGTCTTCGTCGAGCGGAGCAAAACCCCCATTGTGGATGTGCCCTTCGGGGATGTCTTTGGGCTGGCCCCCGGCATCCAATTGCATGACGGTTATTTCACGCGCGTCCCGCAAGAGGACAACCAATGGCAGAGTTTTTTCTTCTATCTGCCTATGCCCTTCGAAGAGCAAATCATGTTTCATATTTTGAATGAGTGTCGAAAGCGCGTTTTCATTGAGACTCGTCTGATCTTTGACGAGGAACCCCCTGCCCCTTGGCGTCTTCATGGCGCTTGGCAGCAGATTGCCTTGCAACCCGGCGGCAATCCCGTGCTGGCCCTGGACGCCAAGGGTCCCGCCCGTTTGGTCGCTTGGTCGTTTTCGGGCCGCGGATTGTCGGCTTTCTCCTTGTCCGGCGGTTGTTTGGGTCCCGACGGTCCCTTGAGTCTCTTGCGTCGAACGGACTTGGGCTTATCGGGTTATCGTTTTTACTTGGCTGACGCACCTTTCGTGGGTGCCGAGGAAAACTTACGCATCGAATTGCCCTTTCACGCCGGCGAAGAGGGTGGTGCTGTTTCGACTCTGGCTTGGTGGTACGCACCGGCCGATGCGTTATGGAAGTCCAAGCCTCTGCCTGGCCCGGACGTGCGTGAACTTGCTCCCTGATTCCCCCGGTTGTTCGCCGCGCGCGTAGGCTGAGGGAATGTCCGACTCCTTCGACAAACTTGCGAGCGCCTGGCGTGAAGTCGCCGACCTGGGTTCCGCCGCTGCCGTTCTGCAATGGGATCAAGAAACCCAAATGCCCGGCAAGGGCGCTACTGCCCGCGGCCAATTGCTGGCCACCTTGGCGGGCTTGCGGCACCGGGCTCTTTGCGCGCCAGCCCTCTTGCAGGCGCTGGCCGCTTGCGAAGCGGAGGCCGAGACCAACTCTGACCTTGCCGCCCAAGTGAAGCATGCCACGCGCGCAACCGATCGCGCCACGCGCGTCCCAGAGCGCTTGGCCCGCGAAATTGCCGAGGCCACCAGTGCTGGTTTGGTGTCTTGGCAAGAGGCGCGCAAGCAATCAGACTTTTCTCTTTTCGCCGCCGACTTGGAGAAAATCATTGCTCTGAAGAAAGAAGAGGCCGCCGCCGTGAGCCCGGACCAGCCCACTTACGACGTGTTGCTGGATGAATACGAAGAGGGTGCGACCGAAGCCGAACTGCAGCCACTGCTGGACGATCTCTGTGATGATTTGGCTCCCTTGGTGGCCGCGGCCGCCGATCATCCGGTGGACGAGTCTCCAGTCTTGGGGGATTTTTCTCCGGCCGCCCAAGAAGAGTTTGGTCGGTTTTGCGCTGAGGCGATCGGTTACGACTTCGAAGCTGGGCGATTGGACCAGGCGGCGCACCCGTTTTGCACGGGCTTTGGTGCCGGAGATGTTCGGATCACTTGGCGCTACCAAAGCGGTGATTTTCGCCCGGCATTGTTTGGCATCCTGCACGAGGCTGGCCACGCCATTTACGAACAAAACCTGCCCTTAGCCTGGACTGGGACTCCTATTGGCCCGGCGGTTTCGCTTGGAATTCATGAATCGCAATCTCGGCTTTGGGAAAATTTGGTGGGCCGCTCGCGCTCTTTTTGGGAATGGGCGCTTCCTCATTTTCAAAAGCATTTTCCGGGCACTCTTGCCGGCGGTGTGGATGCGCTTTGGCCGGCCCTGCATGGCGTGAAGCCCAGCCTCATTCGGGTGGAGGCGGATGAAGCTACCTACAACTTGCACGTCGCCATTCGTTTCGATGTCGAACGACGGCTCTTCGCCGACGAGTTTGCCGTCGCCGACCTGCCAGAAGTTTGGGATGCGGCCTACCAAAAGTTTTTGGGCTTGCACGCACCAGATGTGTCCGACGGCGTTCTGCAGGACATCCATTGGTCCATGGGCGCCTTTGGTTACTTCCCGACCTATACCTTGGGCAATTTGGTGGCCAGCCAGTTGTTCGAAGCCGCGCAAGAACAACTCGGAGATTTGGATGTCGCCTTCGCCCAAGGGGAATTTGCACCCTTGCGCACCTGGCTGACCGAAAACATCCACCGCCATGGCAGTCGCTACACCCCGGGAGAATTGGTGGAACAGGCCACGGGCAAACCCCTTTCTTCCGACGCTCTCCTGCGGCACCTTCGGGCCACGACTGAGGCTGCCTGCCAGGCCTGAGATGCGAGCGCCCAGCCGTCGAGGTTTCTTGGCTTGGATGGCCGGGGCGACGGGGGCTGCCATGGGCGGAAGTTGTGTGCGCCCGGTGGCGGATTTGTTGCGTGATTTCCCGAGCACCAGTTCCGACTCGGAGATTGCTGCCCAGGACGAGGCCTTTTGGTCCGAGATCGCCCGCAGTTTTACCGTGGATCGAGATTGGCTCTATTTGAACAACGGTGGTGTGAGTCCGACCGGAGGTGCCGCCTTTGCCGCCCAGCGTGCCCATTTGGAATATGCTCAAGGCTTGCCCTCGCGCCGTTTGTGGAAGGAGCAAAAGCCGGACTTGGAAACGGTGCGCTTTGCTTTGGCCTCGCACTGGGGAGCCCAGGCGGAAGAGGTCGCCTTGGTGCGCAATGCGTCCGAGGGCTTGTTGATTTTGCAAAACGGAATTCCACTTGCTGCGGGAGACGAGGTTTTGACCACCAACCAGGACTACCCGCGCATGCTCAACGGTTGGCAACAGCGGGCAAAGCGGGAGGGCATCGTCCTCAAGCAGATCAGCGTGCCTGTCCCCTTGCGAGAGGACGCCGACCTGGTGCGCGCATTCGAAAGGGCCATCACTCCGCGCACCCGACTCATTCATCTTTGCCAGGTCATCAACTTGACTGGGCAGTTGCTGCCTGTGCAGGCGGTCTGCCGCATGGCCCATGCCCGCGGCATTCGGGTGCTGGTGGATGGGGCACACGGCTTTGCCCACTTCCCCTTTCAGTTTTCCGACTTGGAGTGCGATTACTATGCCACCAGTTTGCACAAGTGGCTGTCGGCCCCCATTGGCACCGGCCTCTTGTGGATGCGACGCGAACACATTCCCGAAGTTTGGCCCCTCATGGCGGCGGGGGAGGGTCAAGGCAACGACATTCGCAAGTTTGAGGAAACCGGAACCCAACCCCTTTCCGGCTTGTTGGCCATCGCCCAAGCCCTGAACCTCCACTTGCAGTTGGGGGATGAGCGGAAGGCGGCTCGCCTTCGTTTTCTACGGGATCGTTGGTTGCAGCCTGCCCTGGAACTCCCCGGCGCGCAACTGCAAACCGCGCTGGATCATCGCGCCTGCGCGATCGCTACTTTGGGTTTTGAGGGTTGCGAAACGAGTGATCTCTATCGCACCCTCTTGCAGGATCATCGCGTTGTCGTTGCGCCGATCGACCACCCCGAAGTCCAAGGCCTACGAGTTTCCCCGGGCTTGCACTTGCACCGCGCAGAAGTGGATCGGTTTTCTCATGCCTTAGCGGCCACCCTGCAGTCCCTTCAAACCGGCCCAACTCCAAAGTAACGCGCTTCGGGGTGGGCGAAGTAAAAACCGCAGACGGAGGCGGCGGGAGTGACGGCCCGACTCTCGGTCATGCGCAAGGAAGTGTGTTTGCGCACATCCAGGAGATCGAAAATGGAATCTTTGAGGGCGTGCTCGGGACAAGCCGGGTAACCTGGGGCGGGTCGGATGCCGCGATACTTTTCGGCGATAAGATCGGTGCTGTCCAAGGATTCTTCCGGAGCATAGCCCCAGAACTCGGTGCGCACTTTGTGGTGCAAGCGTTCCGCAAATGCCTCGGCCAGGCGATCGGCCAAGGATTTGGCGAGCAAGGCCTGATAATCGTCGTTGTCGGCCTCAAATTGGGCGGCAAGGGCGTCGCAGCCCTTACCGGCGGTGACGGCGAACATACCCAAGTGGTCGCTGAGGTCGGATTCGGAGGGGGCAATGAAGTCAGCCAAGCAAAGGCGGGCGCGATCGTCGTCGGTCTTGCCGCGCTGGCGTGGAAAATCAAAACGAATTTCGGGGCCATCTTTGGGTTGCACAATTACGGTGTCGTCTTGGGACGATGCTGGGAAAAAACCCAACACGGCCTCGGCCTGAAGGGAGCCGTCCTGCACAATTTGATCCAGGAGCGCCAAGGCCTCGCGATGCAAGTCTGCGGCGGCGGGCTCCTTCAGGATCGCCGGGTACTTGCCCTTCATTTCCCAGGTCGAGAAAAAGGGTGTCCAGTCGATGAAGGGGATGAGATCGGCCAAGTCCCAGGTGGCAAAGGGACGTACGCCTAAAAAACTGGGCGGGGGAGCGCTGGCTTCCTGCCAATTGAATTGCAACTTCCGCGCTCGAGCTTGCTCGACCGACAACTTTGGTTTTGTTTTTCTTTGCTCGACTTTTTTGCGCAAGACGTCCTGTTTTTCGCGCAGCTTGGTCAAGTAGGCAGCACCACCCTCTTTGGAGGTGAGTTGCGACAAAACGCCGGCAACCCTTGAGGCGTCGGCGACATGCACGACGGCCTGGGAATACGCCGGTGCGATGCGGGCGGCGGTGTGCGCCGGGCTGGTGGTAGCACCGCCAATCAGCAGAGGGAGGTTGACGCCGGTGCGTTCCATTTCTTGGGCCACGTGCACCATTTCATCCAGGGATGGAGTGATGAGTCCAGAGAGGCCAATCGCCTTGACTTGAGGGTCCTTGGCGGCGGCCAGGATGTCTTGGGCATGGACCATGACGCCGAGATCTTGGACGGCCCAGCCGCCGCAACCTAGAACCACGCCGACAATGTTCTTGCCAATGTCGTGCACGTCGCCCTTGACGGTGGCCATGACCACGCATTGGCGAATGCTGTCTGCTTGTTTGCCATCCTTCAGGTAGGGCTCCAGCCAGGCCACGGCTTTTTTCATGACCCGAGCGCTTTTGACTACCTGCGGTAGAAACATTTTTCCGGCGCCGAAGAGATCGCCGACGCGATTCATGCCCGTCATGAGGACGCCCTCGATCACGGCCAAGGCGTCACCTTCGGACTTGGCCAGGGCTTCTTCAGAATCGGTTTCGACATGGGCATCCATGCCATGAATGAGGGCGTGGGCTAGGCGCTCAGCGACGGGCAACTCGCGCCACTCGTTGCGACTGCCATCATCTTCCTTGCCGTCCACTTCGCCATCGCCGGCGCGGCGCAGGGCATCTGCGCAAGCCAGCAGACGATCGCCGGCATCCGGGCGCCGCGCGAACACGACATCCTCGGCCAATTCGCGGAGCTCGGGATCCAATTCGTCCAAGATGGCCAGATGGGCCGGGTGCAAAATGGCCATGTCTAGGCCGGCCTCGCGGGCGTGGAAAAGAAACACCGCGTGCAAGGCCTGGCGCACGCGATCCAGGCCGCGGAAGGCAAAGGAAAGATTGGAGAGACCGCCGCTGAACAAACACTTCGGAAACTCTTCCTTGAGTTGTTTGAGGGCGATCAAAAAGTCGGCGGCGTAACGATCGTGTTCGGCAATGCCGGTGGCCACGGCCAGAATGTTTAAATCGAACACCAAATCAGTTTCCGGAAAGCCGATCTCATCGTGTAGGATGCGGTGTGAGCGTTGCACGATTTCCAAGCGCCGCTCGACATTGTCGGCCTGACCCTGTTCGTCAAAGGCCATAACAACAATGGCGGCACCATGGCGGCGACACAGGGTGGCG
>CAYXFZ010000028.1:0-12334 GCA_964464385.1 uncultured Planctomycetales bacterium
AGCCAACTCCACGCCCTGGCCCAAGGTCTGCGGCCGGCCGACGGCCCGCAGCAAGATGGGTTGAGCCTTGCTTTTGCATCCAGCGCCTTCGGTCTGGACCCAACTCGAGGAGAAGAGGCCCTAAATGCCCTCGCCGCAAGCAACACTCAAGGCCCCGCGCTTGTTTCGTGCGCGGATTTTCGACTCCTCCCCTAGAAAGTCGAGGCCCCAACCGATATCGTGGGGGCGTGTCCATCGTTTCCGTCATCAACCAGAAGGGCGGCGTCGGCAAGACCACTGCCGTTGCCAACCTCGGGGCCGCCTTTGCTCTGGCTGGCCACCGAGTCTTGTTGGTGGACTTGGATCCCCAAGCCCACCTCTCCATTTCCTTGGATCGCCTGCCCGAACCCGGGGAGCCCTCGGTTTACACCATGCTAGGCGGCTACCACTCCTTAGCCGAGGTGGTGCAAACCACCGGTATTCCCGGGCTCCAAATTGCCCCGACCAACCTGGACCTCACCGGCGCAGAAACGGAATTTGCGAGCGAGATCGGCCGCGAGTCTTTGCTCCGGGATGCCCTGGCAACGGCCCCCGCCAAGCGGGCCGATGTCGTTCTCCTGGACTGCCCGCCTTCTCTGGGTTTGCTCTCCCTCAACGCCCTCGTTTCTTCGCAATCCGTCCTCATTCCCCTGCAGGCCGAGTTTTTTGCTCTCCAAGGCATGGCGCAACTCCTGGACGTGATCGAGCGGGTCAAGCGCCGCCTCAACCCGGGCCTCGACCTCTTGGGCATCTTGATTTCCATGTACCAAAAACAGCGAAATCTCTCTAAGGAAGTCCTGGAAGAATTGGAACGCCACTTCGGCGACCTGGTATTCGCCTCGCGGCTGAGAATGAACGTTCGTCTGGCCGAGGCCCCCAGCCACGGCCAAACCATTTTTGAGTACGCCCCGGAATCCCCGGGCGCTGCCGACTTCCAGGCCCTGGCCAAGGAGGTCGCCACCCGGCTCCACCTCTCCGCGAAAGAATCTCCCGACTCGTCCGCGGCGGTGGCGGAAGCCCAGCCCGCCTAAGTCGGGGGTCTGGATTTGGTGATTCCTCTGGACTACAACGCCGGGGCGCCCCTCCGAGAGGATGCTCTGCAGGCATTCCTGGTAGCCAACCGGGAGGTTCCCGCCAACCCGTCGTCCCAACACCGCCTCGGCCGCCAGGCCCAAGGCGTCTTGGAAGATGCGCGGGATCGGGTCGCTGCCGCTTTGGGCTGTGCGCCACGCGAAATCTTTTTTTGCGCTACCGCCACCGAGGCCTGCAACTTGGCCCTACTGGGCGCAGCCCGAGCAAAGCGGGCCATGACCGGAGAAACCCCGCTGTTGGTGGGCTCGCTGGCGGAACACCCGGCAGTCTTGGGCGCCTTGCGCATGCTCCAGCAAGAGGGGTTCTCCTTGCAATTGCTGCCCCTGGACGGCCACGCCCGCGTGGAAGAGGCGGCCTTGGCGGAAATTCCCGCGGGGGCGTTTCTGGCCATGCAGTGGGCCAACAACGAAACCGGTGCCGTCCAGCCCTGGGAGCTCGTCGCCGAGCTGGACTGCGCTTTCAGCCATTGCGACGCCGTGCAAGGGGTGGCCAAGTTGCCGCTGGATCCCGCCATCCTGGCGGCTTCGACCTTGGCCATTTCTGGTCACAAGTTGGGCGCGCCCAAGGGCGTGGCCGTCCTTCGCGTAGCGGATTCCGCCACCCTAGAGCCGGTCCTTGGCGGCGGCGGACAACAGCGGGGAATTCGTCCGGGCACGGAAGCCCCGGCGCTAGCCGCGGCCTTCGCCGTGGCCCTAGAGGGGGCCCTTGCCGACCAGGCGAAGTTTGCCGAAACCACGGCGGCGGCCGTAGCCACTTTGGAGGATCACCTCTTCCGCGCCATACCCGAAGTGCGCTTTATCCATCCGGGAACCGGTCAGACTCGCCTTCCCAATACCACCAGCCTGTGTTTCCCGGGCCTGGACGGGCGCGTGCTCTTGCCGGCCCTGGACGCAGACGGTTTGGCGGTTTCGGCGGGATCCGCGTGCAGCAGCGGCTCGACCATGCCCTCTTCGGTTCTGGTCGCCTGCGGCCTCTCGGAAGCCGAGGCCCGCGCCACGGTTCGCATCAGCTTTGGTCCGGGTCAAGGTGGGGCCGTCGGCGAGCAGGTTGCCCGGCAAGTGGTCACCGTCGTGGGCCGCGCTTACGGGATTGCTAATCAATAAATACGGGGAACATTGAACTTGCGGTCGTTGTGGATTTTTCTTGCAACAGAGGCAATGGGGATGGCCAAGGTATTGCTCGGTTCGGCCACCCCCTGGCTGTCCCCCTTTCCCCCTCTCCCCAATGCCTCAGTCTTCTTCTCTGTCTCGCCCAAAGCGGTGGCACAAGATTCTCCAAGATCTCGCCGCCCAAATTGGCCCGCAAGAGGTAGATCGCTGGTTTCAAGAGGTGGAACTCCTCTCCCGAGAGGCCGAAACCGCCGTGATCGGCGTGCCCTCTCGTCTGCACCTAGAGCGCCTTCGCGATCGCCATCAGGCGGCGCTATGCCAAGCCCTAGGCGTGGATTCCTGTCGCTTTGAAATTCAAGCCTTTGACTTGGACGAGCTCCTTGCCGAGCACCAAGTCGCCGATGTTGCG
Organism: uncultured Planctomycetales bacterium; assembly: GCA_964464385.1. Lineage (GTDB taxonomy): Bacteria > Planctomycetota > UBA1135 > UBA1135 > UBA1135 > CAYXFZ01. The sequence continues at coordinate 2,629 of CAYXFZ010000028.1, forward strand.
ACAAGCCCGAGTTCCTCTCCAGCGTCTCCCTCCTCCGCGAGTTCGCCCGGCCCCGCGGCCCCAAAACTGGAACGGCCGCTTCTCTTGCCGGACACCACCTTCGAGGAGTTTGTGGTTGGCCCTTGCAACCGCTTCGCCTGTGCGGCCGCGCGAGGGGTCGCCGATCGGCCAGCCGCAGCCTTCAACCCCTTGTTTTTGCACGGTTCGGTCGGATTGGGCAAGACCCACTTGATGCAGGCCATTGCCCACCAACTCCTGCAGGCCAATCCGCAGACCCGAATCGTCTTTCTTTCTTGCGAGGAGTTTGTCAATCATTTTATTCAGGCCCTCCAAAAGGGGAACATCCACGCTTTCCGGAATCGCTACCGCAGCGCGGACGTTCTGGTCGTGGACGACATTCAGCTTCTGGCCAACAAATCGCGCACACAAGAGGAGTTTTTTCACACCTTCAACACCCTTCACAACGCGTCTAAGCAGATTGTTCTCTCCAGCGACTCGCCGCCGGAGGAAATTCCAGACCTACAAGAGCGCCTCATCAGCCGTTTCAAGTGGGGCCTCGTCGCTGAAATTGAGCCCCCTTGCTTTGAAACGCGCATGGCCATCCTGCACCGCAAGGCGGAACGCATTGGCTTTTCTTTGCCTGACGAGGTGGCCCAGTTCGTGGCCGAGCGAATCGAAAACAACGTCCGCGAATTGGAGGGCATGCTTACTCGCATTCGCGCCCTGTCAGCGCTAACTCACCGCCCGGTGGATCTCCTCCTGGCCCAAGAGGCAATCGGCAATCTGGGCAAGGCCTGCGCCAAGCCCATTCGCGTGGATGATATCCTCGAACGCATCTGCGCCCACTTTGGCTCCACCGTAGCCAACCTTCAGTCCAAGCGCCGCACGCACTCCATCGTCTTTCCTCGCCAGGTGGCCATGTTTCTGGCCCGGCGCCTTACGGATCTCTCCTTGGGTGAAATTGGCGGCTTCTTCGGTGGCCGCGACCACTCCACCGTGCTCTATGCCCTCGAGCGAATTGAGTCCCGGCGCCGGGTGGACGGAGATTTTTCCGTTTTGTTAACGGATTTGGAAGGTCAAATCCGGGACCACTCCAGCAAGCGATGACCGGGAAACCGAGCGGATTCTCTGGGGACTCTTTGTGGAAAAGACTTTGTTTTTCCACCCTTCTCCCGGACCAAAGATCCCTTTCCCGAACACCCTGGAAAACCTCGGATTTTCTCCTCGAATCTCCCCCCGGGTCTCCCTTGGTTTTCCACGGTGTCAACCCTATAATCACAGGCTCTAAGTTGTTTTGTTTCTGTAGTTTATGGAAACAAACTTCTATTTTTCCACAATCTTCGCCCACCTATACTACGAAGACTAATCTTTCTTTCTTAACCCCTCAATAAGAAGACTCGCCCATGAAATTCCTGATTGACCGCATTGCCTTCCGGGACGCCTTGCAGCGCCTGGAAACCGCCATTGACCGCAAACCATCCCGACCCGCTTTGGGAGGCATTTTGATCGAGGCCAACAACGATCATCTCGTTCTTTTGGCCAGCAATCTGGATTTATCCGTCCGCTACCGCCTGAACCAAGTGCAGGTGGACGAAACGGGCTGGGCCCTGGTGCCAGGCCCGGAATTAATCAACGTATTCAAAGACATTGAGGCCGATACCGTTTCCGTAAATCTGACGAAAAAAGGCCAGTTTCGCATTGAGGGCGGCGAGGACAAGTGTTCTCTCGTGTCCATGGATTCCTCCGGTGTGATTCCCAGTCCCAAAGAAAAGGAGAAGGTGCAAAGGCCGGATGGCTTTCCTCCGGTTCCCGAGATTCATGACGCCGCGGCTGTCACCGTGGACAAGGACATGTTCGTGCAAATGGTGCAATCCACCAAGTTTGCGACCTCAACGAGCCGAGACACGCGCTTTGCCACCGAAGGCGTTCTCTTCGAAACTCAGGACAAGAAGATGACGATGGTCGGCACGGATGGTCGACGCCTTGCCTGCATTCATCGCCAAGCCACCTTGGGTTCCGGTGAGCACCGCGCAGTTTTGTTGGCCCCCTTGCTGGACCAGATTGTTCGTTTTGGTCAGGACGAAGAGTCAGAGAGCATTGAAATTTTCTTCCTCGGAAATCAAGTTGCCTTCCGCACCGGCAATCTCGAGTGTTTTGGGCGCATCGTCGAGGGTGAATTTCCCAACTGGAAACAAGTGGTTCCGGCAGACGGCAAACACGTCGTTCGGGCCCACAAAGAGTCCATGACGCGTAAGTTGCGCCTTGCTCGCCACTTGACCCAGAATGCTGCCGAGGTTGTAAACCTCGAGTTTTCTGCCGATCAACTTTCCATTTCTTCCGAACACGAGGGCCGCGGCCGGGCCAACTCCAAAATCGAAGTGGAGTATTCGGGCGGCGGACTGACGGCCTCCTTCAACCCGGCTTATCTTCTGGATGGTCTGAAGGTGGCCCATTGTGATCAAATTGAATTGCAGATGGAAGAAGCCACGCGTCCGGCCAAATTGATCCTAGGCGAAGACTTCGACTACGTGGTCATGCCCCTGTCCACCTTCGGCTAGTGGAGCCTAGGCGAGTAAAAAAACCGGTTGCAGTCAGCGACCTCTTGGCACCCTTGGCCCGGCGTTTTGGGTGGTCCCGGCGCATGGCTCATCGTGCTGTGTTCGAGGCTTGGGATTCGGTGGCTCCGGAAAATATCAGTGGCCGCTGTCGGGCAGTTTCCTTTCGGAACGGTCGCCTGATCGTCAAGGTGAATTCCGCGCCTCTTTTGGAAGAGCTCCGTTGTTTTCGGACTGGTGAGTTTCTTTCCCTCATCAACGAAGAACTTGGCCGGGACGAAACCGGCGTGGTTCCCGTCATCCGCAAAGTCGAGTTTCGACTTTCCTGAAACCTGTCATGAAAAAGAGCAAAAACGATTACACGGCTTCTAGCATCCAGTTCTTAAAGGATTTGGAAGGCGTGCGTCGCCGACCCGCGATGTACATCGGGGACACCGATTACGTCGGCTTCCACCACCTTCTTTGGGAGATTGTGGACAACTCGGTGGACGAGGCCCTGGCCGGCAATTGCGACACGGTGCATGTGCAATTGCATAAAGATGGCTCTGCCTCCGTGACGGACAACGGCCGCGGCATTCCCGTGGACATCCACCCCGAGGAGGGCGTCCCCGCGGTCGAGCTGGTCATGACCAAACTTCACGCTGGCGGCAAATTTGACGGCAAAGCCTATGCTGTTTCTGGCGGCTTACACGGGGTGGGCATGTCGGTGGTCAATGCCCTGTCGGAGTGGACGAAGGTCGAAGTTTTTCAGAGCGGCCAAGTGCATGAAATCACCTTATCCCGCGGCCTGACCACCGCCGCGCTGAAGGGCACAGGCAAGACCGGAAGAACGGGCACCAAGGTTTCCTTCCTTCCGGACAAGGAGATTTTTCAGCACGACGAGTTCGATTACACCTACGTGCACAACCGCCTGCGCGAGATGGCCTATCTCATGGGCGCGTCAGGGCTTCGCATTCTTTTGGAAGACGAGCGCACCGGGAAACAAGACTCTTTCCATTTTCCGGAAGGCTTGGTGGCCTACATTCATGACCTCACGGAGGGCAAGCAGGCCATCACCGAGATTCTGCACTTTGAGCGAACGGTTCAGCATGGCGGCAAGGACTACGGAGTGGAAATTGCGCTTCGTTACACAAACGATTGGAACGAAGGCGTGTTTTCCTTTGCCAACAACATTCGTACGAAGGAGGGCGGCACCCACCTTTCCGGCTTTCGTTCGGGTTTGACGCGATCCTTGAATGCTTGGCTGAAACAATCGGACTTGCTCAAGAAATCGGCAGAGGCTCCCTCCGGAGACGACTACCGCGCCGGTTTGCACGCGGTAATCTCCATCAAAATTCCCGACCCTCAGTTTGAAGGACAAACCAAGGGAAAGTTGGGTTCCCGCGAGGCCGCTTCGGTGGTTGAGGGTGTTCTCAATGACATGTTGGGATCCTGGCTGGACAACCACCCGGAGGCCGCTCGCGCCGTGTTGCGCAAGGCCCTCCTGGCGCGGGACGCCCGCGAGGCCGCCCGCAAGCAGCGTGACTTAGTGCGCCGCAAGGGCGCCCTTTCTTCCGGCTCCTTGCCGGGGAAGCTGGCCGATTGCCAATCCCGCGATCGCGCCGAAACCGAACTCTACATTGTCGAAGGAGACAGCGCTGGCGGCTCCGCCAAGACGGGTCGTGACCGGCGCTTTCAGGCGATTCTGCCCCTGAAGGGCAAGATTTTGAACGTCGAAAAGAACAGCGCCAACCGCATTCTTGCCAACCAAGAATTGCAGACGATGATCCAGGCGATTGGCGCCAGCGTGGGCGACGATTTTGATGTGGAGAAGGTCCGCTACGGCAAGAGAAAATTCATGACCGATGCAGCAGTGGACGAATAGCACATCCGCCCCCTGATTCTTACTTTTTTGTTCCGCCAGATGCGTCCCTTGGTCGAGGCTGGCCTCGTATATGTTGCGCAACCGCCCCTCTTTTTGCTGAAGAAAAAGGGCGCCAAGCGCGGCACATACCTTGCCAACGAGTCCGAGCTCTCAAAGTCCCTCCTGGATTTAGCCTTGCCCACGGCCGAGGTCGAGCACCCTGGCGGAGTCCTTGCCAAGAAAAACTTGGCCGCGCTGACCGAGGCATTGGCGGCGCTCGAAAAATCGCTTCTTGCATTGCGCAGTCGCCGACGCGGCGTCAATGCCGCAGAGTATTTGCTGGCCGAGAATCCCAAGAACGGCCTGCCGACGGATCTCATTCAAGAGGGCGAGGAGAACCACTTTTTCTGGTCCGCCGAAAAGCGCGAACAGTTCTTGGCGGATCACGCTGAGGCCAAGGTTTGGACTGGGGTGGATTCCGAGGTAGCTCGCGAGGAAGCCGGTTTGCTGGCCTTTCATTTTCACGAGCGCGACCTCGTGCAAGAGGCCGTGGATAAGGTGCGCGCGGCGGGCCTAGACGTTGGCCCCTTTGTCGTGCGCGGCGGCAAGGAGCCCTTCTCCACAAACCAACTCTTGGCGGTGCTGCCCGCCCTCCGCGCGGTCGGCCAAAAGGGCGCCGATGTTCAGCGCTACAAGGGCCTAGGTGAGATGAATCCCGATCAGCTTTGGGAGTCCACGATGGACCCAGAGAAGCGCTCCCTGGTTCGGATTGTTTTGGAGGATGCTTTTGAGGCCGATCGCATCTTCTCCATGCTTATGGGTGACGAGACGGAACCGCGGCGCCGCTATATCGAGGAAAACGCCCTCGAGGTCAGCAGCTTGGACATCTAATCGGCTCCTTTTAGGCGACCTAGCGCGGCGTCCTAAACCAGGATGCTTTCCTCGCGCGGCGTCCTAAACCAGGATGAGGTAGGTCAGCCAAGCGGCCACCCAGGCCATCCCGGTTTGCCAAACCAAGGCCAGGGCAGCCCAGCGCCAACTGCCCGTTTCTCGGGCGATGGCCACGAGGGTGCTGACGCATTGCAGAGCAAAGACAAAGAACACCATGAGGGCAAGGGCCGAAGCAAAGTGCAGCGGGACTCGGCCCGTGAGGGGGTGGGGCGTGGTCAGCGATTGCCGTAGGCCCCGGTAGTTTCCTTCAGCCGTGCTTGGCTCGGCATAGACTTGGGCCAAGGTGGAGACCAAGACTTCGCGCGCGGCAAAGGAGCCCACGAGGCCGATGCCAATGCGCCAATCCCAGTCCATCGGGGCGAGGGCCGGCTCGATGGCGCGGCCAAAATCGGCGGCATAACTCCCCTCGATTTGCGCTTGCATGGCTTGCGCGGGCGAGGCCTCTGGGGATGACTCCACTTCTGGGAAGTGCAGCAGCGCCCAAATCAGGATGGAGGCCGCCAGGATGATGGTGCCAGCGCGGCGCAGAAACATCAGGACACGGCGCCAAACTTGCTTGAGCACGCTGGCCAAGGAAGGGATGCGATACGGAGGAAGTTCCAGATAGAAGGGCAGGGCCGCTCCACGCCGAAGGCCACGATGTAGAACCGCGGCCGACAACAGAGCCCCGACTACGCCCAGCACATACAGCCCCATCAGGGTTAGTCCTTGCAGGGTGATGGGTCCAGCCACAGCCGTCGCGGGAATGATGGCGCCAATGAGGAGGGCATACACCGGCAGGCGGGCCGAGCATGTCATGAAGGGGGCGACCAGGATGGTGATGAGCCGCTGTTTGCGGGAAGGGATGGCGCGGGTCGCCAAAATACCGGGCACGGCGCAAGCAAAGGAGGAGAGCAGGGCCATGAAGCAGCGCCCTTCCAGTCCGACCCAGCCCATGATGCGATCCATGACGAATGCCGCGCGCGCCATGTAGCCGCAGGCCTCGAAAAAGAAAATCAAAGCGAAAAGAAGAGCAATTTGGGGAAGAAAAACCAAAACGGCGCCCACCCCGCGAATGATTCCATCCGTCAAGAGGGAAGTCAGCGCACCTGGCGGCAGTTGCGCCGCCACGCTGTCCGCCGCCAACCCGCACCAGCCGTCCAAAAGGTCCATGGCGGGTGCCGCCCAAGAAAAAATGGCCTGGAAAAATGCCGTGACGAAAGCGAGGAAAACCAAACCGCCCCAAAGCGGGTGCAAGAGAATCGCATCCAACCCCTTGGTGAGTCGGTTTTCTCCCAAGCTTGCGCGGGTTGCCTCCTTGAGAACCAGGTCTGCCCAAGAGAAGCGGGCCTCGGTTCCGGCGCCAGGAAGATTTTCAGCGCGCGGCCAGTCTTGAGGCGTCGCCAACAAGGCCAGCACATCATCTAGGCCAATTCCGCGGTTGCCGACGATGCCCACGACCGGAATGTTCAGAGTTTTTTTGAGGGCAAAGAGGTCCAGCTCGCCGCCGCGCGCCTTGAGTTCGTCCACCATGGTGAGCACCAGAAAAGTTGGCAATCCTTCCTGAAGAACTTCGGCGATGAAGGGCAGCGACCGCTCCAGGGTTGTGGCGTCGGCAACAAGGACTACACCGTCCGGTTGGGGAGTTCCTGGCAAATTGCCACGAAGAAGGCCGACCGCCAGCCGCTCGTCTTCGGCCATAGGGTGGAGGGAATAGGTGCCAGGGAGGTCGCAAAGGAGCACTTCTCCTTCAGGCGCCCGGGCCAAGCCTTCGCGGCGATCCACGGTGACGCCGGGATAGTTGCCCGTCTTGCCCCGCAGGCCGGTCAGGGCATTAAACAAGGTCGTTTTGCCAGCATTGGGACTGCCAAGCAAGGCGATTCGGGCTAGTGGGCTGCTTGGGGTCAATTGAGAAGGACGCGACCCGCCTCGGAGGGGCGCAAGCAAAGTTGGTAGCCGCGCAAGGAATAGACGGCTGGCCCCCCGAAAGGCGCTCGCCGCAGCATTTCCACGGTGGTGCCGGGCGTGAGGCCCAGTTCACGAAGGCGATCGGCGACCGGCCCCGAGCCCTCAACCGCTTGCACCTCGCCGCTTTGGCCCGGCGCCAAACTGGCCAAGTTGGGCCCGTTTCCTTCCGGCTTGTTGCGACTGTGTTTCATCAAGCGGGTGATTCTAACGCCATCTTCGTTCTGGGGAGGGCCAGACAGCTTCCTTCTCGTAGGATACGGGCCATGCAAGCCGCCCTTTCCTCCAAACAAGCAGCAGGCCGCGCCGCCGCCCAAATGGTGGAAGATGGCATGGTCCTGGGCCTTGGCACCGGATCCACCTTTGAGGCATTTTTAGAGGCCCTGGAGTTACGGATTCGAGCCGAGGGCCTTTCCGTTGTTGGCATTCCCACCAGCGAGCGCACGGCTGGCGCGGCGCGTGCCGCCGGCATTCAGTTGGCCTCCTTGAATGGGAAAACCGAGCTCGACTTGGTCTTTGACGGGGCCGACGAGGTGGATCGGCAGTTTCGCATGATCAAGGGCGGCGGCGGCGCTCTTCTGCGCGAGAAAATGGTGGCCTCGGCCGGGAAACGGGTCGTCATCATGATTGGCGAGAACAAACGCGTGGAGCGTTTGGGCACCTCCTTTTTGTTGCCGGTGGAAGTGTTGCCCTTTGCTCAGGAATGGACGGCGGCGCGCGTGGAGGCCTTCGGCTGCCAAGCGTTTTTCCGGACGATGGAAGATGGCACCTCTTTTGTGACCGACAACGGGAATTCCATTTTGGACTGTAAGTTTGAGTCTGGTATTTCTGACCCGGAAGCCCTGCAGTCCTCTCTCTCGCAAACTCCCGGTGTTGCCGAGGTGGGTTTGTTTCTGGGCCTTTGCGATTGCTTGATCGAGGGCTTGGCCGACGGCGGCGTGCGCGTCGAAGAAAACCCATCTGCGGGCCGATGAATTTGCAAGCGATGGATTCCCATCTTGCTTTGGGCCCGGCGGCTTTGCGCGAGCGACTGACAAGGGCGGTGCCGGATTCTTGGCCGCCTCTTTCCAAAGCAATCGCGTTGGCGGAAGAAAAACATGCTGGTCAAACACGCAAGGACGGTAGCGAGTTTGTAACGCACCCCCTGCGGGTGGCCTTGATCTTGCTGGAAGTTGCCGAAATCAACAGCCCGGATCTCCTTTGCGCGGCCGTGCTTCATGACGTGGTCGAAGACTCCGACCTCAAGGTCGATGATTTACGCAATGACTTTGGCGGCAAAGTGGCCGATCTTGTGCGCGCCGTCACCCTCTCGCCATTGCGCGAAGGACAAAGCAAAAGCGAGCGCGAGCGCGCCCACTTTGGCGCCCTGAGCTGGGAGCCCCGCGACGCCCAGATTTTGCGCTCGGCCGATCGCCTGGACAATCTGCGCACGATGGGGGGCTCCTTTCGTCCAGAACGCCGCGAGGAATACATCCGCGACACCCGGGAAGGCCTGTTGCCCCTGACCTTGGCCTGCAACACAGCGCTTTACCACGCACTGTCCCACCACCTAAAGGCACCCGAAACAGAATAACAGACAGAAACACCCCGGTTAAACTTGCTGTTGTATTGTTCCGGGTGGAAAGGTGTGCCTGCGCAAATGGGCAGAGAAAAGGAACCGGGGGGAAACTGTCTGTTATTCTGTTTCGGGTTTATTTAGCGTATTTAGCGGAGTGATATGCCGGGGCGGCGATTTTGGCGTGCAGGGTGGCGATGTTGTGGGGTCGGACTTTGCCAGCGACGATGATTTCGATGCGGCCGGCGGCCTGTTGCACGAGGTCGGCAAGGACCTCTACGCCCGCCTCGGCAGTGGTGGCGGCGCCCGAGGTGAGGATGCGTTTCACCCCCAGATTTACGAGTTGCTCCAGGGCAGCGGGCAGGTCCGGGAGAAGGTCGAAGGCCCGGTGAAACACCCTAGGCACGCCGGGCAGGGCCTCGGCTAAGAGCTCCAGGGCGGCAATGTCTATTTCAAGTTCTCCCGGCAAGAGGGGGCCAAAGACAAGCGCGTCGGCGCCCCCGGCAACCAAGGACCGGGCTTGGTCCAAAACCAGCAGCAAGTCCTCTATTGGCACCAGAAAGGGCCCGGGGCGGGGTCGAAGCATGGCCGAAATGGAACCCGGAAACACCTCTCGGGCGTGGCGCAAGAGATCCAGGTCGGAGGTCAACCCGTCTTCTTCCAGGGAAGAGCAGAGTTCGATTCGGTCCGCCTGAGCGGTAACCGCCGCCGCCACGCCGGCGCGAGTTTCGACGCACAGTTCGAGGATGGGTTGGTCCGGCAAGGGCAGCACGCTTTTCCAGGTTTGACTCACGTGTCCATCCTAGAGCGAGGCGGGCCGAAGAGATAAAGTGAGCTTCCGGACGCTTGCGTCTGCCC
>CAYXFZ010000028.1:12344-27171 GCA_964464385.1 uncultured Planctomycetales bacterium
CGCGCCTCCGAGATCCGCCGCCGCCTGGAACAAATTCAGGACTCTCTTTGACTACCTGGGCAAGAAGGAAAGGCGCGCGGAACTAGATGAGCTTATGGCTGCCCCAGAGTTTTGGGACGACCAAGAGGCCGCGCAGGAAACCATTGCCGAGTTGAAGTTGATGCGTTCGGTTGTAGATCCCGTGGGAGAGGCCTGGGAGACCTTTGAAGAAATTGACACGCTGATTGAACTCGGTGAAGAAGCGGGCGTTGAAGAAATCGAAGAGGATCTTGCGGCCGCACTGGATCGCGGCCAAAAGGAAGTGGATGCTCTGGAGTTTCAGGTCATGCTCGGCGGCGAAAATGACCATCGTTCGGCATTTCTTACCGTGCAGGCTGGTGCCGGCGGCGTGGATGCCGCCGACTTCACGGAGATGTTGGAGCGGATGTATTTGCGGTGGGCCGATCGCCGAAAGTTTTCCGTTGAGGTCATTTCCCGCGAAGAATCTGACGAGGGCGGACTTCGCTCCAGCACCCTGCATGTGGCGGGTCCCTACGCCTACGGTTGGCTGAAGGCCGAACGGGGCGTGCATCGTTTGGTCCGCATTTCTCCGTATGACGCCCAAAACCGCCGCCACACTTCTTTTGCAGCGGTCGAAATCATGCCCGAGTTTGATGCCGACGCTGCCATCGAAGTGGACATGAACGATGTGCGCGTGGACACCTACCGCGCTGGTGGCGCCGGCGGTCAGCACGTCAATAAGACGGATTCCGCCGTGCGTATGACGCACATGCCCACGGGGATTGTGGTGCAGTGCCAAAACGAGCGCTCGCAGCACAAAAACCGCGCGACCGCCACCGGCATGCTCAAGGCCAAGCTCTTCGAACTACGCGAACGCGAACGCGACGACGAGCTCCGAAAGATGTACAGCGAAAAGGGCGAGATTGCCTGGGGCTCGCAAATGCGCTCGTACGTCATCCACCCCTACCAGATGGTCAAAGACCACCGCACCAACCACGAAACCGGCAACACGAACGCCGTGTTCGACGGCGAAATTGATGACTTCATTGAAGAATATCTCCGTTCTCGAAGCTCCTGACGCTTTCCCCTTCATGCCCCCCGACCGAACCCCCGTCCGCCGCGCACTCTTGAGCGTGTTTTACAAAGACGGCCTGGTGGAGTTGGGGCAAGCCTTGCACCAACACGGCGCCGAACTTCTTTCCACTGGCGGCACCATGCGCACCTTGGTCGAGGCCGGCCTGCCGGTGACTGAGGTTGCCGAATACACCGGCTTTCCGGAGATAATGGACGGCCGCGTCAAGACCTTGCATCCCAAAATCCACGGCGGCTTGTTGGCGCGCCGCGACGATGCGGCGCACTTAGCCTCTATGGAGGAGCACGGCATTGGCCCTATCGACTTGGTTTGTGTCAACCTCTATCCCTTCGAGGAAACGGTTGCCGCGGGTGGCACTTGGCAAGAGATCATCGAAAAGATTGATATCGGCGGCCCAAGCATGCTTCGCTCGGCGGCAAAAAATCACGAGTCGGTGGCCGTAGTCTGTGATCCTGCAGATTACGCGACGGTTGCGGAGGCCATCGCTGCAGGTGGCACGACCCTGGAGGTTCGCAAGGAATTGGCCGCCAAAGTTTTTGCCCGCACGGGCGAGTATGACACCGCAATTGGGCGTTGGTTCGGCGAGCAACAAGGCGGTGGTCTTCGCTACGGTGAAAATCCGCACCAATCGGCTGCCTTTCACGCCGACGCTTCGTGCTTCGGTTTGGGAACAGCCGTGGTTTTGCCTGGCGGCAAAGAACTCTCCTACAATAACTGGTTGGACTTGGATGGTGCGGTTGCTGCGGTGAGTGATCTGCCTGCTCCTGCCGCCGTTGTGGTCAAGCACACCAACCCCTGTGGTGCCGCCTTGGCTGAAAACACAACCACCGCCCTGGAGCGCGCTTGGGATGGCGACCCGCTGTCCGCTTTCGGTTCAGTCATTGCCATTCACGGCATCTTCGATCGCGCTTGCGCGGAATACTTGACGAGTCCGGGACACTTCGTTGAAGTGTTGGCCGCTCAAGACTTTGACAATGAGGCTGTGGAAATTCTTCGCAACGGACCCAAGTGGGGCAAAAATCTCCGCATTGTTCGCTTGGCCGCAATTGGTTCGCCGCGCGAACAGCAAGAAGCCCGCCGCGTTTGGGGCGGCACTTTGGTGCAGGGCAGTGACGATCACTCTGGCTTTTCCGCGGAATTCACGGTGGCCGGTAGCGTCGCCATTCCCGAGGGTCGCGAGGCCGATTTGCGTTTGGCCCAAACCCTGACCAAGCACCTCAAATCCAACGCTATTTGCTTGGTAAAGGGCGGCCGCTTGGTGGGCGCAGGCGCCGGCCAAATGAGCCGAGTAGATTCAGCTCAGATCGCTGTTAAAAAAGCGGGCGAACACGCGGTCGGCTCGGTCGCTGGCTCCGACGCCTTTTTCCCCTTTCCCGATGGGCCTACGGCCCTCGCCGAGGCCGGCATTGTGGCCATTTGCCAGCCCGGCGGCTCGGTCAAAGACGCCGAGGTCACGGCTGCTTGTGACGAGCGTGGAGTCAGTATGGTGCACACCGGCATCCGCCACTTTCGTCACTAAACTAGACTCCTAAGATGGCCACCAAGTTTCAATGCGAGTTGTCCTGGTCCGCGAGCCGGGCCAAGGAATTCGACCTCTGCCGCCGCCTGAATTGGTACTCCCGCTACTCTAGTTGGAGTTGGTGGACGGAAAAACCGCGCGGTGAAAAATACGAGCGGATGATTCTCAAGAATCTCACCTCGATCCCGGCCTTCACCGGGAATTGCGTGCACACCGCAATTGAATCTTGGTTCCACCGCAAACAGGGTGGCGCCGCAATGACTGCTGAGGAACTTTTCGAGGAATCGCGTGAATTGTTTCGCGCCGGCTGGCGGGAATCCTCCGGTGACGGCTGGAAGAGCAAGCCCAACAAGTCCACGCACCTAGAAGATCATCACTTTGGTGGCGAGATCCCGGAAGAGCGATTGGAAAACTCGCGCAAAACCATGGAATTGAGCACGCGCTTCTTCTGTGAGGCGCCGGAATTGGCGCCCGCGCGGGAGGCCCACCCAGATTCCTGGCGCGGTGTCGAAGCGATGGATACGTACCAGTTCTTGGGTACCAAGGTTTACGCCGTGCCGGACTTTGTCTATCTCGATGGCGAGACTTTGCATATCTGGGATTGGAAAACGGGTCGCCCGCGCGATGCCGACAAGTTTCAACTCCAAACGTATGCGCTTTATGCCTGCGAAAAATGGGGAACCGATCCCGAAACGATTCGCATGCACGCCGCCTACCTTGCTTTGGGGGAAGTGCAGTCGCAAGACGTCAACATAGACGAACTCTCTGCAGTACAAGATCAAATGTCAGAGAGCTTGCGCGCAATGATGGATGTGCACTACGACCCCGACGAAGACGAGTGCATCCAGGCCAATTGGCCTGCCACGGGTGCGCCCCATGCTTGCGGCACCTGCCGCTTTCGAGACGTCTGCAGCAAGTCCTGACCGCTTTGGCCGGAGCCGCCTAGGCCGTTACCCCTGCGAAATCCGGCTTGCGCCCTTCAAGAAGGGCGCTCATCCCCTCGAGGGCATCCGGGTGCAGGAAAATGTCGCGCAGGCGATCCAGTTCCACGTCCAGACCAGCCTCGGTTTCGGTGTGAACGCTTTGATCCAGCATTTCTTCGGCGGCCAGGAGAGCGTGCATTGATTTGAATTGCATGCGCTTGACCGCTTTTTCGACCTGTGGATCGCCGCCGGTGTCTGCCGTGCCGGCCAAGATGGTTTGGACGGTGTTGTGCAGAAAGAAATCCCAGAGTTTTTGCCAATCGGCGCCGGGGGCGGTCGCGGGCGTTGTGCGGCCACTTTGTCGCCCACGCTGGCCATATTCAGCGACCACTTTGTCCAGTTCGGCGAAAGGTGCGATGGCGTTGGCCAAACCGATTTCCAGAGCTGTTTTGGCGTTGACCGTGGAGCCGGTGTAAACCATCCATTTGGCGAGAGGGAGACCCATGCGGCGTGGCAGGCGTTGCGTGCCGCCTAGGCCAGGAATAATGCCGATTCCCGTTTCGGGGAGAGAGAAGGCGGCTTTCGGGCTACAAACAATGAAGTCGCAGGCGGCGGCAAGCTCGGCACCGCCGCCAAAGCAAAGGCCTTGTACGCGCGCGATCGAAGGCTGGCGCTTGCCGCTCATGGTGCGGAAGCAATCATGGCCGACGCGGGCGAAGTGGTAGATGGGTTCAAAGACTCCGCGGCGCAAATTGTCCACGAAAAACTTCAGGTCGGCGCCGGCGACAAATGCCTTGCCGGAGCCGCCAAAGACCACCGCGCGGGCATCGCTAGTGCGCGCCCGCTCCAAAGCCGTCATGAGTTGCATGCCGACCTTGACGTTTAGGGCATTGAGGGCGTCTGGGCGGTTGATCCAAATTTTGGCGAGGCCGTCGGATTCTTCGTAACGCACCAAGCTGATGTGGATGCCCCGATCGCCGGCATCGGCAATGAGCTTGGGCAGTTCCAGGCCCTGCGGAATGGCGACCGCCTCGGCCAGGGCTTTGGCTCGGGCCACACCCACTTTGTTGATCAATTGAAAGGGCCCGCGCGGCCAACGGAGCCCAACCCGCGCGCCGATGTCGGTGTCTTCGACGGAGCCGACACCCTCGCTGACTAACTGTGCGGCGACGTAGAAAGTGACGCCGAACAAACGATCAGCAATCAAATCGTATTTGGATTCGTCGGCGTCGCCGGAGAAGTCCCAATCCTGGCCAGTTTCTACCTGCTCTTCCAGGCGCTTGCAGGGGGCGTAAAAGGGGTGCAGAGCATGGCCCAGGGTGGCGGCGGCATGCTTGCTGATCGGCACACCCGTCACGTTCATCAACTGAAACGGGCCCATGCCTACGCCGAAGGCTTTCTTGGCGGCCCACTCGATGGTGGCAATGTCGGCGACGTTCTCTTCGAGCAGGCGCACCGATTCGTTGATCCAGGGCACGAAGAAGCGGTTGACAACAAAACCCGGCGCATCCGACGACCAGATGGGTGTTTTGCCAATGGCTTCTTGCGCGGCCCAAGCGGCATCAAATGCGGCTGGGTCGGTGTCTTCGTGGGAAATGATTTCCACCAAGCGATTCATGGCAGGGTGAAAAAAGTAATGCAGGCCCAGAACGCGTTCTGGGTGCGGCGTCACGCTGGCGACGTCTTTTACAAAAAAGGAGGATGTGTTGGTGCCAAGAATGGCATCCGGGCGGCAGTGCTCGCCGAGCTTGCGGAACACATCCCGCTTGACTTCGAGGTCCTCAAACACGGCCTCGATCACCAAGTCGGCAGCCGCCAAGTCGGACCAATCGGCAGTGGGTTGGACGCGCGCCAGAATGGCCTCCACTTGCGTTTCACGGAAAACGCCGCGCTCCACGCCCTGCGCTAACAACGCGCGAATGCGTTCCAGGCCGGCGTCGGCTGCCTCTTGGGTGAGGTCCACCAAAATGACCGGGTGGCCTTCGGTGGCGATTTTCTGGGCGATTCCGGAGCCCATGTTGCCGGCGCCGACGACGGCGTATTGGGTAATCGAGTAATTGCTCATTCCGTTGATTTTGGGGCCGGTTGTTCGTCCGGCAGCCGCTCATTCTAGCCTCTTTTGGGATTCCCTTCAGCGGCGCCCCTTGTCGTGGCCTATAGTTCTAAGAACGACCCATGAAAGTTCCTGGTAACTTCCACGCAGGCGCGTCCCTTTCGGTTCGCTCGGAGACCGCCTCGGCCATCGAAGAGGCCGCCGATGCCCTGGCAGAGAATTTGGGCCCAAATCCGGATGTTGCGGTCGTTTTTCTGACCCCGGACCATGCCGATCGCAGTGAACACATTGCCGACGTCCTGAGAGGCCGCGTCGGCGCGGATGTGACCGTGGGTTGCACCGCTTCCGGTGTTTTGGCCGGCCCAGTCGAAGTAGAGCACGGCCCGGGCATCGCCATCTGGGGAGCCCGCATGCCAGGAGCCCGCGTGCAAAGTTTTCACCTGGAGTTTGAGCAATCCGAACAATCCGGGGTGGTCAAGGGTTGGCCCGACGTTGGCCAAGAAGCCAGTGTCGTGCTACTGGCCGATCCCTTCAGTTTTCCCTTGGCCCCATTTCTTTCTTCCTTGCGGGAAATGAAAAAGATACCGCAAATTGTCGGCGGCGTCGCGAGCGGCGCTTCTCAAGAAGGTGGCAACCGTCTCTTCACCGACGAAGGGGTCCGCGACCACGGCGTGGTCGGTTTTGTAGTGGATGGCTCGGCATGTTTTGAGCCCTTGGTTTCGCAGGGTTGCCGCCCGGTTGGACCCACGTTTCTGGTAACAGAATCTCGCGACAACCTCATCCTGGAATTGAACGAACGCCCCGCCTATGACAGTCTGCGCGATCTCTTGGATGGATTGGAAGAGTCAGAGTCCCGCCTTTTTCGGCAGGCCCCACAAGTTGGTTTGCGCAAAGTGGACTCCATCGGCGATTTGGGCGCCGGCGGTTTTGTCATTCGGGGTGTGACCGGCATCAACGTCGAGTCTGGCGCGGTAGCCGTGAGTGATCACGTGCAAGAAGGGTTGGAAATTCGCTTTCATTCCCGCGACCGCGCTTCGGCCAGCAAAGAGTTCGCCGACGTGCTGGGTTTGGCCAGCGGTTTGTACCCCGAGGCCAACGGCGGCCTTCTCTTCACTTGCACTGGCCGGGGCGAGGGCTTGTTTGGCCGTTCCAATCACGACGCTGGCATGACCCGCACGTATTTCCCAGAAATGGCCATCGCTGGCATGTTTGCGGCGGGCGAAATCGGCAGTGTCTGCGGCCAGCCGTTCATTCACGGTTTCTCCGCCAGCCTTGGCCTGTTGGTCGAACGCAACTGAACCCGAAACAGAATAACAGACAGAAACACCCCGGCTTAATTGCCGTCGAGGTCATTGGCGGCCCCATGGATGGCCTGCTCCATTTTTGTTCTGGCGCCATGGTCATTGGCCGCGATCATGCGGCGGACCTGCACCTGGAACACGACCCCTCGGTAGCCCTGCGCCACGCGGTTCTGGCTGAGCAGGATGGGGGACTCCTCCTCGAGCCCCTGGACCGGGAGCATCCCCCGCAAGTTGCCGGCCAAGCTCTTGTGGAACCCCTTGAAGTTTCACCCGGGCTGGTTTTCGTGGTCGGTAAAACCACACTGGAAATCCTTTCGGCGCAAGGGGGCCCCGAATGGACCTAGGGGGGTTTACCGTGGCCTCGCGGGAAGTTCTCGCCTGCGCGTCGCGTGAGGCTGCCACGGCTGGCAACGCCCATGTTGGGGTGGAGCATTTTTTCCTGGCCCTTCTGCAGGTTGGCGGTCCGGACGTGCGCCGTGCCCTTCAGGCGGCAAGCGTGGATCCGGAGCGCATGGAAAAGGTGATGCGCGCTTGGGTTCGCCTTGCCGATCCTGCTCCCAAGACCGCCGACCTGCTCTGGACACCGCGTCTGGAGCGGGTGCAAACCTCGGCGCGCCTGTTGTCGGTGCAACACAGCGCTCCCGGTGTCGAACCCTGCCACTTCTTGCTCGCCCTGCTCCAAGAAAGCCGCGCCGCGCCCGTCCGTTTGTTGGAGGCGATTCGCCCCTCGGCCGAAGGGCCGGTCAGTGCCTGCGCGCGCCGCGAATCCGAGCGTTTGTTGGCCCTGCATGAGCGCGGCGAAACCGCCCACGAGGGCCCTTTCTTCGAGCGCTTTTTGGAGCTGGAACGCACTCCGCTCCGGGCCGTGTGCGGGAGGGACAGGGAAGCGTCCTGGGTTTTGGAAGAGTGTGCTCAAGGAAGGTTCCCACTCCTCTTGGGAGACCCCGGTCTTGGCAAGCGCTCCGTCATGCGCAAAGCTGCAACCCTGCTGGCGGCGGCGGACGGGCCGCAGTCCCTGTGCGGGCACAGGCTTTTACGCCTCAGCCCGGCATCCCTTCGCCTCGGTTTGCGTGAAGGCCGTCCGGCGGGCCTGCAAATCGAAGATTTTGTCGAAGGCGTTGCCCAGGATCCGACCGTCATTCTAATGTTGGAGGATCTCCCGGCCTTACTGGAAGATTCGGAGCGCGTTCCCACAGGACTGCTTTGCGCCGGGATTCGCGAGCGAAGGATTCGGTGTGCGGCTACCGCAACGGCCCCGGAATTCGCTCGAATTGCAAGCACTGCGCTGGATCTAGCTCCATTTTTTTCTCCCCTTTCTTTGGGCAAACTGTCCGCCGAGCGGATTCAGGAAGTGTTGATAAGCCAGCGCCCCGCGCTGGAAAAATTTCACGACGTCCGCTTGTCGGATCAGGCCTTGCTGGCGGCGGCGGAGCTGACGGATCGCTTTGTTCGTGAAGAACAGTTGCCCGGCAAGGCCCTGGATTTGTTGGACGCGGCCTGCGCACTACCCCTCCTGGACGGCTTGTTGCCCAAGTTGGGCATGGGCGAATCTTTGGTTGTTCCAGAAATGCGAGAAGTAGGCGCCGAGGCCGTGAGTGCGGCGCTAGCCCGGACCTTGCATGTTGCCCACGAGAGGATTGCCACCGGCCCGATCGTCGCCATGCGGCAGGTTTTGGCGCAACACCAGGAAGCGCAACCCGATTTGGACATTACGATTTCGGATTCCCCCGACGGAAGCGAGGGTTGCCATTTGCTCCTCCGCGGGCCGGCCGAATTTCGCTGCACGGAACTTGCCAAAGAATTGGCTCAGGCTTGGGCCGGGTCATCCGCCCGCCTCATGCGATTCGAGCTGGACGAGTTCGTTGGCCAGGCGGGGGCCGAGGAGTTGCTCGCCCTCCTCTTTGCCCAGCTCCACAAATCACCTTGGTCCGTTTTTCTCTTTGTCGGAATTCAAGGAGCGGACCCCGATGTCGCTGCGGCCTTAGTACGCGTCTTGCCCTTCGCCCAAGCCCTCTCCATCTCATCGCCTTAGCCAAGAGACAGGATTAAGCCGGGGTGTTTCTGTCTGTTATTCTGTTTCGGGTTCCTTTGGGGGATCCATATCCCGAGCCAAAAGTTGTATGCAGCGATCCACCGACTTGCGGGCGGCGTCTTCGCTCTTGCCGATCTGCTCGCCGATTTCAGCGTAGGTGAGCTGGTCGAAAAACCGCATGACGACCATTTCGCGCTGGCCCTTGGGTAGTTTTTCCAGGGCTTCTTCCATGCGTTCCAGGTCGTCAAACTCCTCGACGATGCTGACCGGCCGCCGCCGGTCCTGCTCAATATCCGTGCGCTCTTCACCGCTGGTGTTGAAAAAAGAACGCTCTCGCGAAGCGTCGCGCTTCTGTCGCCCCCAGTCGCGTGCGTCCTTGCGGATGCGATTTTCAACAAGCCGGTTCAGCCACGCCCGAAAATGCCCTTCGCTTTGAAATTCCCGCTCTTCCGCGGAACGCACGGCCTCCAAGAAAACCCCCTGCACCACGTCAATCGTCTCGACATTCGAGCGCCGCTTCTTACCCAAGCGCACGCGCACTGCTGGAACGATGCGTTCGTAATAACGACTCCACAGCCGATCCGCCGCTTCGGAATCGCCGGTGCGGGCGAGGTCGAGATCGTCCAGGGTCTGAGAGAGGGGCTCCTGATCAGCCATCACATGCCACCAAAGGCGTGCTTACTCTAACAGCGGCCTGCGAAGTTGGGCCGTAGGATGAGGAGTACCCCGTGCGCTTGCTCCCCATCTTTCTGCTGCTTTTCCCGGCTTGTTCGTCTGTGACGGCCTATGAGGACGAAAGCGCTGGGTTTTTTGGTCGATATCGACGCGGCCACTTTCAGGCCGCCAGCCGGGTTTTGCAGCAAGAACACAAGGATGAGTGGAAAGTGCGCTTCAATGCCGCCAAGGATCAAATGCGGTACCCGGACTCGGCCGTTCTTTGGAACTTGGAGCGCGGCAAGGTACTTTTAGCCGCCGGTAAATTTTCAGACGCTTTTTTGGCCTTTGAGGTCGCGGAAACCATCATCAACCAAGACTTTCAAGAGCGCGCAATTTTGTCCTCGCGGGACGCCCTCGCCGAAGTAGAGGCCAGCCTAGTCAACGCCAAGGCTATGCCTTACGAGGGTACGGTTTGCGATCGGATTTATATCAACGTGCACAAATCCTTGGCTGCGGCCTTGGGGCAGGATTTGGAGTCAGCCTTGGTGGAATGTCGCCGCGCTGAAGAAGTGCAAGAAGAAGCAATTCGCCAATGGCGCGGCGAGGTCCAGAAGCGCGGCGGGTCCAAAAAACGATTTGCCCAGGACCCAGAGCTACGAAACACGTTTCCGGAATTGGCGGAAGCCGAGTCCTTGCCTCCCGCCTATCGCGATTTCGCCAATCCCTGGGCAACATTGGTGCGCGGCGTATTGCGCCGCATTCGCAACCGCGCCGGCGAAGATGGGGTTTTAGAATTCCGCAACCTCACCTCCATGCTGCCCAACAACCAGCCAGTCCAAGACGAACTCCGCCGTGCCTTGGATGGCGAGACGGCCGCTGGCCTCGTTTATGTGCTGTTTGAAAACGGTCTTGCTCCTGGTCTGCAATCCCGCGAGACAATGATCCGCCGCGGCTGGCTGCGCGCTCTTGGCAAGGAGAATCCGGACTCCTTGTACGCCTTTGAAAATACTTTTCTTGCCCTGCCGGCGCCAACACGGGCGCGACCCGCCGCCGATTTTCTGCGGATCTCCGCCTCGGGGAGTTCTTCGGCATCGCCTACCGCTTTGATTTCCGATCAGGGCACCGTCCAAAAGTTCGAATTTTCACAACGATTTCCCAGCATCCTCCTGCGCGAGCTGGCACGTGTCGTTGCGCAGGAAACTTTGACCCACACCGTGCGTGAGATTGCGGAGGGGGTTGACAACGAAAAGGATGACAGCCCCGGGGGCTGGGAAATTCTGGCCACCTTGGGTGGCCTGGTTTACAAGGGTGTTGTCAACCAAGCCGACGATCGCAGTTGGCGCACATTGGCCGCGGACTACCAATTTGCCGTGGTGCCGATTCCCGCCGACCGTCGTCTGCAGCTGAGCTTGGCAGGCGGCAACGCTCGCAGTGAAGTGAATCTTCCATCCGGCGAAACCGTGTTATTGGTCGTGCGCAGTGTCCGCCACAATCATATTTCCTGGCACGCAGTCGGCTTTGGTGAAGATCCAACTCTCGCCGCTCTGCCCGCCGGTTGGCAGCGTGACGAAAACGGCCGTCCCTGGAAGGTCGAGTTCGCTGACGAGCGGGCCCAGGCTGCTTTGAAAATGGGCACCGTCGGCTTTGGCCAAACCAGCGGCTTGCCGACCGCCTGGGCCATGGTTCAAAACCAAAGCGCCCGCCCTTATTCCCTGAAGGCCCGCGCCCGTTGGCAAGATCGCTATGGCGTCGGCATTCCTTCTCCTGGCGACCACTTTGCCCTGCGCACGGTGGCCCCCGGGGAAAGCATTACCCTGGAAAACATCGCACCTTCTCCCCGTGCCGAGCGCCTGCTCCTGACCTTGGCCACTTCCCGTTGAATCCCATGAAAAAACTCTCTCTGATCCTCCTTTCCACCGTGCTTTGTGCCGCCTGCGGCAGCACGACCACCACCTATGACCCCAACGCTGGCGGCCTGCGCACGATGGACGCCGTCAACTACGACGATTTCGTGGAATCGGCCGGCACCTTGATCCAGTCCATGCTGGCCAGCGGTTCCCTGAACGAGCCCGGCCTTTCCAAACACACCGACGGTCGCATCGTCCTGGCCCTGGAAGATGTGGACAACCTCACCTCGTCGCACGTCAACACCAAGGTGTTGACCGACAAGGTGCGTATTGCCTTGGGGAAAACCGGCCGCGTGGTCTCCACCACGGCAGTGAAGTTTGGCCGCGGAGGCCCCGAGGACGTCGCCACCAAGGAAGTCCGAGAACTCGACGGCGATATTTTTGAGGAAAACTCTTACCGCAAGGCTCGTACCGTGGTCCTGCCCGACCTCAGCCTTTCCGGCTCGATCATCAAAATGAGCGCCAGCGAGGGCCGCACCAAGGAAACCGTGCTCATCTTCAAGCTGACCTTGACCGACCTTCGCACCGGCCTGGCTATTTGGGAAGACGAGGCCCCCATCGGCAAGCGCATGAAAAAGGGTCTTTTCGGCTGATTGGTCCGGCGTGCTTCTGGCTCTCGGGGCCAGAGTGGGGCTCAACCTGGCGGCCAGCTCAGGGGTCGGCCGCCGAGAATGTGGAAGTGCAGGTGTTCCACGCTTTGGCCGCCGTCGTCGCCGATGTTGGTAACGACGCGGTAGCCACCCTCGGCCAAGCCCTCTTGGTCGGCGATCCGGGCGGCGACGTGCAAAAGGTGCCCCAGCAGGCCGGCATCTTCTTCTTGCGCCGCGGCCAAACTGGTCAGCGGCTTGCGCGGAATGATGAGCACGTGGACCGGCGCCTTGGGTGTGATGTCCCGAAAGGCGACGCAATGATCATCCTGCCAAACAAAATCCGCCGGGATCTCGCCGTCCAGGATTTTCTGAAAAACTGTCATGTTCCACTGGCCCGATCCATGATGCTTTTCCAAATTTCTTCTGAAAGCTCTTCAGCCTCTTCGATCAGCAGGACCGGAAAGCCATCCGTAATCGGGTAGCGCCGTCGTGTCGCCGGGTCGGTCGAAACCAGGGATTCGCCGTCCTGCACCAGGGTGGCGTGCGACAAGGGACAACAAAGGATGGAGAGGAATGCCGGGTCGAGGTCCGCCATGCCAGGAAGTATAGAATCAGGCGGAATGAGCAGGCCCACTACCCATGGAGAGCGCGTTCGGTCGGCCCTTTTGGGCGCCGGCGCCGTGGTGGTCTTGGCCGCTCTGGCCTGGAGTGGCTGGAAAACCTGGGCCGAGGCCTCGACCCAGGATTGGGGCGAGCCGGGCCGCAGTTGGTTGGCCTTTGATTTTTGGACAGCCTCCTTCTTGGCGACATTGGTTTGGTGGAAGGCGCTGATTCCTTCGGCCTTGCTGGGCGGGGTCGTGGGCTGGTTTGGTCGTTGCCCCTTGCGTTTGTGCGGGCGGCCCGGGGTTTTTGCCGCCGCGCTGGGGCTTGGGGTCGTGCTGGTTGGCGGCACAGCCTTGACGCGTGCTACCCCACCGGCCGAGGCCCCCAACGTCCTTATCGTTTTGGTGGACACCGTCCGCGCCGACCATGTTTCCTTCTACGGCTACGAGCGTGAAACCTGGCCGGAGTTGGGCCGCCTGGCGGAAGATGGCGTGGTTTTTGAAAACGCCATCACCCAAGCCCCATGGACTAAGCCCACCGTTGGGACGCTGTTCACCGGCTTGGTGCCGTCCAAGCACGGTGCCTTGAGCCATGTGTCCATGCGTGGCGCGCGGCGCTTTTTATCGGTGGGTCGCGAGCATCAGTTGCTCCCCGAGGCTTTTCGGTTGGCGGGCTGGGATACCGCTGCCGTGGTCCACAACGCCAACATCACCAAGACCTATGGCTTTGACCAAGGCTTTGGCGACTTTCTGTTTGTGCACGACTGGCGCTTGCGTGCGCCAACGATGTTGGCCACCGCCGATCGCTGGCTAGGCCGGCACGGCGACCGGCCTTGGTTCTTGTACGTGCATCTGACGGATCCGCACTATCCCTACGACCCGGTGGAAGAGGTGCGCGGGACTTTCGACACGAGCGGCACCGAGCCGATGGACTTCAATTTGAACTGGGATGTGGTGCATGCCTTCCATGAGGGCGAAGGTGCCGTGTCGCCCGAGCAAATGTTGCGGCTGACGGATTTGTACGACGAAGAGTTGCTCGGCGTGGATCGAGTGCTGGCGCCCTGGCTGGAGCGCATCTTTGCCGACAATCCCAACACCGTCGTGGTGTTGTTGGGGGATCACGGCGACGAATTTTTGGAGCACGACAAGATCGGCCACGCCCACACGGTGTTTGATGAATTGATGCGGGTGCCCTTGGTGCTGTGGGGGCCGGGGGTCCATCCTGGTCGCGCAACTGATCAGGTGCGTTTGCTGGATGTTGCTCCGACCTTGCTGGAGTTGGCCGGACTGGGCGGCCTCGGCTCGTCTTCGGCACTGGGGAATTCACCGCAACCCCAAGGCGCCTCGCTGATGCCTATGGTGCGCGGCGAAGAAAGCGGCTCCCGGCCGGCGCCGCTGGAGACCGGCGGCGACCAAGAGCCGCCCTGGCACCTGCGCGGCATCCGGGCGTCGTTTGCCGGGCGAATGTGGAAACTGGTGCGGGAAGAGGATCCGTCCTCGGTCGAAGCCGCGCCCTTTTCGGTCGCCCTTTTTGATTTGGACGCCGACCCGGCCGAGGCCCACAACCTCGCCGACGCACGGCCCGAGGTGGTGGCCGCCCTGGAGGCCCTCCTGCGGGATCCAGCGGCAGGGTGGTATGTCCACCCGGCGGCTTTGGAGGGCTCCGCTCAAGAGGCCCACCTCAGCCAAGAAGAGGTCGGAAATTTGGGGGGCTTGGGCTACGTGGATTCGGAAACCGAATAAGCATCTTCCTGGAACTCTCTTTGCTACAAGGCACATGGGGAAACTATCGAAAATGTTTTCCACAGATTGTGTCCGCAATGGCAGAATTCGCCCTTTCTTAGGCGACCATTCCCGCCAAATCTTTTTCTGCATGTCCAACTTGACTTCATCTTCCGCCCCAGCCTCTGCGACGGCACCTGGGCCGCGCCTCGCTTCCGATATTCCACAAGAAGCGGTTCTGCCAGAGGTTGCTCCGGTTTCTCCAGGGTATCCCGCCAAAATTGAAGAACTGCAACTTCCCGATTTCTGGCCCGAAGGCCTCGACCCTATGGACAACCAACGGGTTTCCTTGTGGCTCCTTGGCCACGGCGAATGGCAGGGTCAAGAGCCCGGCTGGAAGCACTACGCGCTAGATCCCGAAACCGCCC
>CAYXFZ010000029.1:0-6598 GCA_964464385.1 uncultured Planctomycetales bacterium
GAAGAGTCGCGTCCCGAAAAATTTTGACTGAACTATCCCATTGATCTTTTTGTTTACTATTGTTAGCATACCAAAAAAGAGCACAAAAGGTAAGAGGATGAATGGACAAAGAAGGGATAAGACGATCAACACCACTGGATATTTAAAAAACATTTCCTTAATTTTCTCGCCATATTTTGAGAATATCCAGCTAGATAGGGAGAGAAGCTTATTCATTAGCCATTCAAAGATTTTTATAACATTGAATTTATTTTTTGGAAAAAATTCTTGTATTTTTTTATATAGGAAATCCACTTCTTGGGTAATGTCCTTGGATGCTCTCCAGGAGGGAACGGACACGAGCAGAGATCCTTCCTGTTCCCGAACTCCAAACCCCAGAGCTTGCAAAGGTTCGGTAATCTTTTCGAGGGAAAGAGAAGGGAGGCCCAACAGTGAGGCCGTTCGAATCGGATCGAGGGCCAACTCCCGCTCGGGAGCAGCCGAACAACCCGCCCAAGAGGGAGAAGCGGCCACGCTAGCCTCGGGCCGAATCTCGGCCAGGATGTGAGTGAAACGACGCAGGGCCAAATCCGCCCAACTTGGATCCAAGGATTTTTCGAATCGAGTGGAGGCCTCGGTACGCAAGCCGAAACGAGCTGCACTGCGGCGCACGCGGACGGCGTCGAAGTGGGCCGATTCCAAGAGGAGGGTTGTCGTTCCATCATGCACCTCGGATGACAATCCACCCATGACCCCAGCCAAGGCCAAGGGACCCGAGGAATCGGCGATCAATAAATCTGTGCACGCCAAGCTTCGCTCCTGGCCATCCAGGGTCGTCAAGACCTCCCCATTTTCAGCCGAACGCACCAGGAGAGCATCGCCGGCCACGCGGTCTGCGTCAAAAGCATGGGTGGGTTGCCCAATCTCCAGCAAAATGTAATTGGTGAGATCCACCACATCATGGATGGGGCGTTGGCCCACCGCCCGCAGTCGTCGGGCCATCCACGCCGGAGAAGGCCGCGGGTTTCCCTTCAAGTCCACCCGCAAGGCAGCGTAATACGGACAAGCTTGAGCATCTTGGATCTCGATCCTGGGCAACTCGGCATTGTCAGAAAACGTGGGGGAAAGTGCCGGCCCCTTCAAGGAACGTCCCCAAATGGCAGCGACTTCCCGTGCCATACCCCAGTGCCCCCAAAGGTCGGGCCGGTGGGTCAAAGATTTGTTGTCCAACTCCAACACGGAATCGGCCAATTCCAAATGTTCAACCAAACCAACGCCGACAGCAGCCGTGTCCTCCAATTCCAATATCCCTTCCTGGTCATCGGCAAGTTCCAACTCGCTGGCCGAACAAATCATGCCGAAGGACTCCACTCCGCGGAGTTTGGCCTTTTTGATTTTGAGATCCCCGGGGAGGCAACTGCCGATCGGGGCAAAGGCCACCTTGAGGCCCTTGCGCACGTTTGGGGCACCACAAACCACCGGCACGGCCTCATCCGCACCAAAGGCAACTTGCGTCACCGAAAGACGGTCCGCTTCTGGGTGGGGTTCACAGGAAAGAACCTCCCCCACCACGACCTGGCTCAAGGACTCACCGACGACGGAGACTCCCTCCACCTCCGCCGTTCGCAAAGAAAGCCGGTCGGCAAGCTCGGTCGCCGAAACTCCTTCGAGATTGACAAAATCACTCAGCCAGTCGAGCGAAATTTTCATGAGCGGAATTGCCCCAAGAAGCGAAGGTCTCCGGAAAGCAACCAGCGAACGTTGTCAATTCCCCATCGCAGCATGGCCAAGCGGGAAAGGCCCAAACCGAAAGCATAGCCCGAATGTTCTTGCGGATCCACGCCACCAGCCCGCAAGACCTCCGGATGCACAAGCCCACCGGGCATCAATTCGATCCAAGTACTCCCCTTGCAGACACGACAACCGGATTGGCAGAAAGGACAACGGGCATCCAACTCAAAGCCCGGCTCGACAAAGGGAAAGAACCCGGGCCTAAGTCGCGTCTCCAATTCTTTGCCAAAGGCGCCAGCCAGCAGGCTGCGCATGGCGTGCAACATGTGGGAAACACCCACTCCAGGACCAACCACAAGCCCTTCCATTTGATGGAACGTGTGGTCGTGCGAGGCATCCGGGGTCTCCTGGCGAAAGACCCGCCCCGGGGCCACCACTTTGAGCGGAGCGCCGAAACGCCTCAGGGCTCGAATTTGCACGGGCGAGGTGTGGGTGCGCATGCAGAGTCCATCTCCGGCGCCCGGTTGAGAGGGATTCCTTACCCACAGGGTGTCATGAGATTCTCTGGCCGGATGATCTCCGGGGATATTCAAATCATCGAAATTGTGCGCTTCCGTTTCGAGTTCGGGTCCGTCCACTACGCGAAATCCCATGCTCAGAAAAACATCTTCCAATTCCTGACGGAGCACCGTGAGCGGATGCAGACTTCCGTCCGGCGCACCGGGACCCGGCAATGTGGAATCAAAACCCTCACCCGAGAGTTCGGCGGCCAATTGGGCTTCGGCCAACACCTTGCGCCGATTCAAGAGTTCGGCAGCTAGGGTCACCTTAACCCGATTGGCCGCTTGCCCAACGGCCGGCCTCTCTTCCGCGGGCAGTTTCCCCAAGCCTTTGAGCAGGGCAGTGAGGGCGCCTCGCTTGCCCAAAAATTGCACTTCGAGTTGGCGCAGGCCATTCTCATCCTCAGCCGCAGCGAGGGCGGCAAGCGCATCTTCCTGCAGCCGATCAAGGCGCTGCAGCATGCCTCGCTCAGGCCGCGAGGGCAGTTTTGGCGCGATCCGCTACAGCTGCAAAAGCCGCAGGATCATGGAAGGCCAATTCGGAGAGGGCCTTGCGGTCAATCTGAATGCCAGCCTTTTGGATGCCATGGATGAACTTGCTGTAAGAAAGGCCATTCATGTGGGCGGCGGCGTGAATCCGGCGGATCCAAAGGCGACGAAAATCCCGTTTCCGATTGCGGCGATCGCGGAAGGCAAAACGCTCGGCCCGGAGGAGCGTTTCCTTTACGGTCCGCAGAAGTTTGCGGCGGGCGCCCCAATTGCCCTTGGCCCGATGCATCAAGCGGCGGCGGCGGCGGAGACGAGGGACAACGTTGCGAGCGCGAGTCATGAAAAACCTGGGTCTTAGCCGCGAAGCATCTTCAGGGCGTTTTGGGCAAATTTACCCACCAAAACAACACTCCGACGCAGGCTACGGCGCCGAGAAGCAGATTTGGGGGACAAAAGGTGGCCGGTGGCCATCTGGCGACGAAGAATCTTGTTGTTCTTGGTCACTTTCATCCGTTTGGCAACGGCCTTGCGGGTCTTGTACTTGGGCACGATGGTTCCGGGGCTGAGTCCTCGGGGGCGCGACATTCTAGCCTTCCCCGGAGAGGGCAGCAACCGGCCCGAAAAAAGTGGGAAAACCTACTTGGCGATGGGCCTCAGGACGTGGCCCTTTTGCCCAGCAAGATGTTCATGCGCCGACCTTCCATGCGGGGCTCGCGCTCCACTTTGGCAAGGGCCTCCAGGGCCTCCACGACCCTTTCCAGGACCTTGCGGCCCAAGTATTGATAAGCCATCTCACGGCCACGGAAGAGGCAAGTTACTTGGACCTTGTGACCCGCTTCCAGAAACTCGGTGGCTTTGCGGATTTTAATGTCCAAGTCGTGAACATCAATCTTGGGCCGAACCCGAATCTCCTTGAGGACGGAAGAGGCGGTTTTCGACCTGCTTTGCTTCTTCTTTTGTTCGTATTTGAAGCGGCCATAGTCCAAAATTTTACAAACCGGAGGCCGCGAGTGAGGTGCCACTTCGACCAGGTCCAAGTCGGCCTCTCGAGCTTGACGCAGAGCCTCTGAGGTCGGCGTGGGCCCAACCCGATGACCCGTGGCGTCAATCAGGAAAACTTCACGAATTCGAATGCGGTCATTAATGCGATAGCGCTCCCTTTCGGGTGGCGCCCAGCGAGATCTTCTTCTACGGGGAGGGATGGTTGGTACGAGGTTGTCCGTTCCTTAGAGAACGGGGTTCATGGAGAGGAGGTGAGATTGACGGTGGACTGAACACCCAGCTCAGCAAGCTGGGCCTCGTCCACTGCCGAAGGAGCACCGGTCAGTGGGCAGGCACCGGTGGCAGTTTTGGGAAAGGCGATCACATCTCGGATGGAATCCGCCTGAAAGAGGAGGGCATAAAGCCGATCCAAACCGATGGCAAAGCCGCCATGGGGAGGCGGGCCAAAACGGAAGGCTTCTAGGAGAAAGGAGAAGCGCTCTTCCGCAACTTCTTTGGATAGACCCAAAGCATCAAACACAGTACGTTGCAAATCGGCTAGGTGAATCCGAATGGAACCCGATCCCAACTCGACACCATTCAGCACAAGGTCGTAGGCCCGAGATCGAATGCCCTCGTGTTCGCCATGGGCAAGAGCGGCAACATCTTCCGGATGCGGGGCCGTGAACGGGTGATGAGCGGGAATCCATGCACCGTCATCGGATTGCTCGAACAAAGGGAAGTCGGTCACCCAAAGAAGACGATCTTCAGGGGCCAAGATTTCAAGAAGTTCTGCGGCGCGACGGCGAACGGCATCCAGAGCCTGCAGGGCAACCCGCGGACGATCGGCAATGGTGATCAAAACATCCCCAACTTTGGTCTCGGCAGCGGCCAAGAAAGCAGCCCCAGCTTCCTCCCCCAAGAAACGAGAGAGGGGGCCAGTCGGCCCATCCTCGGCAATCTTGCACCATGCAGCGCCACCAGCACCTGCATCGCGGGCCGCTTGTTCCAAGGAATCCAACTGCTTTCGGGAAAGGGAGGCTCCGTGTGGAAGGCGAATCCCTCGCACCAAACCGCCAGCCTGCAAAACGGAATCATAGACCCCAAAGCCGAGGGCTGGGGCCTGATCAGCAAGATCCACGACCTCCAGGGGATTGCGCAGATCGGGCTTGTCGCAGGCAAAACGTTGAAGAGCCTCGGCATGAGGCATCCGCTCCACGGGAAGGGAAAGTTCGCGGCCCAACACATCCCGCCAAAGTTGGCCCAAGATACGTTCCACCACTCCCAACACCTCTTCCTCGTCCACGAAGGCCATCTCCAAATCCAATTGAGTGAATTCGGGTTGACGATCGGCGCGCAAATCTTCGTCCCGCAAACAGCGCGCAATTTGGAAGTAGCGATCCAGGCCGGAGACCATGCACAGTTGCTTGAAAATTTGCGGACTCTGCGGCAAGGCATACCAATTCCCTGGCCGGGCTCGACTCGGCACCAGATAGTCCCGGGCACCCTCCGGAGTAGAACGGGTCAGAAGTGGCGTTTCCACTTCCAGAAAACCTTCCGTCTGCAGAGCGCAGCGCAGAGCATGGTTGGCCCGGGAGCGTTGTTCCAGGAACTTGGTCATGCGGGGACGGCGAAGGTCGAGGTAGCGGTATTCCAAACGCATCTCCTCTGGCACGTCCAAATCATCGATGCACTCAAAGGGAGTGCGCGCCGAGCGGGACAAGATTTCAACTCGCTCTACAAGAATCTCAACTTCCCCAGTGGGCTTGTCCTTCTTGCGTTGACTTTCAATCCGCATGCGCACCACGCCATGCACACGCAGGCAATCTTCGGGGTGCAAATCCCTGAGTGCAGCGCGGGACTCTTCGCAAGCATCTTCATCCGCAACCAGCTGAATAAAACCGTAGCGATCCCGCAAATCCACGAAGTGGATGCCGCCATGATCCCGGCGCGCGGCAACCCAACCGGCCACCACGACCGTTTCACCGGTCTGCTCCGCCCGCAGGTCTCCACACCCGTGGGTGCGGCCCGCGACCACCCTATTCATGAGTGGCGGCCATATTTTTCACGAAGCAAAGCCCGCCGCAAAGATGCGCGGGCGCGAACCAAATCCAAATCAGAAACGCGGTCCTTCATGCGCTCCCGAGCTCTTTCCGCAGCGACTCGAGCCCGCTCCAGATCCACTTCTTCGGGATCTTCCGCGGAACGCGTGAGCACGGTCAAAAAATCTTTGCCCACTTCAGCGAAACCATCGTGCACAAGAACCCCGATGCGTTCTCCCTCCACAGGCTCTGCCTACAAAAGCCCACTATCGGTCAAGGAAATCATCGCCGCGTGACGAGGCAAAACGCCAAAGAAACCATCCGCCCCGGGAAAACGAACGGATTTCACTTCCCGCTCGAAAATGATTTTCTCGGGCGAGACCAAACGCAGGGTGAAACTGGATGCGGCCACGGATTCAGTCTAGCAGGGATTACATTTTCGAGGCTTTCTCAACCGCCTCGTCAATGGCCCCGACCATGTAGAAGGCCTGCTCGGGCAAGGCGTCATGCTTGCCCTCCAGAATCTCCTCGAATGAGCGCACCGCGTCTTCTTTGGAAACAAAGCGGCCCGGAGTGCCGGTGAAGGCCTCGGCCACGAACATGGGCTGGGACAAGAAGCGCTGCAGACGACGAGCGCGGTGCACGACCTGCTTATCCTCGTCCGAAAGTTCTTCCATGCCCAAGATGGCAATGATGTCCTTCAAGTCGGCGTATCGCTGGAGCAGACGCTGGACGTTCGTAGCCACTTTGTAGTGGTGCTCGCCCACAACCTGAGGATCCAACATCCGGCTGGTGGACTTAAGGGGGTGAACGGCG
>CAYXFZ010000029.1:6608-16562 GCA_964464385.1 uncultured Planctomycetales bacterium
AAAGAATGGTGGAGTCCAAGTGGGCGAAGGAGGACACGGGGGCCGGATCCGTAAAGTGATCGGCAGGAACATACACAGCCTGCATGGAGGTCACAGATCCTTTGGTGGTTGAAGTGATGCGTTCCTGAAGAGCACCCATCTCCGACCCCAAGGTGGGTTGGTAGCCCACTGCTGAAGGAATCCGGCCCAAGAGAGCGGACACTTCTGATCCGGCTTGCACGAAACGGAAAATGTTGTCCACAAAGAGGAGCACATCCTTGCCCTCCCGATCGCGGAAATACTCGGCCATGGTCAGCCCGGAAAGTGCCACCCGAAGACGGGCACCCGGAGGCTCGTTCATTTGTCCGAAGACCAGGACGGCGTTGTCAATCACAGCCGCCTTGCCCCCATCTGGAGTGGTGTATTGGGCCTCGCGCATTTCCAACCAAAGGTCATTGCCCTCACGGGTGCGCTCCCCCACGCCACAAAAGACCGAAAAGCCACCTTTCTCCACGGCCGTGATGCGAATCAACTCCTGAATCAGCACGGTCTTGCCCACACCCGCGCCACCGAAAAGACCAATCTTGCCACCCAAGGCAAAGGGACAGAGAAGATCCACCACCTTGATGCCAGTTTCGAACACTTCCGTAACTGCTTTCTGTTCCTCAAAGCTGGGAGCTGGACGGTGGATCGGCCAGTACTCGTCGGCTTTCACATCACCACGCATCAATTTATCCAAAGGTTCGCCAAGGAGATTGAAGATGCGGCCGGTGGTATTGGGTCCCACGGGGACTGAAATGGGAGCGCCGGTGGCAATTGCATTCACGCCGCGCTGCAGCCCGTCGGTGGAGGCCATGGCCACACACCGGGCGAGGTCATCGCCCAAGTGCTGGGCTACTTCCAAGACGAGGTCGCTAACGCCCTCACGAGGCACTCGGATGGCATCGTTGATGGCCGGCAATTCCGAATTGGGGAAGGCCACATCCACGACGGGGCCGAAGATTTGCTTGATGGTTCCTGTTCCTTGACTAGTCATGGCTTTTGTGGGCTCAAAGGGCCTCGGCTCCCGAGACGATTTCCAGAATTTCGCTGGTGATTTTTTGTTGGCGGGCTCGATTGAAAGCTCGCGTGATGTCCTCTTTGATGTCACCGGCAGCCTCGGTGGCATTCTTCATGGCCACGCGACGGGCCGCGTATTCCGAAGTGATGGACTGCAGCAACGCATGATGCACGGCCGTCTCCAAGTACTTGGGAATCAGATTGCCCAAAAGATCGGCGGCAGAGGGAGCCAAAATGGGCTCGGCGCTGAAGTCCACTTCGGGCGGCGGGACAATGGGCAAGAAGGGCTGAACCGTTGGAACATATCGCATCATGGATTCAAAATTGGTGAAACAAAGATCCACGGCCGAAAATGATCCGGCGCGAAACTCCTTTACCAAAGAAGCGCAAATGCCGGCAGCATCCTGAAAGGAGGCTTGTTCTGCAGGGTAGCCCTCAAAGTAAGCGCGAACGGAGTGATTGCGACGGGTGGCGTGCGTCATGGCCTTACGGCCTAGCACGAACAACTCGCAAGGAACCTCCAAGGAGGCAATGTGTTGATCCAGCACACGCTGAACACCGGAGTTGTAGGCACCACAAAGACCCCGATCCGAACCCACGAAAAGAATGGCGCGGGGGGCATCCGCAGGACCGGCCCGGAAGAGCCCATCGGCCATGCTCTCGTCGGCACCGGCCGCCAAACGTCGCACCAAGGCCTCGATTTCCTCCGTGTAGGGCCTGGCCGATTCGGCCTTGCTCTGAAACTTCCGCAATTTGGTTGTCGCAACCATCTCCATGGCGCGGGTTATCTTTTCGATATTCCCGACGCCAGTGATACGTTGGCGGAGGTCGCGGAGGTTAGCCAAGGCTTTTCGTGGGGATCAGGCCTGGAAAGATTTACCGAAGGTTTCGAGGGCGGCGTCCACTTGGGCGGCGATTTCGTCGCTCCACTTGGTGTCCCAGCCATCCAAGGTGTCCATGAGGTCACCGTGATGGGCATGCATGTGATCCACGAACTCCATTTCAAATTCGCGAATTTTGGCCACTGGCACCTCGTCCAGCGCCCCGGACGAACCTGCATGGATGGCCACAATTTGATCGGCCACGGACAACGGCTTGTATTGGCCTTGTTTCAGAAGTTCCACCAAGCGCTCGCCACGGTTGAGGGCTTGCTTGGTGGCGTCGTCCAAGTCCGAGCCGAATTGAGCGAAGGCCTCCAATTCGCGGAACTGAGCCAGGTTGATGCGGAGACCACCCGCCACCTTCTTCATGGCTGGAGTTTGCGCCGCACCCCCCACCCGGGACACTGAAATGCCTACGTTCACGGCAGGACGAACTCCGGCGTAGAACAAATCGCCTTCCAGGAAAATCTGGCCATCGGTGATGGAGATCACGTTGGTGGGAATGTAGGCGGACACATCGCCCTCTTGGGTCTCCACCACAGGTAGGGAAGTTAGCGAACCACCGCCCTTGCTGAAACGAGAATTGAGTTCATGGGCGTTCGAGGCCAACTTGGCAGAACGTTCCAATAGGCGGGAGTGCAGGTTGAAGATGTCCCCGGGGAAGGCCTCGCGGCCGGGCGGACGACGTAGAAGCAACATGACCTGTCGGTAGGCCGCGGCTTGCTTGGTGAGGTCGTCATAAGCAATCAGGACATGGCGACCCTCGTCGCGGAATCGTTCGGCCATGGCCGTCGCCGCATAGGGCGACAGGAACTGCATGGACGCTTCCTCGGAAGCACCCGCCAGGACGATGGTGGTGTAGGACATGGCCCCGGCGTCCTGCAGACGACGCTGCACCTCCACCACGGTAGATTGCTTCTGGCCAATGGCGTTGTAGATGCAAAGCACCTGCTCCGGGTTTTGCGGATCTCCGCCGCCCGTCTTGGCCTGATTGATCATGGCATCAATGATCAGGGCGGTCTTTCCGGTTTGACGATCGCCAATGATCAATTCGCGCTGGCCACGACCGACCGGAATCATGGAATCCAGGGCCTTGATGCCGGTCAACATGGGTTCGGAAACGGGTTCCCGTTCCACTACGTTGGGAGCATCCTGCTCGATGTTCCGGAAATCTTCGTCGCTGTGTTCAACCGGGCCCTTGCCGTCCAACGGTTTGCCCAAAGCGTCCACAACACGACCCACGACCCCGTAGCCCGTGGGCACCGAAATAATGCGACCGGTGCGCTTGACGATGTCGCCCTCGCGAACTGAGGCGGCATTCCCCAACAACACACAGCCAACATTGTCGGCCTCAAGGTTGAGGGCCATGCCCATGACACCGCCGCCAAACTCCAAGAGTTCGGACATCATGCAATCATCCAGGCCATACACGCGAGCAACGCCATCACCCACCTGCAGGACGCGACCCACCTTTTCAGTGGAGGCTCCGGCCTCAAAACCTTCCAGTTCTTTCTTGAGGACAGCAGTGACTTCAGAGGGATTCAGTTCCATGGGGGTATTTAGCCGATCTCAGCGCCGGCAAGCCTAAGTTTCAGTTTCTCGAGACGTCCTTGAAGGGTGCCGTCCCAACGCGAATCGCCCAAGGTCACACGAACACCTCCAAGCAAAGAAGGGTCGGTTTGGGCACGAAGCAGGACCTGGCAACCGGTGCTACCAGATAAAGTGATTTGTATGGCCTCGATGAGGCCGGGATCCACCTCGGTGGCGGTCTCCAAAATGCCGCGCAAGCGGCCTTCATGGCGATCCATCAAGCCTTGGAATGAGGCAGGAAGATCACAAAGTGCCGTCAAGCGACCCCTTTGTTGAAGAAGCTGGATGGCGGACAGGGTGACAGGAGCGGCACCCGTCAGAGCCTGGATAACCACTTCGGCACGACGCGCCACAGGAATCCGGGGATCCGCGAGACATTGCACAAATTCCGCATCCGCTGCCAGCAGGGCCAATTGCTCCATGTCTGCTTGGACTACCGCCAGACAATCCCGTTCGCGCGCGACCTCGAAGAGAGCGCGGGCGTAACGAGCGACGGCAAGTCCGGAGGTTGCAGCCATGGATCAGCTACCGGAGGAAAATTCCTTCTGAAAATCGGCGACCAGGCGTTGCTGGTCTTCCGAACTAAAGGAACGCCCGAGGGCCTTTTCGGCAACACTCATGCCCAATTCCACGGCTTCCCGACGCAGGAGTTCGCGAGCACTGGCGATGGCGGCGTCGATTTCTTCGCGGGCGCGGGATCGTTCTTTTTCGGCCTCCGCTTTGGCGGCGGCCATGAGTTCTCGCTCCCGATCCTCGGCACGAGCCTTGGCCTCGGACACTTGACGGGCGGCATCCTGGCGGGCAGTGGCCAAATCAGCCTCCATGGCCAATCGCATTTCCTCGGTTTCGCCACGCGCGGCCTCGGCGGCAGCGGCAGCGGCCCGAGCCTTCATTTCCCGTTCTTCCATGGAACGCGCAATGGGACCAAAAATGAATTTCCACAAAAGCGGAAGGGACACCCCAAAAATGATCAGCGTCCACAAGAAGGAAGACTGACCCACATCAAAGAGTTTGTCCACTCCGTTTTCACCGGAGATCAGCAGGAAGAGTAGGGATTGCATGGGTTGATTGCGGCCGCAGGGGCCCCTGACCCACAGGGGACAGGGACGCTACGACCTTGCAGGATCAGCCTTTGTCGTTCAGCCAGAACAGGATCGCGACCACAACGGCAATGATGGCCACCCCTTCCACCAGAACGGCAAAGAGGAGGGCATTGCCCTTGATTTCGGCGGCGGCTTCCGGTTGCCGAGCAATGGCCAAACCGGCGAGACCACCAATCAGGCCGATGCCGATACCGGCACCGATGGCAGCGAGCCCACCGCCGACGGCAGCGATGGCACGAGTGACGCCGGGAACTGCTTCAGCAACAGCGGGGGCGTTTTCCACGAGAAGATTAAGCATGAGGTTGTTTGTTGTTTTTTTAGTGTTGCGGATGCAGACACATTCCCACGAAAATCGCCGTCAAAAGGACGAAGACGTAGGCCTGCAGGAGGGCAATGAAGCCCTCAAGAAGCATCATGAAGACGGAAAGGCCAACAATGGCCGGAGAAAGAGCCCAGCCAACCGTTGCCGATTCGCTACCAAAGTGGAACAGCAGACCGAGGAAGGTGAGAAGGGCTAGGTGGCCCCCCGTCATATTTGCCATGAGACGCATCATCAAGGCAAAGGGTTTGACGAGTAAACCAAGAAATTCGAGAAAAAAGAGGGCCGGGGCCATCCAACCGGGAGCACCCGGGGGCAGGAGAGATTTCCAAAAGGCAAGCGGCCCCTGGACGAGCATGCCGCCCACAATCATGAAAAGCAGGGTCAAGGCGGCCAGAGAGCCGGTCACGAAAACACTGCCCGTGGCCGTCACTCCGCCTGGCACGAGGCCGATCAAGTTCATGAGAGCGATAAAAAAGAACAAGGAGCAAAAATAGGGCAGAAAGCGCTTGCCGACAGATTTCCCAAGGTTGGGGTACACCACGTCATCTCGTAGCCAGGCGATTGTTCCGGCCATGGTACGGGTCAAGAAATTTCCGCTTCCTGTCCTGACGGCCTGGGCAACACCGGCCAGGAGCACAAAAATGAGTCCGACCGAAAGGAGTTGAAAATATTGCAGATTGAAATAAGGAATCCCCAACAACTCCCCTGCAGGTTGCGCCACAACGTGACGGAACAAGATTTCAAATGGGCTTTCACCTTCGCCACTCGAAAAGAGAGGCAAGGAAGTGAGGGTGAGGAGGTTGAGGAACAAGAAGCCCGAAAAAGACCGGGAGAAAGGAAGGGATCAGCGCTGGCCGGAATGAAACAAGCGTAGCCCTAAGCCCATCGCCGGGAGCCAACCCATCAAAAGTCCTCCGAAGAGGGGTAGGACAGGAAGGACGCCGGCAAGAGCAACCACGAAGGCTGCAAAGAGAAAGATCAAGCGAAGGAAGAGGCCGCCCACGAGCGGGATGTTGACAGAATGTTCTGGGCAACGAAGAGAGCGCCACCGCCAAAACACCACGAGAGCCTCGAGAAGAATGGCAGCAAGGAAGCCGGGACACCATGGGCGAGCGGCAGGCCAAAGGCCAGCGCCAACACCCACTGCCAGGAGAAGAATCCAGGCCCTCACGAGGAAGGATCCGAATCCTCCGACGCGGACTTCTGGGAGGGAGGGGATATCTGCCGCTGCAGTCGCCAAGTTGCCCAGACGAAGCCCAGCAGAAGTCCCAACACGAGAAAGACTGGGAATGTCTCGGTCAGAGGGAAATGCCGATCAGCAGCAAATCCCAAGGCCCCGAGGGCCAAGACACCGAGGGCAAATTCGAAGCCCATGGCGGACCAGCGCAAGCCGCCGGACCGAGGGTCACGGGCAGGGGGCCCGGGCGAATCTTGGGGGTCTTCCAGAATCCTCTCCGCTTGAAGGGGGAAAAGAGCGCTTTTTCCATGGAACGCCCATTTGAGGCAGTTCGGGCGGAAAGTATAGGTGCGGGTTCTGGCAAGCGCAAGGAAGTTGGGGCCTCTCTGGGGAGGGCCTATCCTGTGCACCCGGGCCCCCTCCCAACCCTCCCAAGACTGTGGAAACCACTCTCATTCTGTTCAAGCCAGACGCCCTCCACCGGGGGCTGGTCGGCCGCATTCTGGCCCGTTTTGAAGACAAGGGCCTGCAATTGGTTGGCCTCCGGCTGTTGCGGATGTCGCCTGAAATGGCAGCCCAACATTACGCCGAGCACATCGGCAAACCCTTTTATGAAGGACTGGTTTCTTTCATGACCGGCTCCCCCATCCTTGCCCTGGCTCTGCGGGGCCCCGAGGCCATCGCCGTGGCCCGCCGCATGATGGGCAAAACTTTTGGCATCGAGGCCGTAGCCGGCACCTTGCGTGGAGATTTCGGCTGTTCCAAGTCCTACAACCTGCTCCATGGCTCCGATTCGGCGGAATCCGCCCCGCGCGAACTGGCCCTCTTCTTTCCAGACGGTCTAGAGGCTTGGGATCCCATTCAAGCCCCATGGCTCTGGGATTCCGAATAGCAGGAGACCCCTGCCCTCTTCGCGGCTAACTCTTCCCATGTCCTCCTTGCCCCGCTTTTTCTTGGCATTGTTTTTTGGCGGAATGGCTCTCCCATCCTGCGGCATTTCGGCCGAAGAGGAAGACCGCTTGGAAGATTTCCGCCTCCGGGCCACCCGTTACTTCGAAGCTCAGGACCTCAACAGGGCGGAACAGCAGGCTCGGTTGGGGCTGGCCCTAGATCCCAACCACGGCATGCTCAATTTGATCTTGGGGCGAACCTTATTGCGCTGGGGAGATCTTCGCCATGTTGCTGATTCCAGGCCTTACTTGGAGGCTGCGTATGCCGCCGATCCTGGATTCCGCACCTCCTATTCGCTGGGTGAATTCCACGAACGCTACGCGGAGTTCTTGATTGGATCGGGCCACTTACTGGAAGAAAGGGCATTGGACATGACCGAGAACGAAAGGGCTGCCGCCGACATGAAGACCCGCGCCGCACACCAATTGGAGGGCGCGGCTCGTCACTTGGAAAAGGCCGACGTCTTCCTGACGGAGGCCTTGGCCGAAAATCCTCGGAATATTTACGCCCTACGGATGGCCGCTTCCTGCGCCGCCCACCGAAAACAGGATGACCGCGCGGTGGAACTGGCCACTTCGCTCTGCCAAGAACTCGGCCTCGCCCGCGACTGGAAAAATCAGGTGCTCGCCTCCCGTGGTGATCTCTCCGTCGCCGAAGAAAAGAACGTCCGTCGCTTGGTTCGGGAAGAACTTCTGATGGAAATTGAAGCGCGGGGTTTGATCGCCACGCTGCACAAAAAGAATCAACGCTTTGCTCTAGCAGAAAACGAACTGGATCAAATTCTCAAACTGGACCCAAGCCTTTCCCACGAACATTTCAACCGGGGCATGTGTCGCTATTGGCAGGGCAACGTAAGCGGGGCAGCGCAAGACATGCAAAAATTCCTTCGCCAAACCGACTTGGCCTTTGAGGCCGATGAGGTCAACACGGCATTGGACCTGATTGCCGAGTTTGAGGCCTCGAGCGCCTCCCCTAGCGAGGACTAGAAGGAGGACCGGAGAGGAATTCAATTTCCAATCGAATCACCTCTCCTTGACGCTGGAGCACCACCCCACAGGGACTTCCAGCGGTCGCCACCGCATTGCGCAAACTGGCGAAATCGCTGAGTGGGGACCCACCCACCTCCAAGAGTTGATCCCCTGGGAGCAGGCCGGCAAAGTCGGCGGGCGTGCCCGGCAAAGTGTGTTTGATCCATAGCTTGCCGGTTTCGCCAGGAACTGCACGATAATCCACGATCACGCCCAAGCGAGGACGCGGGCCGGAAGACAAACCCAAAGGCTGGGCGAACGCGTCCAAGACATCCTCGATGGGAATCGCAAAACCGATGCGTTCCGCTCGGGTCAAGGCTTCCCGCCGCGGGTCATTGGCCGGGCAGCCGGCCTCGCGCAGCGAAGTTCGCAAAATGCCAACAATGCGACCTCGACGATCGGCCACCAAACCACCGCCATCTCCGGGATTCACGGTGCCGGTGATTTGAATCAAACCGTGGGATTCTTGTAAGGAACGGTTTAGCCCGGAAAGAAGGCCAAGATCCATGGATGGCCCCAAGCCAAAAGGATTGCCCAAGATCACGAGAAAGGAACCCACCCCCAAGGAACGGGAAGAGCCCAGGGGCGCGGGTCGAAAATTCAGATCCGGGGCCAAGAAAAGTTCCAAGCCGCAATGCGAATCCTTGGCCACGGAATGGGCCGTGACGCGGCGGCCATCCGCCACAATCACCGTTGGCGGGCCGGCCGGTGCAGGAACGGCAGGGGAAACAAAATAGCCGCGACGATCCAAGAGCACACCCGAAAGCAGGATCTGGCCAAGCACGGGTTCGGCGCCCTCCATTTGCACATGGATGGGAAAACGTACGGAAAGCAAGCTTGGCCGAAGGCGCTGGTGCAAGCGCGTGAGTTCCCCCTCAAGCTCAGCCAGAACGCCGCCGTCCAGCAACTCCAAGGGCACATGCTTCAGGCCTACCGGCGGAGGATCCTCCTGCAAGGTCAAAGCAGGAATCAATGCACATAGAAGAGCCAGCACGAGCTCAGAATTCTTCGCGGAACCGAGCTTGCGCGGGCAGACCCTCCAAGGAGCGCAGCTCCACCTGGGAGGGGTGATGCAACAAGCCTGCATTGCGGCTGAGGAAGTCGCGCAATTCCTGGTCGGTCACGGCCCGCAATCCTTCTTGAAGTTGGCCCGGGTCAACCGTAGCGGAGGCGACGGACTCCAAGGAAGACGGGTCGGCAGGGCGACCGGGATTCAAGTCCAACTTCGGCAACCACACAAAACTGGCAACCAGCAGAGCAGCGGCTGCGGCCCAAGGCGCAAAGCGGCGCCAAGGGGCGGATCGGAAACGCTCTGTCGCATCCACGGCATCCAAGCGAGGGGCAATTTGAGCGTAGAGCCCACCCACAGGAGGAGTGGGTGCAGCATCACGCAGGGCCAAAAAAGACCGGCGTAAATCCTGCATGGCTCCATGGCAATCGGAGCAGTCTGCCAAATGAAGATCCAAGCCCGGGACTTGATCAGCAAGCAAATCTCCACCCACATGCAGGGGCAAAAGCTGTTGGCAATCTCGGCAATTCATAACTCGGAACTCCCTTCTTCTCGACCCAGCAAGCGCTCCCAGTTTTGGCGAAACAATTGGCGGGCATGGTGCAGGCGCCAGCGCACGGTTCCAGGAGAGAGACCCAAGCGTTCGCCAATCTCTCCGCAAGGCAATCCTTCGAGGTCGCGCAAACTCAGCACGAAACGAAATTTTGTGGGGAGCTCCGCGAGCACACGGTGGACGGCATTGCGCCGCTCCTCGGCGGGGGCCGAGGCTACGGGACGGCGGGCTTGGGAGCCCCAATCGCGGACCAAGGCGCGGGCGGCACCGGGTGTGGCAGCGGGTTGGCGTCGGAGCCGATC
>CAYXFZ010000029.1:16572-17080 GCA_964464385.1 uncultured Planctomycetales bacterium
GCAAGTCGAATCGTTCCCGAAAGGCATAGACCTTGAGGAAGGCCTCTTGGGCAACTTCCCGCGCGGATTCCAGGTTGAGAAGGATGCCGCGGGCGGTGTGCAGGGCCCGCTCCTCATAACGACAAACCAAGGTTGAGAAAGCCTCGCGGTCGCCGGAACGGGTCAGGGCCATCAACTCCTCGTCCGTCAAAGGAACCACGGAAACTTGCGACACATCCGTCGCCG
This sequence comes from uncultured Planctomycetales bacterium, assembly GCA_964464385.1. Taxonomy (GTDB): domain Bacteria; phylum Planctomycetota; class UBA1135; order UBA1135; family UBA1135; genus CAYXFZ01. The sequence continues at coordinate 16,798 of CAYXFZ010000029.1, forward strand.
CAGACTCATCGGCGCCACTCGGATGGCCGAGAGAGTCGTGGGAAACCAATTTCAGGGCGGGAAGTCCCATCGCAGAAGGGCCTACGGGCGGGCCCCCGGTTCCGTTGGCGGCATTTTTGCTCATCCTTCGCTCCGTTCTGGTGAAGAAAGAGGGGTGGAGGTGGAGCGCCGGGAAACTCGACCCTTGTCCTCATGGCCCGTTTGGGCAGGTTCCCATGCAGTTTCCAAGGAGGCAATGCTGGCCGCCATGTTGGCGGTTATAGACGAAAATGATGAGGTTATA
>CAYXFZ010000029.1:17090-26407 GCA_964464385.1 uncultured Planctomycetales bacterium
ACGACTGACAATTCGTCCAACCATTGCACCAACCGATCCCGCAAGATTTCAAGGGCAGAGTCTGGGTCACGATGGGCCCCACCGGGGGGCTCTTCAAGGATCTCGTCCACAATCCCAAGGCGACGGAGAGGCGCAGCGGTCAATTGCAGGGCTTCGGCCGCGATCTCTCGCCCTTCGGCGCTATGCCAAAGGATGGAAGCGCAACCCTCGGGAGAAATGACCGAATACCAGGAATTCTCGAACATGGCCACGCGGTCGGCAACCGCAATCCCAAGCGCACCTCCAGATCCTCCTTCGCCAACCACCACGGCAATAACGGGAACGCGCAAGCCGAACATTTCGTGAATGTTCTCGGCAATGGCCCGGGCTTGGCCCCGCTCTTCGGCGGCCAGACCCGGGTAGGCCCCCGGAGTGTTGATCAAACAAACGATGGGAAGCCCGAGTCGGGACGCCAAACGCATGGTCCGCAAAGCCTTGCGATAGCCCTCTGGATGGGCCGAACCAAAATTGCACTGCATCCGTTCTTTGGTGTCCTTGCCCTTGCAATGGCCCACCAAAAGAATGCGGTGGGAACCGAGGCGGGCCAGGCCCGTAATGAGGGCGCGGTCATCGCCAAAACAACCGTCCCCATGCAACTCAACCCAATCCTCACAGCAAGCCTGAATAAACTCGGGAGTGTCAGGGCGGTTCGGATGACGGGCAACCTGGACGCGATCCCAAGCAGACAAGCCCTCATAGACTTCTTCGGTAAGCCGAACCAACCTCTCTCGGTAGAAGGCCAGCTCCTCGCTCAGGTCTTGGCTGGTGCGTTGATCCAGCGCCTCCAACTCCGAGAGGCGACTGCGCACTTCCTGGATGGGCTTTTCGAAGGAGAGAGTGTGCTTCTCCTCGGCGGTGACTTTTTTGCGGGAGGGGACCATGGCTGGCAGGCCTCGCGGCGAACTCCTAGGATACCCTCTACAAGGTGGCGCGGCGCAACGAGCTTCAGAAAGGTTGGCGAGTCGAACTCGAATTGGATCCCTCTCGAGTGGATCCTTTGGGTAAAGATGCCCTTCATCGGCTGGCCCTGCGCGGACTTTCCATCCCCCATGCCGTCCGTAGCCGACGTGGTTTTCTCCTGCCAGGCAATTTAAGCGCCCCGGAGGTGCAACGGGTCGCCCACGACTTGCTGGCCGATGCGGTCGTCGAACAGGCTCATGTTCTTGCGCCTGGAGAAGTCTCGGAAAACGGCGAACGCATGGTGGTGATTCGTCGCCTTCCTGGGGTCGCGGATCCCGAGGCGCAGTCCGCTGCTCGGGCTCTCGGCCTCCTCGGAATTGCCAATACCGCGGGCATGGAATCCTATCGTGCCTATCGAGTCCTAGGGCCGCTGGAGGACCCGGCAAAGTTTCGTTCGACCGCCGAGCGAGCCCTCGCGAATCCGGTTCTGGAAAGGGTCACGCTCGCCGACCAACCCGTGCATCTGCACCCGGTTCCGAGCAACGAACCTGCCCCCCGCACCGAGATCCCCCTTTTGCATTTACAGGACGAAGGTTTGGCCGAGCTCAGCCAATCCATGGCCCTGTCCCTAACGGTCCCTGAAATGCGGGCCATCCAAGCCCACTTTAAAGCTGCAGGCCGCGAACCCGTGGATGTCGAGTTGGAAACCTTGGCGCAGACTTGGTCGGAACATTGCAAGCACAAGACCTTGACCGGCCCAGTGGAATTATGTGACGGCGAAAGGGTATTGCGTCGTTATGGCAACTTGCTCAAGGAAACGGTCTTCGAGGCCACCCAGCGTCTCTCTCCGGATTGGTGCTGGAGTGTGTTCCGGGACAATGCCGGCGTCATTGCCCTCACCGAGGACCTGGGCATCGCCATCAAGGTAGAGACCCATAACCACCCTTCCGCCCTCGACCCTTATGGCGGCGCCGGCACCGGGATTGGCGGTGTCATCCGCGACATTCTGGGAACAGGATTGGGCGCTCGTCCTTTTGCTGCCACCGATGTCTTCTGCGTCGGCCCCCATGACTATCCCCGCGAATCCTTACCCCCGGGCACTTTGCACCCAGACCGGGTACTCGCGGGTGTCGTTGCTGGAGTCCGCGACTACGGCAATCGCATGGGCATTCCCACGGTGGCCGGCACGGTGATTCGGCATCCAGGCTATGTCGCCAACCCCTTGGTCTTTGCCGGGTGCGTAGGCTCCATCCCAAAAAACGCAGTCAACAAGGAGGTCTTGCCTGGTGACCGCATCCTCGCCCTTGGGGGTCGCACGGGTCGAGACGGGATTCACGGCGCGACCTTTTCTTCCGCTGCCTTGCATGAGGAATCGGAGACCGTGGACGCAGCTGCAGTCCAAATCGGCGACCCCATCACCGAAAAAAAGGTCCTGGATCTTCTCTTGATCGCGCGAGACGAGGGCCTCTTTCGCGCCCTGACCGATTGTGGTGCCGGAGGCTTTTCCTCCGCGGTCGGAGAAATGGGTGAAGAGTGCGGAGCCGATGTTGTTTTGGACGACGTCCCGTGCAAGTATCCCGGCTTGGCCTATTGGGAAATCTGGATCTCCGAGGCCCAAGAACGCATGGTCTTGGCGGTGCCGCCCAAGCATTTGAATCGGCTGGGCGCACTTTGTGCTGAGCACGAAATTGAAATGACCGATTTGGGAGAATTCACAGATAGCAAGCGCTTGGTGTTGCACTGGCATGGCGAAGTGGTCTGCGACATGCCCATGGACTTCCTGCACGGCGGGGTCCCGCAACCTTGCCTCCGGGCGGACTTCCCCCATCCTCCCAAGGCCAACACTTCCTGGCCAAACCAGGGCAATTGGGGCGATCTCCTTCTGCAGATTCTTGGCCACCCATCCGTAGCCTCCAAGGAGTCCATTGTTCGCCAATATGACCACGAAGTGCAGGGCGGCACCGTGCTCAAACCATTGCAGGGCCCCACGGGCCGCGGCCCCGGAGACGGCACGGTTTTGGTACCGGATCTGGCCGCCCCAGAGGGCGTTGCCCTGGGTTGCGGCCTCGCCGTGGACATTGCTCTGCTGGATCCTTGGGCTGGGGCGGCTTGTGCCATGGATGAAGCCATGCGCAATGTCGTAGCAGCAGGCGGCAACCCCCACCGCACCGCCCTCTTGGATAACTTTTGTTGGGGTGATTGCCGCAAACCGGACCGCCTGGGTTCGCTAGTCCTCGCCGCCGAGGCCTGCCGAGATGTCGCCATTGCCTTCGGTACTCCCTTTGTGTCCGGTAAAGATAGTCTCAACAATGAGTATCGGGTTGGCGAGGTCGAACACGCCATTCCCCCCACCCTTCTCATTACGGCCGTCGCTCCGCTGCCGATTGCAGCCGAGTCCGTGGGCACTCCCCTGACCACGCCCGGGTCTCTCCTGGTCCTGGTTGGCCATACCTCGGACGAAGGAGGTGGTTCGATCCTGACCTCTCTGTTGAGTTTGGGTGCCTCGCGTTGCCCGCGTCCCAACTTGGAACGGGCCCCGGCCATCTTTGCCGCCCTATACGACGCCTCCCGAGCAGGTGACATGACCGCCTGCCATGATCTTTCGGAAGGTGGCTTGGCCGTTGCCGCCGCCGAGATGGCCTTCGGGGGAAACTTGGGCGCCGAGCTGGATCTGGCACGCCTCCCAGGAAATGACGATCTCCCGGTCGCCGCGGCCTTGTTCGCGGAAACTCCAACCCGCTTCCTTTGCGAGGTTGCCCCGGAACACTTGGATTCCTTCTTAGCTCGTTTCCGGGGTTTGCCCTGTGCCGCTCTGGGCCAGGTCGTCGAAGATGCAAGCTTGAATCTCCGCTGCGGAGATCAAGACCTCTTGCAACTTTCCTTGTCGGATTTGGCCCATGCCAATGGAGCCGATCAATGAAACCTCGGGTCCTGCAACTCTTCGCCGCCGGGGTCAACTGTGATCGGGAATTGGCCTTCGCCTGGAGTGAGGCCGGCACCGAATTTACCCAAGTGCACATTCGTCACTTGGCCGAGCATCCCGAACTCCTGCAAGAGTGTGACGTTTTTTCCATTCCCGGCGGATTTACCTACGGCGATGACCTCGGGGCCGGCCGCATTCTCGCCCTGGAGTTGAACAAGTTCCTTGGAGACGCCTTGCACGAATTTCATGGTCGCGGCGGCGCCCTCTTTGGTTCCTGCAATGGCTTTCAAATCTTGGTGCAAATGGGCTTGTTGCCCGGAGTGGATGGAATCCGGGCTACCTTGACTTGGAATGACAGTCACCGGTTTGAGTGCCGCTGGACCCGCTTGATTGCCGAGGCCGGAGTGGACGCCTATTTCCCGCAGGGCACGGTGTTGGCAGCACCTTCGGCGCACGCCGAAGGCAAACTCGTTTTGGGAAAGGAAGCCGAAGATTTGGTCCGCCTCCAGACCGAGGGTCTCATCGCTTTCCGGTATGCGGACGCCGACGGGAACCCCACAACGACCTACCCGGATTGCCCCAATGGTTCGCTGGATGGCATTGCCGGCCTGATTTCTCCCAGTCGCCGAATTTTGGGACTGATGCCCCACCCGGAACGCAATCTCTCCGCCGCCCATCTTCCCGACCGCGGCCGGGGAGCTTGGGGAGCCGGAGGGGAGGGCATCCTCCTGCTCCGCAATCTGGCCAGACGGGCCGGGTCGGCCTCGGCCACAGCCCCCTAATTCGCTCCTTTGGAATATTTCGGGCGATTTTGGTCCGTTCAAGGCCGAACGGGCTCTTGGCCGATAAGAGGACGTGCCCCACGACCACCTCCTTAGGCCCGAGTTTTTGCAACTCGAGCAACGCTTGCGCTTGGATTGGGCGCAGGGTCTTCCGATTCCTGCTGGCCTCAAAAACTATCGCAAGGCTTGGCTGGATACCTTCGAGGCGGACTTCCGCCCCACCGACGACAAGGAATTAGGCGCCGCCATCCAGCGTGCCAACCCCACCTTGGTTGGGGATTTCCATTCCCTGCGCCGCGCGCGCTTGGCCCTCGGAAAATTGATCCGCAGCTTTCCTGGCAATCAAAGCCCAGCCCTCCTCTTGGAACTTCTGCCAGCCGGGCGAGTTTGGACTGCCGAGGATCTTTTGGAACGGCGGGGAGTTCGCCTAGTGGATGGCCGCCGCGCCGCCACCGTGTACCGGGCGCCGTTGCAAGAACTGGCCGAACGCCAAGGATTGGTTGCCGGAGCTTGGGTAGAGGGTCGCCCGCAGGCTAGGGATGCGGAAGCAGCCCACCGTTGGCGAGATCTACAGGATTCCTACCCGGATTCTTCTTGGCTCCTCTTCTTTGGAGACTGGCATCTGGCCGAACCGCACCTCCCCCGCCGCCTCCGTCAACTTGGGGCAGATCCGCTCGTCTTGCACCAATCTCCCGAGCCACTTTGGGATCGCGTTTCCCAAGAACAAACCGCGGATTTCTACGAAATAGGACACGGGCATTGGGCTTGGCTGCACACTCCGCCACTGGCCCAATGGGCCTCCGCCCTCTTGGGGCAGGTAGCCGGCGATCCAGAAAGGGAGGCCGAAGCCGCCGAGGAACTGATCGAAGCGCTTTCGCATCGCATCGCTGCCACCTTGCAACTCCCGGATCCGAAGCATCCTCCCTGTGTTTGGCCGACATCGGAATGGGAGGGGTTTCGTGCCACTTTGCCCACCCACGACCGGCTGGCCCTGCCCGAACATCCGGCCCCGAGCCTGCCCATCTTCCATCCACATCAAAGTACTTGTTGGTTCCCAACTTCCCCAAGTTTGGGGGGTCTCCTGGAGGCCGCCGGCCACGCTCTGGCACTTGGCCACCCTCTGGGTCGGGAAGCCTCTCCGCCTCATCGGTTCGCCGCTCGCCTTTTCCGCCGCTTGGTTGCCCTCCAACTCCACCCTTGCTTGGCGCCCCCCACTTGGCAACAGGTTGCCCAGGCCAGTGGGACAGCAACGGACATATCCATGCTTCCCAACCCAAAGGAACTCCTCCAAGCTTGGAGTCAGCATGAATTCCCCTTCTTGGAGCCTCGACAACGCTGGTTGAGTGCTGAGGTCTTGGGAGCACAGGCTGCATCGGTGCTGGCCAAGCAATCTGCCAATTCCAAAACCCTGAAAAAACTCTTGGCTGGGGACCTGGACTGCTTGGATTGGGCCGCCCTTGCCGCTAGGATGCATGCAGCCTGAGGAGGCACCATGTTCCGAATCACTGCCGCAATTGCACTTTTCGCCCTCACGTCCTGTGCCGGCCCCATCGCCTATCTGGGCGCGGGTGCCGCAGTAGGTGCTTGGGCCTACGACCAAAACACCGACGACGCCGGTCTTGTGGTCCTTCCCTACCAACCCGAGTCCGTCTTCGCCGCCGCCGAAGCTGTGGCCCGCCGCCGCGGCCAGGAGGTCGTTGCGGTTCGCGGCTCCATGCGAATCGAGTGCACGGTGGACAAAGCCGACGTCATCATGCAAGTCATGATGGTTCCGGACCGCCGCGATGTTGCGCAACTGAAAGTGCGCGCCCGCGAACTGCTGCGAGATCGTTCGGATATTGCTGCGGACATTGCCGCAAGCATCGAAAGCGAACTGGACTGAAGTTAGGCTGGCTGGGTTCCCTGACATCGAGGGCACATCCCCTCCAAGGTCAGGCTGTGGGTCGTCAAGGAGAAACCATGCGTTTGAGCAACTTCCCGCTGAAGTTGTTCAATCCTCTCGTTGCAGAATTCGACGATGGCACCACATCCTTGGCACAGCAAGTGGTCATGGTGTTCGTGACCCAAGATGTGTTCATAAAGCTTGTGTCCTTGGCCGGCGTCGAATTCGCCAAGAAAGCCTCCCTCCACCATGAGGGACAGGGTTCGATAGACCGTGGCCCGCGACGCCCCAGCACCGTCCCGCATGGACCAGGCGAGCAAATCATCGGCGCTGAAATGTTCGTGGGTGCTCCAGGCAAGGCGCAAAATCTCCCCTCGTGGTGCCGTCACCCGCAATCCTTTCTGGCGCAGGAACCGGTCAAATTTCCGGCGGGCGACTTCCAGCTTCAAGTGGTTTGCTCCAGGGCCGCGGCGGACGCCACGGCACCAATGTCAGTCCGACGTTGGGCTCCCTCGAAAGAAATTTCGTCGGCCGCGACGTAGGCTCGCTCGCGAGCCTCGGCCATCGTCTCGCCCAATGCGGTCACGGCCAGGACTCGACCACCGGCAGTCACCAAATCACCGGCTTCGTTAAGCGCGGTGCCGGCATGAAAAACTTGCAAATCAGATCCCGTCTCCAGGGCGTCCAGCCCCAGGATGGGAAAACCGGTTTCATATTTTCCTGGGTAGCCCCGCGAGGCCAGGATCACGGTCACGGCCGGCCGGGGATCCCAGGCGGGGGCCTCCAGTTCTTCCAAAGTGGTCGTGGCGCAAGCCAACAGGTAGGGCACTAGGTCCGCTTGCAAGCGCATCATGAGGATCTGGCATTCCGGATCCCCAAAGCGCACGTTGAACTCCAAAACTTTGGGGCCAGCTGGTGTCAACTTAAGACCGGCAAAAAGAATCCCACGGAAGGGCCGCCCCTCGTGGTTCATGCCATGCACCGCGGGCAAGAGCACTTGCCGCTCAATCGAATCGCGCATGCGATCAGAAACCAAGGGGTTGGGAGAAACAGCGCCCATGCCCCCCGTGTTCGGGCCTCGCCCCCCATCCAGTAACTGCTTGTGGTCCATGCAAGATTCCAGGGGCAAGAGGGTGCGGCCATCCGTCAAGGCAAAGGCCGAAGCCTCGGGTCCATCCAAGAACTCCTCGACCACTATTTGGGAACCGGCTTCACCCAATTGATGACCTTCCAACATGCTGTGGGCTACCTCAGTCGCTTCGGTCGCGTCTTCACAAATGAAAACTCCTTTGCCGGCGGCAAGTCCAGAAGCTTTGACCACCAAAGGAAATCGTTCCAATCGTTCGAAATAAGAAGAGGCGGAACTGAACTCTGAAAATACCCGATAATCCGCTGTCGGAATCCGATGCCGCACCAAAACATCCTTGCAGAAGGCCTTGGAAGACTCCAATTCGGCGGCACTTGCCGAGGGCCCGAAGCAAGCGATGCCCTCCCGATGAAAGCGATCGCTCAATCCGGAGGCCAAGGGGTCCTCCGGGCCAATGACCACAAGATCCACTTTATTTTCCTGCACAAACGCGACTAGGGCATCCTCCTCCTGCCAAGAAAGAGGGATGTTCTCGGCAACCAGGGCCGTGCCAGGATTTCCGGGAGCGACCCAGAGTTGGTCGCAATGGGGAGAAGATGAAATTTTCCAGGCCAAGGCGTGCTCTCGGCCGCCAGCGCCCAACAGGAGGATGCGATGTCCCATGCAGTCAATTATGCCGATGCGCCGCCCAGGGTCAGGCGAATGATCTCCCCAAGGTTCCGCGAAAGTGGTGCCGCAGCCAGTCGTTCCAACTGCGCATGCATGGCCTGGCGCCGATTGGGCTCCATTTTTTCCCACTCGCGGAATGCGCCGCCAAGACGTGCTGAGATTTGAGGATTGAGAGCATCCAACTTGAGCAAGAAATCTGCAAGCCAAGAGTAAGAAGCATAATCCGCCCGGTGGAAACCCGCAGAATTCTGAACAAAGGACCGGACCAAACTGTAAACTTTATTCGGATTTTGCAAATCAAAACCAGGGTCTTGCTCCAAAATCCGCACGCGGTCCAAAACGTCATCCCGATCTGCGCCGGCTTGAACCGCAAACCACTTGTTCATGACCAAAGGATTCTGTTCCCAACGCGTTTGAAAATTTTGCAGGGCCTCCTCGGAAAATTCGCCGCCGAGCCAAGTCAAGACTTGCAAGGCTCCAAAACGTTCCGTCATATTGTCGGCCTCCCGGTATTGGGCTTGGGCCAATTCCCCGGCACTCTTGGAATCCGCGGCCGCCAGCCAACCTAGACAAACGTTGCGGAGTCGGCGCCGACCATTTTCGGCGCGTCCAAATTTCCAGACTTGAGTCGGCGTGCTGGCAGTCCAAGTGGCCAAAAACTCCGCCTGCAGGGCACTCGCCAAATCGGAGCGTAAGGAGCGCCGCGCGGAGATTAAGGGAAGTGGATCCAAGGGCTGGATCTCTTGCCCCAAAGTGCCCACGGTCGGCAAGGAAAGAATTTGCGCTCGCAACGAACCCTCCTCCCCGTCCTCTGTCAAGGCACTGCGAAAGGCCTGGGCAATGGGATCCAAATCCACATCCTCCCCAGCAAGACGACGGAAAATGAGACGCCGCCCGAGTTCCTGGCCCACATCCCAGCGTGCCACCGGATCGGTGTCCATGGCCAAGAGGAAAGCCAATTCCGAATCCTCTCGCTCGGCCACGAGGCGCACTGGCCCCGACAAGCCCCGCAGGAGGGAAAGGATCGGGCGTTCC
>CAYXFZ010000030.1:0-25836 GCA_964464385.1 uncultured Planctomycetales bacterium
AGCGGAAGCCCGCCAAGCGCAAAGCTGCGAAGCGGAAGGCCAAGCGGAAGCCCGCGAAACGCAAGGCCAAGCGCAAGGTCAGGCGGAAGCGCTAGTCGTTCCTCCTGAATGCCGCCGCGGATGTCGCGGCTCGCTCGCGCTGGCGAGCATCTGGCCCCAGGAGTCTTTGTGCCCCTGGGGCCGTTTCCCTCCCTTCACTTCCTACTTGTCCCTCCCTCTGCCAACTCCCTCACTCATGAATAAACGCGACCTCATTGATTACGTCAGCGAAAATCTCGGCACGACCAAATCCAGTTCAGAAGAAATTGTCAATGCTGTTTTCTCCGGCGTCAGGCATGGCGTCTCTAAAGATGCCGCCGTTTCTGTCGCTGGCTTTGGGACTTGGACAGCACGTCAACGTGCGGCCAGAATCGGCCGCAACCCGCAAACCGGTGATCCCATTCAAATTCCCGCCAGTAAAACGGTTGGCTTCAAACCCGCCCGCAACTGGAAGGAAGCGTTGAACTAAGTTATATTTCACCAAGAAAGACCTGAGTTGCGTAGTGCAGCTCAGGTCTTCGTTGTTTTGTTGGCTGTGGAATCCTGCAAGAAATCCAATTCTTCGGCCAAAGTTTCCTGCAAAATCTTGGGAAACAAAACGATGGCCTGGCCAAGAGATTGTCCTTCAGGGAGGGGAGCCGGAGGATTGCCGATTCCTTCCTCGCCCCAAGTGTTTCCGTCCAGGTGGGTTGCGGCATCCCCAAGCATGGTCCGCAATTGAGCAGCGGCGTTAGGACAGAAAGGAAGGAGGCGTCGAGAACACAACTCCAGATAAGCAAGGCAGCGTTCGATGGTGGTGCTGGCTTGTACTCGCTCTGCGGGATCCTCGGAGTGGATGCTTTTCCAGGGGGCTTGGGCATCGAAATACCGGTTGAGGGCATCACAGCCAGCCAAGAGGGCGCGACATGCCCGCGCAAATTCCTGGTTCTCGAGGCTGGTCCCTACCTTAGCCCAAGCAGCATCAGCCTCTTTTAAGTTGGGGTTGGCCTCGTTGCCTGGGGCCGGAACCCGGTTTTCGTATCTTTTGTCCACAAATTTCAATACTCGTGATGCCAAATTCCCCAATTTGTCTGCCAACAGAGCGTTATTGGTGGTTTGAAAGCCTTCCCAGGTGAATTCGCTATCTGAAGTTTCAGGGGAAGTCAGCAAGAGATGGAACCGGATGGCGTCTGCGGAATAGCGCTCGAAGAAGCGGTCATTGTCCACATACCAACCTTCGGAAGTGGAAAACTTGCGGCCTTCCAAATTGTAAAATTCATTGGCCGGCACGGCCCAAGGGAGAATAAAAGGTTGGTCTTCCCAAGCCGTTCCTTGCCCGAGCAGCATGGCTGGGAAGACCACGCAATGAAAGGCAATGTTGTCCTTGCCAATGAAATGCATGAGGCGGGTTGCAGGATCCAGCCAGAAATCTTTCCAAGCCTCGGGCTTGCCCTGCTTGTTGGCCCATTCCATGGTCATGGATAAGTAACCAATGGGGGCATCAAACCAGACATAAAGGACTTTTCCTTCGGCACCAGGGAGGTGTTCTGGAACCGGAATTCCCCAGGGTAAATCCCGAGTAATTGGCCTTTGTTGCAAGTCTTTCAGGAGCGCACGGACCTGGCCATCCACGTTGGGTTTCCACGGCCGATGTGGGTGGTTGGAATCCTGGCCTTCATACCACTCGCCAAGCCCAGCCTTCAAAAGGCCTGGGAGATCCAAATACCAATGCCGAGTGTTGCGCAGTACTGGGCGACTGCCATCCACGAGACTGACGGGGTTGCCTAATTGACGTGCGTCCACCCAAGTACCACAAGCGGGACACTCGTCCCCACGTGCTTGATCGTGTTGGCATTGCGGGCAAGTCCCTTGCAGGTATCGATCCGGCAAGAATCGTTCTGCTTTTTCGGAATACCATTGTTCTTCTTCTCTAGATTCGATCCAGCCATTTTCTAGCAGAATTTCGAAGAATTTACGGCAGGTCTCCGCGTGTTGGGGACAGCGAGCCGTGCCGCTGAAAATATCAAAATGAATCTGGAAGCGGTCGAACAGGGAATGGATTTTCCCGTGCCACAGATCCACGGATTCTTGGTAGGAAATGCCTTCCTCCTCCGCGCGCAAGGTGATGGCCACCCCGTGCTCATCGGTGCCGCAAACATACAGAACCTCGTGCCCCTGCATGCGCAGAAAACGGACGGCCGTGTCAGCGGGCAGATACGCACCGGCAATGTGCCCAAAATGGATGGGCCCATTGGCGTAAGGCAGGGCAGAAGTGACGAGGAACCGAACCATGAGGACGTAGAGTAGGGCTTCCTCGCCCCCTTTTCCCCACCGCACCTTCCGTGGCTTCCTCCCTAGAGCTGGACCTTTACGAGGTCTCCGACCTCTTCACCAAAGAAGAGATTATGGTGCGAGATCAGGTCCGATCCTGGGTTAAGGGTGCCCTATTGCCGGTGGTCGCCCATCACTGGGAAGCCGGCACCTTTCCCAACGAACTCATTCCCGAGATGGGGCAATTGGGGCTTTTGGGCCCGGCGATCCCTGAGGAATACGGCGGTGCGGGCCTTGGTTCGGTCGCTTACGGTCTGATTTGTCAGGAAATCGAAGGGGCTGATTCCGGGGTGCGCTCCTTTGTCTCGGTGCAGGGTTCTCTTGTCATGTTTCCCATCTATACCTTTGGCAGCGCCGAGCAGAAGCAAGAATGGCTCCCGCGGCTTGCCCGTGGCGAGGCCATCGGCTGTTTCGGTTTGACGGAGCCGGACTTTGGCTCTGACCCCAGCGGCATGCGGGCTCGGTGTCGTCGCCGTGGCGAGAACTGGGTTCTGGAAGGTCGCAAAATGTGGATTACCAATGGTTCGGTTGCAGATGTTGCGGTGGTTTGGGCCAAGGATGAAGAAGGACAAGTGCACGGATTCCTGGTGGAAAAGGACCGCCCCGGTTTCAGCGCGCCTGAACAAAAGCACAAATGGTCACTGCGGTGTAGCGTGACCTCTGAACTTGTTCTGGATGAGGTTCAAGTCCCCGACTCCAATCGTTTGCCCGGCGCTGAGGGCCTCAAGGCGGCGATGCGTTGTTTGACCGAGGCCCGTTACGGCATTGCATGGGGTGCGGTTGGTGCCGCTCAGTCTTGCTTTCAAGAGGCCCGCCGTTACACCCTGGAGCGGCAAATTTTTGACAGGCCGTTGGCGGGCTACCAACTGACACAAGAAAAATTGGCGGGGATGGCTTCAGGCATCACCAAGGGGCAACTCTTGGCCTGGCGCTTGGGTCGACTCAAGGAAGAAGGCAAGCTGGCGCCGCCGCAGGTTTCTTTGGCTAAGCGTGACAATGTGCGCATGGCACTGGATGTAGCTCGTTCCGCCCGCACTCTCTTGGGCGCGAATGGAATCACCTTGGAATATCATTCGGGTCGCCACGCCTGCAACTTGGAAACAGTCTTGACCTATGAGGGGACCGAAGAGATTCACACTTTGATCCTGGGGCAGGCCGTAACCGGCTTGCCGGCCTTCCGGGGTTAGTCTTCCGAGTCCTTTTTCCCCTTGCTGGCTTCCTGAAGACCGGATCCCTTTTCACTCCGCTGGACAAAGGCCATCTTCAGGTCGGAAAGAAACTTTTCCAAGGTGAGACGTTCGCCTTCCGTCAAGTTCCCTTCGGTGCGATTCTTAAGGAGCTCTAAATCCTCGATGACCATACGAGTGGCATCCAGGTTGGCGCTTTCTTGCTTGGGAGCGCCCGGTATCTCGATAATGCCCAAGGCGTAAAAACCCTGCATCGCGATTTTTTGCACAAACAGGCGAAAGTCATTGGCAGGGGTGGGTTCGCTCATCTCAGGAATTGGCGGTGCTGTTGGCTGGTTTGGCCGTAGTTTTGCCGATGGAAAAGTCCATTGCTGCCTTGGTGAAGGCAGCGAACAAGGGATGGGGAGCCAACGGCTTAGACTTGAATTCCGGGTGATATTGCACCCCAATATGAAATTGAGCAGCAGGGTATTCGACAATCTCGACTAGATTTCGGGCTTCGTAAACGCCGGAGCAAACCAATCCTGCTTTTTCCAACTTTTGGCGGTAGTCGTTATTGAATTCCCAGCGGTGTCGATGGCGCTCCAAGACCATGTCGCGGCCATAGATGGCGGCAGCTTTCGTGTTGTCCAGCACCCTGCAGGGGTAAGCGCCCAGTCGCATGGTGCCGCCTTTGTCCTCGACCGTGGCCTGTTCCCGCATGAGATCAATGACCGGAGCTTTGCATTGAGGATCCACCTCGGAAGTGTGCGCGCCCTCGATTTCGGCGAGATTGCGGGCGTACTCAATCACCAAGGCTTGCATGCCAAAGCAAATGCCGAAACACGGAACTTCATGTTCGCGAGCCCATTGAATGGCCCGAATTTTTCCTTCCAGGCCGCGTTCACCAAACCCACCGGGGACCAGGAGACCGTGGACTCCGTCAAGGAGAGTTTGAGGGTCTTGATCGGCACAATGTTCTGCGGAAATTTTTCGGAAACGGACTTTTCGACGCAGGGCAGCCCCACCATGAGAAAGCGCCTCGTAAATGGATTTGTAAGCGTCGTGCAAATCGATGTATTTCCCAACGACAGCAATCTCGATCTCGCCTTCAGGCTCGGCCCAACGCTTTCGGAGATCTTCCCAGTCGGAGAAATCGCCGGGAGTTGTGTCCTCTAAATGAAGATGACGAACAATTGCGTCGTCCATACCCTCGCGCAAAAGATCCAGGGGAACTTCGTAAATCGTGGTGTCCACGTCCTTCTCTTGAATGACATCTTGCGGAGAAACATTGCAAAACAAGGAAATCTTGTCTCGCATTTCCTGAGTCATGGGTCTTTCGCAACGGCATACGAGGATATTGGGCTGAATTCCAATCTCGCGCAATTTGCCCACCGATTGTTGGGTGGGTTTGGTTTTCATTTCGCCACTGGCAGCAAGATAAGGCAATAAAGTCAGGTGAACATAGCAGGTTTGCCCCGGACTCCGCGCATGACCAAACTGGCGAATGGCTTCTAGGAAAGGCAGAGATTCAATGTCGCCAGCTGTGCCACCAATTTCAATGATGGCCACATCGGTGCCGCGTTGCGCGCCTTGGCGAATGGCCTCCTGAATCTGGTCCGTAATGTGAGGGATGACCTGAACTGTTTTTCCCAAATACTCGCCATGACGTTCCTTGCGAATGACTTGTGAGTAGATCGACCCCGTGGTGGCATTGGAATAGCGATTGATCGGGGCGTGGGAAAATCGTTCGTAGTGGCCAAGATCAAGATCGGTTTCGGCTCCATCTTCCGTGACATAGACCTCGCCGTGTTCGAAGGGCGACATGGTTCCAGGATCCACGTTGATGTATGGATCCAGTTTTTGGATGGCAACCTTGAGGCCACGTTTTTCCAGGAGTACGGCGACGGCAGCGGTTGTGATTCCTTTGCCGAGGGAAGAAACGACGCCGCCGGTGACGAAGATGAACTTGGTGGTCATGACTGGGGAGAGGTCCGGGCAACGCGTGCCAGGAATGCATCGTAATCCTTTCGGGTGTCAATGCCGGAAAAGCCTTGCGAGAGATGCACCAACCTGATGGGAATCCCGAGATCCTGGAAGCGGAGTTGCTCCAGGCGTTCGGTCTGTTCCAGAGGGGATGGTGGCGTTTGGGCAAAGGTGCGTAGTGTTGCCCAGGAATAGGCATAAACCCCCAAATGGAGCCAATCGGGGCCTTCATGCGGGATTTTCGCACGAGAAAAGGCAAGGGCGTTTCCGTGAACATCGCCCACGACCTTGACGGCGGCCGGATCATCTGGGTTTAGGTCAGGAGGAAAGGGAGCGCAAAGGGTGGCAACTTTGGCGTCCCTAGCAAGGGCCTCGAAGAGAGCATCCACGGCCTCGGGCTGCATTTCGGGTTCGTCGGCTTGCAGGTTGACGACATGAGGATGGTCCTCAAAACCTGAGACTGCGGCCCAAACACGATCGCTACCACTGGCGAGGTCGGGATCGGTGAGCACGGTTTCGGCCCCGGCTTGGCTGGCGACCTCGGCCAACTCCGGACCATCTACCGCCACGAGGATTTGGTCTGCCCCAGTTTTTTGCGCCTGCTCGATGGTGTGGGCCAACAAAGGCCGACCACTCTCTGCCAAGAGGAGTTTGTGGGGAAGGCGGGTGGACTCTCGTCGCGCGGGAATGACGACCAACCTTCGAGGTTGGGGCATGTCAGCCGCCCTTTTTCGGTTGAGTTCCACTTTTGAAAATATCCGCGCCTTGTTTGTTTTCGATGACCTGCAATCCCAAGGTTCTGTCATACAGAACCAGCACGGCCAAGCGGCAATCTTGAAGGGTCCGAAGTTTTTCTGCGGGATCACCTTGGACAAAGGCCAAAGTCCACACTTGATCTGCGCGGCTCACTTGCAGGGTGATGCGGGCACCACGCACGCGGTTGGCGGATGGGATGGCATCTTCGAAAAAATCAAACTGTTCCAATTGTTTGAGGAGCACCCCCATGTCTAGGTCTGGAATGACCTTGTAGGTGGCCTCTCGTCGCAAAACCGAGTATCGTTCCGTCTTGGATACCATGGACTCGTTGAAAAGGCCAACCTTGGTGCCAGCACGGTGATCCAGCAAAGTGACCCGAACCGGACGATTCTCGGGAAGAATTCCCCGGGAGGCCAGGGCCTCTTCGGGGAGGGAAGGGCCTGCACAGGCGCTAAGCAGGGCTGTCAAGAGAAGGAATGGACGCATGAAGGTTGAACAGTCCGGCTGCGGACGGACAATCATCCATGATCCCGCGCCATCCATCAACCCACTCCGCCCATGACCGCCTCGAAACGGCCGACGCCTCGCAAACTGGCCGTACAGGTTTCCGGCCTTCTCCTCTTGCTGTGCTCGGATCCCCGCCCCATGACCTTTGCCTTGGGTTGCTGCTTCGTCGCTTTGGCTTGGTTGTTGCGAGCCTGGGCATTTGGCCACTTGTCCAAAAACGAAACCTTGGTCACGACGGGTCCTTATGCGCACATGCGCAACCCTGCATATTTTGGGAGTTTTTTGGCCTTGACTGGGGTTTCCCTTGCAGCAGGCAATGCTGAGAGCGGTCGCGGGCTCCTTGTTTGGGGATTTGGCGCCGTTTTATTGGTGGCCTTTTTTACCAAGTATTTGCCCCGAAAATTTTCTCGCGAACACGGCCGCATGGAGCGTTTGTTCGGCAAGGATGCCCTCCGTCATCAAGAAAACGTGCCTCCATTCTGGCCCCGGTTGCGTCCTTGGCGCAGTGGCAGTGAGCGCCGCTTCTCCTTGGCTCGAGTGGGGGAGAACCATGAATGGGCTTGGGCCTTTGTTCTCGCTTTGGTGATGGTTGGTCTTTGGTTTGCCCCTCAATGGTCCCCTTTGGCCAATTGGATGTCGGGATGAGTCCACCCTGGACTGCCGAAATCTTGGCCAAAGCGGAACGCCAGCTTCTTAGCAAAGGATCCGCATGGAAACCTGTTGTTTGGCGGGTGGACGCCCCCGGTTGTTCTCCAGCGATTTGGAAGGACGGTTCCCACTTGAAGGGGCTTCGTCGCTGGGTTGCCGGTCTGCAAATTCGTCGAGAAAGGCGTTGTCTTGCTTCCTTGGCAAGTCTTCACGGTTTCCCTTCCTTGTTGCCCGTTTCTTGCAACATGGGTTTTCTCACCACCTTTCTGCCCGGGCAGGAATTGGATCGGAGTCGGTTTCAGATGGATCCAGAGGGTTTCGCCCAATCCTTACGGGAACGGGTTCGGGCCATGCACGCTCGCGGTGTCTTTCATTTGGACCTCAAGCAACGTCGAAACATTCTGGTGGATTCGGAGGGCGGTCTGCATTTTCTGGATTTCGGTGCGGGCTGGGCCCCTGGATGGCTTTGTCGGTCTTTGTTAGGGTATTTGCTGGCTTTTTCGGATCGGCAAGCCGTTCTCAAGTGGGTCGCACGTTGGGCGCCGGAGCAACTTTCCCTGGCCGATGCCAGATCCTTACGCCGAGGCTTGCTTCTGCGCAGGCTTTGGCCGTTCACTCCGCACCGAGATCGCGGGGAACGCGCTGCCATAGAACAAGCTCTGCGCAACGATTCCGGTTCCCGCTCCAGGGGCGGTAGTGGTGATTCTGATTAGCACCACAACATGGAGTGCCACAAAAAACTGTTTGGGTTGACGGGACTCGCACCATATATTGGGGCGGGTCCGGGAAGCATTCATGGGTCGACTCGAAAAACAAATCATTGCTGGCGCGCTCACTCTCGTAGGAGTGCTTCTTTCTGTTGTCGTTTACCGGGGAGTCGAACGCCCTCTGGGACCGACGTTGGAAATTCCATCTCCGAGGATTACCGAGTGGTCGGATCCTGGCGACGCGACTCCGGCGAAGCTGGCAACTCAATTGGCGCTGACCATCCAGCCGGCTCCGACCGCAAATCGTTCCGCGCCTAGCCCGGGGCCTATTCCGGAATCGGTTTTCCCCGCCTTGGTTCCATCTTCTGTGGCCCTTGCTGATTCCCCGGCCGAACCAACCCTTCTCGTAAACGAACCCGTTTTTGCGGAAGAGGCCCTTGCTCGCACCATTGTTTTGTCCACCGCGGATACTTGGGACGATTCCCTTCGCATCTACAAAGTACGGGACGGTGATGTTCTCTCCGCTATCGCCAAACGGGAACTGGGTTCCGTGAGTCGCATGGGCGAAATTCTCAAACTGAACGAAGGGCTGGAACCGAACCGTTTGCGTATTGGCCAGGAAATCACCTTGCCTGGCGGAGCCAACTTCGGCACGTCCTTGGCAACAACGGTCGGCTCCCGGGAATCCGCGTCGGCAATAAAACCCGGACCCACGACCCACCGAGTCACTGGCGGTGACAATTTGACGAAGTTGGCTCTGCGTTATTCCGTAGAGGGTGGCGTGCAAGCGATCGTTGAGGCCAACCCTGCTTTGTTGCTTGACCAAAATACGATTCTTTCCATCGACTGGGTGCTGAGCATCCCCTGACCCTCGTGCACGGGACGCCGGCGGATTCCGAACGGCAAATCCTTGGGATCAGTTCCGGAACTTCTGCGGATGGCGCAGACTTGGCGCTGATTCGTTCTCACGGTTCTGGTCTTGGGCGCGAAGTTCGATTCATTGCTGGCGCCACGGTGGCCATGCCCGCGGTATTGCAAGAAGCGATCCGCAATCCTCTATCCACCGCCGGCCTTTCGCGATTGCATGGGGAACTTGGGCGTTGGTTTGGGGAGACAGCCCTTTCTTTTATGCAAGACGAAGGGGTCGCACCTGAGGAAGTTCATGCAGTTGGCAGCCATGGCCAAACCGTGCATCACCATGATGGGGATCCGCGAGACGGGTCCTTGCAGTTGGGGGACGCCGCCGTCCTTGCTCATCAGTTGGGGATTTCCGTGGTCTCGGATTTTCGATGGACCGATTTGGCGGCCGGGGGCCAAGGAGCCCCAATTTCTCCTTATGCGGATGCGGTCCTGCATGGCCGGGAGGGGGATGCTCTGGCTATTTTGAACTTGGGTGGGTTGGGAAATATCACCTTGCTCCAACCTGGACAAGAACCCATGGCCACGGACACCGGGCCCGCCAATGGCCCGCTCGACGCACTGATGCGGTTTCGAGAAGGCCAAGAATTGGATTTTGCAGGGGAGGTGACGGCCGCTGGCCAGCCGAATTTGGTCTGGATCGAGGCCGCTCTTAAGGATTCTTTTTTCTCTCGCCCATTTCCGAGGAGTACTGGCCTGGAGCGATTCGGAGACTCTTTGGCCCAAAGACTCCTGCAAGAGGATCCCCAAGCAACGACCCCCGATTTAATGGCGACTGCGGCCTTGTTTGCCGCTCAGGCCGTGAAGATTTCTCTTGATCTTCTGCAAGCTCCTTCTTGTAAAGTCTTTGTGGCCGGCGGGGGAGTCCATAATCGGGGCCTGATCGGGGCACTCCGGACCCAATTGGAGCCCAAATACGCCCTTCGCCCTTACGCAGAGTTGGGCTGGGATCCCGATTTGAGAGAGGCTGTGGCCTTCGCCCTGTTGGCGGATGCGTTCCTGCTGAGGGAGCCTTCCTCCTGGCCCAGGACCACGGGTTGCGAAAAACCGCAGGTTCTGGGCCGCTGGACCCCCAAACCCCCTTCTTGACCGGGTTCTGGCTCCTTCTATCATGTTGCCGCAGTGTGTGGCTCGACTATTGGTCGAGGCGCCCCGCGCTTCCTCCTTCCCCCTTCCGGGGAATCCTCCCCTACCCGACCTGAATCAGGGCAGTCGCATGACCTTTCGCTCGGCTCGCAACCTTTGCTTGGTTGCCATTTTGTTTCTCTCTCCTTCTGTTGCTGTTGCGCAGAATGCAGAGACTTTGTTCCTCGAGGGCATGAGTGCCTTCCGCAAGGGTGACCATCAAGTTGCTCTTGAAAACTTCCGTGCCGTGGTCCGCTTGGATCCGTCTCGGGTCGAGGCCGTTCGCCTGATGGCTGAGAGTCAAGATGCCCTCGTGCAACTCATGCTTGCTGGCGGCGAATTCGAAGCGTTTGCTTTGGAAGTTTTGGAATCTGCTGCTGCCCGTGACCGGGAGACCCGCCGTGATTCCAGTGCCGCCGCTGAGGATGCGGCCGCATGTCTGTCTGGTGATTACTCGGATCGCGCCAAGGCTATATTCCAATTGGGTCGTACTTACGGTCCTTTCGGTGTGCCGCCGTTGGTGGATGCCTTGGGTGGGACGGAAGATCGGGCCTTGTCTGCGGTTTACGCCTTGTCTCGATTGGGATCGGATTCGTTGATCCCTCTCCTGGCCGCGACCCAGGCCGACTCTGCGGTCGTCCGCCGCGGAGTCGTTCAGGCCCTCCTGCAAATGGGAGACCTTCGCGCTAGTGCCCGCCTCACAGACATGGCGACATCGGATCGTGATGGTTCTGTTCGGGTTTTGGCTGCCGCTGGTGCATCTTCCGCGGGGGCTGCTCAAGCCTGCTTCGACCAAGGGATGGCCTTCTACCTGAGGAATCCGGCCAGTGGTCTCACCGAGGGTGAAAACCATGGAGTGATTTGGAAAGTTTCGGGTTCCTCCTTGGAAGCCATGGAGGTTTCCCCTGCACTGGTTCACCTTGAGTTGGGCAAATCCTATTTGGGTCGGGCTCACGCTTTGGGTCATCCTCGTTCGGGCGCCGGCCTTGCCCTGGTGTATTCCGCTGCCGCCGCTGTCCTGACCGACTTGGGTGACGAAGACGGTTCCACCATGCAGGCCGCAGCCGCTCTGACTTTGGGTCCGGCAAGTCTGAGTGCCGCCTTGGATGCTGCCATGGAATTGGGTCGTTTGCCTGAGTCCTTGGTGCTGGTGGATCTTTTGGCTTCCTCCGGCGACTCGGGCCTGTTGCCGGCGACCGCTCTGCGTTCCACCACACCCTCCATCCGTTTTCAGGCTGCGATTGCTCTGGCCCACTTTGGCCATGACAGCAACGAAGTTGTGCGCTCTCTTGGCGATGCCATTTCCATCGAAGTGCATCGCGCTGTCGTCATTGTGGATGCCAACGACGCTCGCGCTCAGGGGCTGGCTCGAAACCTTCAGGACGAAGGTTCCTCTGTGATTGTGGCTACCAGCGGACTCGAGGGTCTGTCCATTCTTTTGCAGGGCTTGCCCCTGGATGCGGTTGTGGTTGCCGAAGGTCTTCCTGACTTCTATGCCAAGCGGATGGTTCGAGAAATTCGCCGACTTGACCGCTACTCCGACATGCCCGTTTTGGTTTTGGGAAATGACTCCACGGGTGTGATTGACGGCGCCGAAGTCACCAATAACATTTCTGTGGCCGATGTTCAGGCTTCGTTCCAAGATTTGGGATCTGGTCGCCAACGCGCCGAGGATGCTGCTGCCGCTGCCGCCGAGGCCCTTCTCGAGGTCGCTCGCCGCGACCCCAATGCTGCTGCGGTTGCCGCTCTCCAGCTGGCGGGAGTCCTGAATCGCGACGATGCTGTCGCGGTCCCGGCGATGAAAGCCTTGGGTTTCTGTGGCTCCTCCGCACCGGCCAGCGCCCTTTTGGCCGTTGTGGCCGATGAGAGTCGTTCTAGTGCTGCCCGGGCGGCCGGCGCCTATGCCCTAGCTGGGCTCTTTGCCCGCGGTGCCACGGTTGTCAATTCCGAAGCGGTGCTCCAGGCCGGAATGCAATCCGGGGATGCCGCCGTGATGGCGGGGTGTGCCTCGGCCTTGGGTCGTCTTCCAGGCCGAACGGCGCACACTTTGGTGCCCATCGGCGGCTAAGATTCGCTCTCTGCCTCGTCCTTGCGTTGGCCAGAGTAGCTCAGTGGTAGAGCGCCGCTTTCGTAAAGCGGGGGTCACGGGTTCAAATCCCGTCTCTGGCTCCATTCATGGTGGCTAAATGCCAGCTGCCAAAGACCAATGGGCAAGCGAAGCTTGCCCGGTTTTTTGGCGTGGTCGGGGAGACAGGATTCGAACCTGCGACCCCCTGCTCCCAAAGCAGGTGCGCTACCAGGCTGCGCTACTCCCCGAGGAGTGGCGGGGATTGTATCCACACCCATTAGAATGCCGGCATGACACGGGTCGGTGTTGTGCTCTGCGGTTGCGGTCGATTCGATGGTTCCGAAATCCATGAATCGGTGTTGACCCTTTTGCACTTGACGCGAGCGGGAGTTGAAATCCGCTGTTTTGCTCCGAATCGTGATCAGTGGGCTACCTGCGATGGCTTTGGTGGGTTGCCTGTTCCTGAGCCTCCGCGGTCCATGTTGACGGAAGCCGCCCGCATTGCCCGTGGCGAAATTGAACCTTTGTCCGAGGCCCATGCCGAGGAATTGGATGCTCTCATCCTTCCTGGGGGCAGCGGCCTGACTCGCAATCTTTGCGACTTTGCACTGCAGGGTGGGAATGGATCAGTTCTTCCAGAACTTGCTGTGCTGATCCGGACCATGCATGCCGCCCGGAAACCCATCGGTGCCCTATGCATTGCCCCGATACTTTTGGCCTTGGCCCTGGGAGAATTTCGGCCCCGCTTGACCTTAGGAGGATTGGAGGGGGTCGCCCAAGAGGCTGCCCTTGCCGGTGCCGACATGGTGGAATGCCCGGTTGAAGGGGTGGTGGTGGATTCCAAAAACCGCCTCGTCACCACTCCTGCATACATGTTGGGTCCGGGAATTGCCCAAGTGGATGCAGGGATCAGCCGTTTGGTGGACGAGGTGATTGCTCTCCTGAGCGTTGCCGTCGCATGAAGCCAACTGGCGTTCTGATCCTCCACGGGGTGCATTTGTCTCGCGTGCATACGGCCTTGCTTGCCGCTGACCTGCGCAGGGCTGGGCATGATCCCGTGCTGAATTGGGACTATCCGACTCGGGCGGGCGGCATCAGTCCCATTGCCGAGCAGATGGGTCGGCGTCTTCAGCAGGAATTTCCCGAGGGTGTGCCGACCTTGCATCTCGTGGGGCATTCCATGGGCGGACTCATTGCCCGCAAACTCCTCGCCACAGAACAAGTGCCTTTGGAGGGAAAATTGGTCACAATCGCCACTCCGCACGCTGGCGCTTGGAAGGCCGCTCGCCATGGTGGCCAGTTTTTGTATGGGCGGCTGTATGGCCAAGAGGGTCGAGACTTGCAGCCAGGAAGTTTCTTTCTGCGAGGCTTGCCGCAGCGAGCCCCTGTCCCGGCCCTTTGTTTGGTTTCGGGCCGTGGGCAAGCGCGGGGTTTTTCTCTGCGGGTTCCTGGGGACAACGATGGCACGGTGGAGACTTCCTCGCAGTGTGCCTTGGCCGGCGCCCAAGTCACATTTGTGCCCCGAGTTCTGCACTCGCTTTTGCCCTTCCATCCGCGGGTTCGTCAACTTGTGGTCGCGTTCCTTGCTTCCGGGGAAGCCCCCTAGAATGAGGGCATGGCGAAGGCCGCCGACCCAAGTACTGCCCAAACCCTCTTTCCCGGGAGTCCTGCTTGCCCAGGGGTCGTCTGCGGACCCGCTTTCTTGTCCTTCGCCGGTCTTGCCGAGTCCGGGGGGCGGTTGTTGGAAGATGAGGAAGTTGCCGCCGAATTGGGGCGACTGGATTCGGTCGCTCGCGCCGCGCGGGTTGGCCTAGTTCGCCAACGCGAATCTTTAGGCGGGCAATTCACTCCCGAGCAGCGGGCCGTATTCGATACTCACCTTCGGCTCTTGGAGGACCCGGTCATTGAAGCTGATGTCAAGGAGAGAATTTCGGATCAACGCATGACATTGGAAGATGCGGTCAAGGATGTCTTTCATGTGTATGAACGCTTGTTCGAAGTGGTTGAAACGGAAAGTTTGCGCAACAAAATGTCGGATATGCGAGATGTGGCCTTGCGTTATTTGCGCCATTGCCGTCGCGGCGGCGCTGGGAGTGGAAATTCTGCTCCCGATATGCGGGGCGGTATTTTGGTAGTCCGGGAACTTACTTTGGCGGAATTGACGGAGGCCATGGAGCGCGGGGTGGGGGGGCTGGTCGCGGAAAGTGGTAGTCCTTCTTCTCATGGCGCCATCCTGACTCGGGCCGTGGGAATTCCGGCGGTCATCGGAGTCGGCCAGATTCGGGATCGCTTGGTGGAAGGACGGCTTCTCCTGGTGGATGCTCATGCAGGTCAAGTCACCGTGGAGCCGCGCCGGGAGGCCATTGCCGCTGCCGAAAATCGGGCTTTGGAAGCGGATACGGCCCCGATCGAGGAACCCAAGTTGGAAGATGGCACGCCGCTCCCTTTGCTGGCTGCCGTCGCCAGTGCAACTGAGGCCAAGACGGCCGCCCGCTTGGGCGTTCAGCGCATTGGGCTCTATCGCACAGAACTCCCTGTCATTCAACGACGGGGAGAACCCAAGGAGGATTCCTTGGTGGGTTTGTATCGCCAGGTGTTTGCGGCTACCAAGGAGGTCACCTTCCGCTTACCAGATCTGGACGCCAGTTGTGATCTTCCGGATTTGTTTCCCGTAAAGGAAGTGAACCCTGCGCTTGGCCTGAGAGGTGTGCGCTTCTTGTTTTCCCGGCCAAGCCTCCTGGAGGTGCACTTGCGGGCCATGTTGCGGTCGGCCGAGGACTCACCAGCGCGGATTGCCGTACCTTTTGTCTTGGGTCCTCAGGAATTGAAACGAGTCCGCGAGGCGGCCACTCGCGTGCGAGAAGAGTTGCGCTTGGCTGGACACCAAGTCCCCTTTGCTCCCAAGATTGGAGCCGTGGTCGAAACTCCGGCCGCAGCCCTTTGGGGGAGGGAGTTGGCGACCGAAGCGGATTTCCTTTTGATCAGTTTGGATTCTCTGGCGCAAAATCTTTTGGTGGCCCATCGCGGGCCAATGCAAGAAGAGGTGCCCGATGCCACGGGTTCTCTCCATCCGGTCGTGCTCCGGGCCGTGGGCAAATTGACTCGCTTAGCGGATGCCTTGGACGTGGAGTTGGTGGCCTTTGGCGAAGCTTTATTGGCGGGCAACAATGCCGCGCTATTGGTTGGCGCTGGCCTGAGGGCATTTTGCTTGCGCCCGTCCTTGCTCGAGGAAGCGCGCGGGCGCTTGCATGGCTTGGATTTGGTGTCCTGCAAGAACGCAGCGTTGGAACTCATGGCCACCACCTGACGACGAGAAGCCAGGAATCGGCCGTGCCAGCTCAGCTGAAGGTGGCCCCTTTGGCCGCCGGCCTCGTGACTCGCACGGTTCCGGTCTCTCCCCAAAGCCGTTGCACTTTGCGTTTCAGTAGGCCTTCCAATTCCCGCACCGATCCCGCTCTTGCCAATACCAGGAGGCCGGATCCTGCCCCGGAAAGAGTCGCACCCAAGGCCCCACCCCGTTCCGCGGATTCCAGGATGGGCCGTGCCCCCGTCAATTGACGAAGGCGAGCCTCGACATGCAAGGCGTCATCCAGACCAACGGCCAGATACTGCGGGTTGAGGGTTCGTAAGCCCTCCAACAGCAAGGGCGAGTGGGCGGCTTGGGCGCTGGCTCGGGCAAAGGAAACGGAATTCGGGAGGACCTCCCGGGCCCGCTTGGTGGTCAAAGGATAAGGTGGAATGACCAATAAGAATCGGAGATCTCGATGGAGGGATACGGGATGGTGGACCCATGCCCCTTCCGGATCTTGGGTTGACCAGTGGGTGCCACCCAACATGGCGGCCACTGCATTTTCCGGATGCCCTTCCAGGGAAATGGCCTCTTGCAGAAGGGCGGAGCGATCCCGACCCCCAGCCAAGAGCCGGTCAGCCAAGAGGAGCCCGGCAACCAGCCCCGCTCCGGAGGCGCCAAGGCCCCGGCCCGGCGGTAAACTAGCGTGAATTTGCAGAGCGCCAGGGGGCAGTTTGCGGCCAATCAAGCGGGCCGCGCGCCGCATTCCACGCAGGACTGGGTCTTGGCCCTGAGAGAGAACGGACTCGGCCAATCCACCGCTCCGCTGGATGGAGGTGGTCTCGGCCGCTTCCCAACGCACCCGAAGGGGCAATTCCAGGGCCAAGCTCAGGGCGTCAAACCCGCAACCTATGTTGCTGGTGGAGCCGGGAACGCGGATCTCGAGTTTTCGGATTTGGCGGGAACGGGCGAGGGCCATGGGGAATGGGGTGGAGCCAAGACAGGATTTCGCGTAGAATGTAGGGCTTCCCTTGCGGGCACGGCTCTTTCATGGGCCATTTGCCCCACCATCCCCCCCTGGCAATTCCCCCGCCCCCGGTTCGCACTGACAAGATGACTTCGATGACCATGGAATCCACCGCTCCCGAACTCGACCAAAAAGAGGAGGCTCGCCTACGCGCCATTCGCAACATTGGCATCATGGCCCATATCGATGCCGGCAAGACTACGGTCACGGAGCGGATTCTCTTCCTGACCGGCCGAACGCATCAAATCGGCGAGGTCCACCACGGTGCCGCCACGATGGACTATCTCGAGGATGAGCGTGCCCGCGGGATCACCATTACTTCCGCTGCTACGCAGTGCGAATGGAGGGATACGCGGATCAATTTGATTGACACTCCCGGTCACGTGGATTTCACCGTCGAGGTGGAGCGATCCTTGCGCGTGCTGGATGGCGCGGTTGCCGTCTTCGATGGCGTTGCTGGTGTCGAGGCCCAATCGGAGACGGTTTGGCGGCAAGCCGACCGCTACGGTGTTCCCAGGATTGCATTCATCAACAAGTTGGATCGAGTCGGAGCTGACTTTGATCGCGCCACGGAATCCATCGTCAACCGACTTGGTGCCAATGCCGTTGCCATGCAAGTTCCTTTGGGCAAAGAAAAGGAATTCTTCGGGATTGTGGACTTGATTTCCCGCACGGCACGAAAATTCGTGGAGGGTTCCCAAGGAACCACCACCGAGTCCATCGAAATTCCTGAGGAATCCATGGATCTGGTGGAAAAGCGTCGCGCTGAGATGGTGGAGAAGTTGGTCGAAGTGGATGACGCATTGGTCGAGAAGTTCATCGAAGGTGAAGAAATCACCGAAGAAGAGATTCGTGGCGCCTGCCGTGAGGCCGTCATGCTCGGTCATGCCGTCCCCGTTTTCTGTGGTTCTGCGCTGCACGACAAGGGTGTTCTTTACCTCTTGGATGCCATTGTTGATTTCCTTCCCTGTCCGCTGGATGCTGGGGCCATCGTGGGCCATGATCCCCGCGATGAAGAAAAGGAAATCGTGCGCGGCGTCAACGTCACCGAACCCTTTGCTGGCTTGGCCTTCAAGACCATCGCCGATCCCAATGGCGACTTGACCTTCGTTCGGGTTTACTCTGGGGTTTTGAATCGGGGAGATCAGGTGATCAATCCCCGTACCCGCAAAAAGGAACGCGTTGGCCGCTTGATGTTCATGCACGCGGACAAGCGCGAGGCCGTGGATTTCGTCAATGCCGGCGAAATTTGCGCCGTCGTAGGTCTGAAGAGCACCAGCACCGGCGATACCGTTTGCGATCTGGCCAACCAAGTTGTTCTCGAGTCCATGACCTTCCCCGAATCGGTCATCTCCATGTCCATCGAGCCCAAGTCCATGAAGGATCGTGACAAATTGTCCAATGTATTGGCTCACCTGATCAAAGAAGACCCTTCCTTTCACGCTTCTGTGGATCCGGAAACCGAAGAAATTATCATCGCCGGCATGGGCGAGTTGCATCTCGAGATCATCATTACTCGGATTCAACGAGATCATGGCGTCGGGATCAACACAGGTGCTCCCAAGGTCGCCTACCGCCAGACTTTGGCCGCGGACCGCGATGTCGAGGGCAAACACGTCAAGCAAAGCGGAGGGCATGGCCAATTCGCGATTGTCCGTGTCCGTTTCTTTCCGACTCAAGATCCTGAAAACGAATTCGAATTTGTGGACAAGATCAAGGGCGGCGTCATTCCGCGCCAGTTCATCAAGCCGGTCGCCAGCGGGATCGAGGATTGCATGAAGTCGGGCGGTCGATTTGGCTGGCCGTTCGTGAATATTTGTGCCGAGCTTTACGATGGCAAGGCCCACGAGGTGGATTCCAGTGAACTGGCTTTCCATTCCGCTGGACAAATTGCCTTCCGCAGGGCTTGCGAAAGCAATTCCAAGATCCTGGAACCTTTCATGAAACTGTCCGTGCAGATCCCGGAAGAATTCCTCGGCGATGTCGTGGGCGACCTCAATACCCGTCGTGTTGAGGTGGACGAAATTGCCGTCACCGGAGGTCTCCGCGAAATTCGCGGTGCAGTTCCCATTTCGGAAATGTTCAACTATGCCGGCCGTTTGCGTGGCTTGACCCAAGGTCGTGGCATGTTTTCCATGGAGCCTTTGGATTACCGGGCCGTTCCCGAGTTTGTGGCCGAGAAATTGCGCAAGGATCCCACGAGTTCCTGATCGTCCTCCCGACCCCTTCTCCACGGAAGGCTGTTAGAATCTCGCCGAAAACATGGGCGACGATCCAAGGACTCACCAAGACCAGGCTGCAGCACGTACCTTAGGGCTCAGGCCCGAGGTTTTTGTGCGTCTTCGCGACGGCCTTGCCGCCGGCGAACATCCCTCTTGGCTGCAACACGGAGAGCCCACCTTGGCCGGTGTATTCCCCAGTCCAATCGGTTTCGAGCTCTTGCTGGATCATTTGCGCACCGAATCCACCTTTGCCCGCCGCCGGACCAATCTGCTCAGTTCGCTGGAGGGCAAGGACTTGACCGACTTGGAGAAAGAAGTCGCGGCGGCCAACGACGAAGGAGATCTGGAGGATTGCTCCCTAGCCCTGCAACCGGCAACTGCCCCCGCCGATTTCACTCCTCCAGAATCGGAAGAACACGCCGCATTTTTGGTTTCGTTGCGCGGATCGGTATCGGTAGCCAAGGCCCTTCGTCTCGCCTTTCGCACACACGCCACGATGACCGTGGAATCCGTGGCCAAAGATGACAAGGACGGCCGCGGCTTCCGTGGCCTAGTTGGATTTGAGTCTCCCGTGGCCAGTTTTCCTCCGGCTCGTTACCTGCAGTTGCGTCGGGGCGAACACGCTCGCGTGTTGCGGACGATTTTTTTTCTTCAGCCCACGGAAATTGAGGCCGTGTTTCACAGTGCAGTCGAGGGTGTTCCTCCCCAGGAGAGCCCGGGCTATTTGGATTTATTTCGTGCCTTCGTGGAACGGGAAAAAATTCCCCGGTTTGTGCAGGAGGTCCGTGCCCGTCTCAAACGGGCTGCCGAGAGTTTGGCCTTGGATCATGCATGGTCGCAGGTGGAAACCGTTCTGGATCGCGGTCGTCAGCAGGGATCCGTGCTGGGCCTGTTTGCCCTTCGCAATGGTCGAGTTGTCTATGCCAAACTGGACGAGGCGGGCGCCTTGGTCGCGGCGGGCCGTCTGGGATCTGGCGATGCTGGTGTCCAAGAACTCCTCGCGCTCTTTGCTGAAAATCGGCCCAGCCTGATCGTCTTGCAGGCGGATTCCTCCACGCATTCCAAGAGCCCACCATTTGTGGATGCTTTGCGCAAGGGAAATCACAAGATCCGCACCATGCTCGTGCCGGTGGCTGCCGCTCGTACCTTGGCGCGGGAAGTGGCCCGGCGCATGGAAGATGCTCATTTGGGACACGACGAGCGGCAGGCCTTCATGCTTGCTCGACTGGGTTATTACCCACGCGCGGCTGCTCTGCACACGCCGCACTTAGTCCGGGCCTTCGTGGCCAACCGCTCCGAAATCAATCCTCATCGCCTAGCAACCTTGGAAGAGTCCTTTTTGCATGCTCTCTTGGCCGGCCGCGGGGTGGAATTGAACACGGCCACTCACGACGAATTGCGTTTGGTCCCCGGCATCCATGCCCGTCAAATCGAATTGGAACGGTCCACAGGACCCTTCCGATCCTTGGCGGATTATCGCAGTCGTTTGGGCCTGAGCGACGCGGACTGGCAAGCTTCCTGCAGTTTCCTGCGCGTTCGTCGTGGCGACGAACCCCTTGATTCTCGGCCATTGCATCCTGTTTACTACTCAGCCCTCGCCGAGGCTCTGGCCGCCAGTGATCATGATTTGGCTGCAGTGCTGAAAAACCCCGCTTTGGTGGAGTCCCTTCCTTGGGCTGAGATTCTGCAAGGCCGCCAGTGGCACGATCGAATTCCCGCCCATATTCGCCGTGGTCTGATGCGTGGCACTCGTCGTCCCCGGCGTTCCGGCCGCGGTCGCCGCCTGGAAGGCTTGGAAATCGGTCAGGTCTTGCAGGGGAAAATCACCAACATCATTGAACACGGTGCCTTTGTTGATGTGGGGGCTCGGGTGGATGGTTTCATCCACGTGTCCCAGTTGGCGGATCAATTCGTCAAGGATCCCAACGAGGTCATCTCCACTGGCCAGGTTGTTTCACCGCGGGTGGTTGGTTTGGATTTGGAGCGGCAACGGCTCAAGCTTTCCCTGTGCAGTGAAGAGGCCGCCCGCAAGGGCGGACACCGAGGACGGGGCGAGGGCGAGGGCGGGAAAAAGGGACGGGGAGGCAAAAAAGGTCGTGGGCGTCGGCAAGAACCGGAACAAGTCCTGCCCGCCCATGTTCGCCGCATGCGACCCAAAGGAGGCCCACCGCGCGGTGGCCGATCCGACGGCGACCGCCAAGGCCCCGGTGGCAAACGAGGAGGCCGGGTGGAAACGGGTTCCGATCCGCAAAAGGAACGCTGGCATGAGGAAATGGATCCCACCAATCCCTTCGTCCAGTTTTTCAACCCTCAGGATTCTCATGAAGAAGAGAAAGCGGCCAAGGAAGATCACGACCAGGGATCTACTTGAAACGGCGCACTTGCTCGGTGGCCAAGCCCAACTCTTCCCATTCTTTTTCGGTTTCGGCCAGCCAGCGTTTGCCATCCACGCCATAACCCCGGGTGGCGGCAATGTCTGGCAGGCGCTTTTGAAACCAGGAGTTCCATTGGTCCATTAGGATTTCGCGGGTGTGCTTGGCGGCCATACTTCCGAGGGCAACCGGAAAGTGCGTTAGGTCGGCACCTTCGGAAAACCGGATTTCCACATCTCGGCCAGAGCATTGCAACTGGTATAGAGAAGCGGAAGGCGCCTCGGCCACCGTTTTTAATTCGTCTGGCTTTAGGCCACGCTGGAGAATGGAGGCGTAGCGTCGACGTCCACCATGACGATCGCATTCCACCCGCAAGGGTGCTGGCCGCGAACTTGCCAACACATGTTGCAGGATTTCCAATGCAACCGAGAATAAGGCACCGCCCTTGCCACCGTGCTTTTGCAGGAGGGCGTTCCACTCAATGGCCGGCACGACTCTGGCACCCAAGCCCGCCAAAGTGCACCCTCCTTTCGTCAAACTTCGGCGGAGGAGAGAAGCGTCCAGGCGAGCGCGATCGGGGGTCGTGAGGGGGCAAAGGGGGCGGTTCCCACTGGCCAGCCAAGGAGCTTTGCGTCGCCAACGGACATCGCCGCCTGGGGCCGCGGCCAGCCAACCCTGCAGGGATGGATCGGTCTCCAACAGCCGGCGAAAGGCGCAGACTGTTCGGCCCAAGCGTTCCCGTCGATGTCGGCCGACGTGCACTTTTTTGGAGTCATTCACAAAAAGCCGAGGATCCTTGCGGCCCGGGTGCCGAGCAGCGGCCTCTCGAGTGACTTCCCACAATTCCGTGTCCACCCCAGGGACGCGGAACATGGACCAACCCAGCACAACGGGGCCGACGAAGGGCCCATAGCCGGCCTCGTCAATTCCAGCGAGAAACATTAGGCCTGGGGAGAGGGATGCGGGGAGCTCGCAAGAGCTCGACCTCGACGGGCCAAAAGCACGTAAAGAAGGAAGGCGAGGGGCAACAAGGCCATGCCCACCATTTGGGACGTGGAGAGGAAGAGTTCAGCCTCTACCGTGCCCACTTCTTCCGGCGAGAGGCCCTGTAGAAAAATGCCGCCCCGAGCAGCATCATCACCACGGAAGAATTCGATGACGAAACGGAGAATGGCATAGCCCGCCAGGAGCAAGGTGCACACTTGACCGTGAAAGCGTTTGTGTCGCAGGAGCCAGAGGCCGAGGCCAAAGAGGGCCAGGGCCTTGAGACTCATGTAAATCTGGGTCGGGTGGATCCGTTCACCCAGAAAGGCCACGGGAAATAAAGACCCCTCGGGAAGAGGGTTGGGAACCACCAGGCCCCAAGGGAGATCGGTGGGTTTACCAAAATCGTCCCCGACCATCAGGCAACCAATGCGGCCAATGGCCTGGCCCAAAAAGCCGGCCGTGAGACCCCAATCTGCAGCTGCCCAGAGGTTCATGCCCAAGGAGCGCGCCTTCCAGGTTCCGAGAACCAAGGCTAGAATGAGCCCTCCATACATCACCAGCCCGCCTTCCCAAATGGCGAAGATTTTCCAGGGTTGGTGAGCAAACCACTCCCAATTCACCAGGACGTAGGCCAGTCGGCCACCCGCAACAATTCCAATCAAGGTCCACCACGCGACATCCGCAACCCGCTCTGGATCCTGATCCGGGTTTTCTCCCCAGCGAGCGGCCAAGCGGGTCGCTACCCAGACTCCGACCAGAAAACCGCCGGCCACGAAGAGGCCGAAGGAGGACAAGACCCTCTCCGCGCCAAACAGATCAAATCGCAGGATTACGGGCCACATTCCTGGCCATCCTAACTTCCTCCTTCCATTCCCAATGTCCGAACCTACCGAAAACCAGCCGCCACCTCTCGACTCCAAGAAGTCCGGAGCGACTCCGGGTGCTGTGAAGGTCTTGTTCGAGGGCCGCTACCGCAAGTTGGTCCGAGATCTTCCGCAGACGGTGTTCTACTGCCCGAAATGCAAAGGTCGGGGATGTGATTCTTGCCAAGGCTATGGCAAATTGACCCGAGATTCCGTGCAGGAGTTGATTGCTCGTGTGGCTATGCCTCGGCTCAAGGCCCGTCGCAACAAGTTTCATGGCGCTGGCCGTGAGGACCTGGATGTTCGCATGTTGGGGACCGGTCGCCTCTTCGTATTTGAGGCCATCAAATGCAAGCGGCCGATGATTGACCTGGAGGAATTGGCTACCGAGGTCAATCGTCGCTACGAGGGGAGGATCGAAATCCAGGAATTGAAATTGTGTGGGCGCCGCCGAGTCGTTGAGATCAAGGAAACTCGATGCCCCAAGGATTACCGTGCTCTCATTCGCTTGAATTCCGAAATCGGAGAATCGGCTTGGCCCTCGGGCATGGCAAACCGTCTGCAAGAATTGAAGGATCGCGGTCGCATTCCCATTTTGCAAACCACCCCAAGCCGGGTGGCACATCGGCGGGCCGATCTAGAACGGGAGCGGTGGATCGAGATTGTGGACTTTGCGCCAGCGGGAGAGGATTGGATTGTGACCATTCGCTCCGCGCACGGCACCTATATCAAGGAGGTGATCTCCGGAGAAAATGGGCGGACCCAACCATCCTTGGCAGGCCTTTTGGAGGTCTTTTGCTCTTGCGTGGAACTGGACGTCATGGCGATCCTGCCACCGGAACTCGAAAAGAGTTGTTGATAGGAAACAATTCGCGCTTGGGCGGACCTGCTTCCGTATCGGCGGATCAAGATGGATCGCAACTGAAACTCTAGAAGCCCATGCCGAAGACTACTCCTTCGCAAACGACGGTGGCGTCGGAGCGGAGGATTTGGCCATACCAGCGAAAGGCGTGGCGGGTGGGATAACCTTGGAGAATCCGGCCGGCAATCCATAAGTCTTCGGGCGGGGACACCATGCCCCGGAAACGGACCTTGTCCAAGCCCGTAAACCCGATGAAGGATCCTTCGGGGAAATCAAAAGAGAGATGGGAATGCAATGAACCTGCTTGGGCCAGCATTTCCACCATCATGGCGCCGGGAAAGAGGGGCCGTCCCGGGAGGTGTCCCCGACTCCACCACTCGTTTTCTTCCACTCGTCGATGGGCAACCACAAGATTGGCCTCTTTGTCATAGTGAAGAATGCTGGTGAGTTGCAGAAACTCGTGGCGTTGCGGATTGAAACGCCCCACATCCTCCGCAGTCATGAAGACTCGATCGGTCGGGTAATCCGACGGGGAAAGGATGGGGATGGCCAAGAGTGGGGGGAGGGGCCGATTTTGGGTCTGATTCTAGCAATCTCTTGCTGGCCCAAGCCGGTGCAGGGTCCAGGGTGGCCCGTGTCGAAACATGGCTTAGGGATGAATCTCGAGCCGAGGCCGGGCCACACCGTCCAATGTCACGGTGGCACGTACGACACGGCCGATGCGGCCACCGGCAAGGGCGGAAAAGGTGTATTGGCCTGGGGGGAGGGCGGGGAAAAGGGCGATCCCTTGGGGATTGGTAGCCACCGCTTCGCTGTGGCTCTGCCCTGCAGACCGACTTTGCAGTTCGGCCAATACCCGAATCTGTGGAACACCCACTTCGGTGCCCAAGGTGACGACCGTGGCCACCGCCCTGCCCGTGGGACGAATGAGAAGGTCCACCCGAACTTCCACCTCGGTAAGTTCAATGGCCACCGAATCCCCCAATGGTGAGCGGGGAGGGCCCGGGTGGAGGCGCCAAGATCCAGGGCGAGCGCCATCAATCAGAAAATTCCCTTGGGTATCGCATGGACCGGTCAAGGGGATGGCAGCAATCGTGGGATCCGCGACGACGGGCATGGCTGTGACAAGAACCCCAGGGATGGGTTGTCCCAAGGCATTGCGAACCTGCCCGCGGATTGCCGTCGCCGCACGCAGGGAGAGGAGAATATGGGGGGAGGAGCCCGGCTCAAAGGTGAACAGAACGGCGAGGGGCTGAAATCCCGGCAGTTCGACTGCGACCCGCCAATTACCGGGCGCAATCTTGGCCAAGGAAAAGTTTCCATGGGGGTCGGTGGTTGTCGTGCGGATTTGCGCGGGGGCATTCTGAAGGGAGAAATGAATGGGGATGGCAGCCGGAACCGAGGCCCAGGCAGGCCAAGACAACCGCCCGCGGACCACCAAAGAGGCACGCACCGACTCGGTTTCTCCAGGATGTTGGATTCGCGGGGTGGTTTCGTTTTGCGTCCTGGGTTGGGAAACTTCACGGGGTAGGAGTGGATCTTGCGGATCCAACTGGGGTGTAGCTGGAGGAGATCCGAGGGCCAAAACCAGGAGAAGGAGCCCGCCCACTGTTCCGGAGAGAACCAGGAGGGGTCGCAGAGCCTGCTTGGAATTGGTGGATGCCATGTTGACTCCTACACTTTACGGCCCGATGAGCAACCTCCGCACTCTCATCCTTTCCCTGACGTTGGCCGGAATCGGCCTCGCTCAGGATGATTCTGGCCGCGTCATTGTTTTGGGCATGGATGGCATGGATGCTGCTAGGGCATTGGACATGATGGACACCGGGGATCTTCCCAACTTTTCCCGCTTGCGGGAGATGGGCTCCTTCGCGCCCTTGAATCCGGCCAATCCGGCGCAATCGCCTGTGTCTTGGGCGACCTTGAATACAGGGCGCAACCCCGGCAAACACGGAATTTTTGATTTCGTGCGTGTACGCCGCCC
>CAYXFZ010000031.1:0-11946 GCA_964464385.1 uncultured Planctomycetales bacterium
GCCAGTCAATTGGCGGGCACTTCCGTGGGCGGGGTGGTTCGCGAGTACCGGGTCACGGATGGCAAGGGCCAGCTCTTGGGAACAGCCTATGTGGACGTCCACAAGGTGCGCACCAAGCGGCAAGCACTCTTGATCGCCATGAATTCTGAAGGTGTTCTGGCCGGAATCACGGTGTTGGGCTTCGCTGAGCCGAGGAACTACCTTCCGAGGGCAAAATGGTTCGCGCTGTTTCAAGGGCATCGTCTGGATGAGCAACTTCGTCTGCGCAAGGGGATTGATGGCGTCTCCGGCGCAACTTTGACCTCCCGGGCCACCGTGGCCGCGGCCCGTAGAGCTTTGGCGGTGCATGCCGTTCTGGCCGCTTCGCCCTTGCCGCCGCCGCCCCAATGAATCGCTTCGAAGCTTGGCTGAATCACATCGCCACGCTGGCTGTTGGGGGCACGGGCTTGGTCTACGCCTGGATGACTTTGCTCCTTGAGCCAGAGGATGAATTCGCCCTGATGAACCACCCCCTTCAGGATGAGGTCCAGGCCATGCACCTCATTTTTGCCCCTTTTCTTGTCTTCTCGGTGGGGATGGTCGCACGCTGTCATGCCTGGAAATATGCCCTCGAGGGGAAAAAAGACCGCCGAAGGAGTGGAATTCTTCTCGCTTTGGGGTTCGCGCCGATGGTCGCCAGTGGCTATCTTCTCCAGGTTTCTGTGCAGGAAAATTGGCGTAACCTGTTTTATTGGCTACACTTAGGTGTAAGCTTGGCCTGGATTCTCGGATATGTGCTCCATCAATCTTTACCGAAAGAGGCGAAAAAAACGGGTTTTTCCGCCGATTTCCTTGGCAAAGGACGGCCTAGCCGCCCCTAAACTGGAAACCGCGCCCTGAGCGCACTCTCAGCCTGACGGAGCTCCCGCCGGGCAACCAAGATCCGGAGATCCCATGTCCGACCAGGAAGTTCTCATCGTTGTCTCGAAACTCAAGAAGTACATCGCCTCCTCTGCTGGCCTGCGCTGCTCTGGCGATGTTGCCCCGGCCCTGTCCGGGATGATCCGCCAAATCTGCGATACCGCCGTTGCCAACGCGCAGGGCGACAAGCGTCAGACCGTCAAGGCTCGCGACCTGGGCTTCCCGGCCCCGCCGCCCGTCTTCGAGGGCTGATCCTCCTTTGATGCAGCCCCTTGGGCCTACCTAGAAATAACGCAATTCCAGGTAGGCCCAGGCGATGGCCACGCTCATGAGCATCAGCAAGCAAGCGTGCTTCATGAAGGTAAGGAAACGGATGGGGTGTCCCGAACGCTCGGCGATGCCAGCCACGATCAAGTTGGCGCTGGCCCCGATCAGAGTGCCGTTGCCACCGAGGCATGCTCCCAAGGAGAGCGACCACCAGATGGCCCGTTCCTGTTCTGCGGTCAGGCCAATGCCCTGCTCCTGTAGCACCACATAAACTTGTTCCAAGGTGGGGATCATGGTAGCGACAAAGGGAATGTTGTCGACGATAGCCGAGGCAATGGCGGAGACCCAAAGGACGGCCGGTCCTAGGGCTTGGGTCGCCTCGATATTCGTTGTGGCATTGGCCGTCAATGCCGTGATTTGTTCGGCGACCATGGCCAGAGCACCGGCGTTTTCCAGGCCCTTGACGACCACGAAAAGGCCGACAAAGAAAAAGATCGTGACCCACTCGGTTTCACCGAAAGTCTGGTGCACGTTTTTGGCTTTCTTTTCGATATCCCGACCCAAGTTGTCCAGCAAGAGGAGAAGGGCTGCCCCGGTCATGGCAATGGTGGCAGGTTCGTGACCCATCGGATGGGCGACGACAAAACCAACCAACACCAAGCCAAGCACGAATAGAGATTTCTTCATGAGGAGCGGGTCGGTGATGGCATCTTTTTCGCGAAAGGCCATGACGCGGGCTCGGGCCTCGTCCGTCGCCTGCATTTTGCGGCCCCAGACGAACCAGATTGGTCCGATGGTGGCCAACATGATGACGGGCACGACAGGGGCAACATGCACCAAGAAATCGTTGAAGCCGACGCTCTTTACCAGCGAGCCAATCAATATATTGGGCGGGTCACCAATCATGGTGGCGGTGCCGCCAATGTTGGAAAACAAGATCTCGGCGAATAGAAATGGATAAGGAGGAACTTCCAGCTCGTCGCAAATCAAGAGCGTGACCGGAACGATGAGCAGGACCGTGGTGACATTGTCCAGCAGGGCCGACAGGACCGCAGTCACAAGGGCGAGCATCACCAGAAGGCCCCACGGACGTGCGGATACCTTCTTAGCGGACCAAATGGCCAAGAATTGAAAAACGCCGCATCGTTTTGTGATGTTGACAATGGCCATCATGCCCGTGAGCAGGCCAATGGTGTTCCAATCAACCCCTTCGCTGACGGCCTCGTGCTGGGTGACGACCCCGGAGAGGATCATCAGCGAGCCGCCCAACAGCGCGATGACCGCGCGGTTGAACCGCTCGGCCATGATGAGTGCGTAGGTCAGAACAAAAATTCCACTGGCGAGCCAGAAAGGGTCTAGCCCAAAAATGATGCCGCCGCCGTGATCCATGGGTGCCATCATTCCTCGAGTAGATCAGCTACTTTGGCCAAGATGTCCCAATACGTGAGGATGCCCAAAAGGCGTTGGGTTTCAGGATCCACGACTGGAAGGGAGTCATGACCCTCGTCCAATAAAAGGACCGCTTCCGAGGCGGCGGTTTCGGCATGGACGATCTTTGGGTCTGGGTCCATGAAGTCGCCGACGGATTTTTCCAAATCAGAGCGGAGCCTGCGGGCGAGATCTTCCACTTGGTCATGGAGGAAATGAGCGGATTGGAGATCATCCTCATGGCTTCCTTCCGGGCGCAACAGATCCAGGAGGTGATGGACGCCAAACATCCCGATCAGAGTGCCTTCGTCCGAGACTACGGGCAGGCTTCGTTGACGAAGTTCAAGAAGAGAGGCGAGGGCCTCTTGAATGCTCGTCGTGACGAGCAGGAGGCGGCCGGGTTTGCGGGCGAGGTCAGCGCAGGTCATGGCAGATGGAGGGTCGGCAGGAGGGCGGTAGTCTAGCGGGGCAGAGGACGACTTCCCCTCCCCAACTTTTACCCCGAGCTTTCCCGGATTCCATGGACAAGATTCAAGTTGCCAACCCCGTCGTCGAATTGGATGGCGATGAAATGACCCGGATCATTTGGGCCTTTATCAAGGACCGGCTGATTCTTCCCTATCTGGACATGGAACTCCTCTATTTTGACCTCGGCATGGAGAGCCGGGATGCCACGGATGACCAAATTACCGTGGATGCCGCCCACGCTATCCAGAAGCACGGGGTCGGCGTGAAATGCGCCACAATTACCCCGGACGAGGATCGGGTCGTGGAATTTGGATTGAAGCAAATGTGGCGGAGTCCCAATGGGACCATTCGCAACATTTTAGGAGGGACCGTTTTCCGCGAGCCCATTGTTTGCTCCAACGTCCCTCGCCTCGTCCCCGGCTGGCAAAAGCCCATGGTTATCGGCCGCCATGCTTTCGGCGACCAATACCGTGCCACCGATTTTTTGGTGGATGGCCCGGGCCGCCTGACCATGCGCTTTGAGCCCGCCGATGGCAGCGAAGCCGTGGAGCGAGATGTGTTTCAATTTGAAGAGCCTGGCGTCGCCCTGGGCATGTACAATCTCGACGAGAGCATTCGCGGCTTTGCTCGGGCTTGCCTGAATTTTGGTTTGGAAAGGACTTGGCCAGTGTACCTATCCACCAAGAATACGATTCTCAAAGTTTATGACGGTCGTTTTCGCGACCTTTTCCGCGAAGTCTTCGAGGCCGAATTCGCCGATGACTTTGAAAAGGCGGGGATCACATACGAGCATCGCCTCATTGATGACATGGTGGCTCAAGCCCTCAAATGGAATGGTGGCTTTGTCTGGGCGTGCAAAAACTACGACGGCGATGTGCAGTCCGACATTGTTGCTCAAGGCTTTGGCTCTTTGGGGCTCATGACTTCGGTGCTCATGACTCCGGACGGCAAGACGGTCGAGGCCGAGGCTGCTCACGGCACCGTGACCCGCCACTACCGGCAGCACCAACAGGGCAAGGCCACTTCGACCAACCCCATCGCCAGTATTTTTGCCTGGACGCGTGGGCTGGCGCATCGCGCCAAACTGGATGGCAACTCGGCTCTGGCAAACTTCTCTCTGACTTTGGAGTCGGTGTGCGTGGAGACTGTCGAAGCAGGTCAAATGACCAAGGATTTGGCGGTGCTCATCGGCGAGGACACCCCTTGGCTGACGACCGAGGAATTTTTGGAGGCTCTGGACGGCCGTCTGCGTTCCAAAATGGAAGCGGACGAACCCGCGACCGCCTGACCGTTCGTCTCTGCGTCATGCCCCGACCTTTTGCACGCCATCATCTTCTGGGGTTGGCCCTGATTCTCCTGGGTCTGTTGATCAATCAGTGGACTTTGGCCACTTGGGATTCCTTGGCCTTGGCTCTCGAAGATCCGTTTTTCTTCGCGGGATTGCATGGAGCTCAAGCCGCAGCCATTCTCCTTGGCTTGGGTCTTTGGCTTGGGTCCCGTCTGCCCGGATCCCCCACGCTGCGTTTTTTTCTCATTCTGGGGGTCGTGGTCCTGGGATCCATAGGGACACGCCAATGGGTCTTTGCCAAAAAGGCTCCCGAAGTCATCCTGCGCATGAAATCCTGGCGCCTCGGATCCCCAATGTTTGCTTATTCCCCGGCTCTCGTGGATTGGGCAAGCGAAACCACTTTTGCGTGGGAGCAAAAGGGCATGGCTCTGGGCCGCTTGGCCGCTTTACACGGTTCGGTGGCGGAGTATCTCCTGCGTGTGGATCGCGTGGCTCTGGCTCGCCGCCATGCCGAGCACGGCCTTGATCTGGAAGAAAAGCGCGGCGCAGACAGTCCAGGCTTGCGCGACGCCTTGCGGCGCTTGGCCATGGTTCATTTGCGCCGCGGCGAGTTGGATTACTGTTTCGCAGGGAATGGTGAAGAGGCCTGTTTGTTCCCTTTGCGGGACGGCGGCCTCTGGGGGGATCCCGTGGATGCGAATGTCGCGACCGATCTATTGCTCCGTTTGTTGGAGTTTGCGCCCGAGGATCCTGGCGCACGATGGTTGCTCAACTTGTCCCGAATGGTGGCAGACGATTGGCCCCATGGTGTTCCCGAGGAGCATCGCTTGCCAGCGATTGAAATCGAAGGAGACCTTGTGGCTTCCGCTGGTTTTCCCTCCTTTCGCAATATTGCCGGAGTCTTGGGGGTGGACACGACCAACATTTCCGGAGGGGCGGTGATGGACGATTTTGACGGGGATGGTCTCTTGGATCTTGTGGCGACTTCTTGTGGCCGGGATGAGCCGATGGATTTTTTTCGCAATGGGGGGGATGGACAGTTCGTGTCTCGTCGTCAGGGTTCCGGCCTTGCCGATCAATTTGGCGGACTCAATCTTGCTCATGCCGATTATGACAATGACGGAGACTTGGATCTTTTCGTTCCTCGAGGTGCTTGGATGGTCCGCCACGGAAAAATTCGAAACTCTCTATTGCGCAATGATGGCCTTGGCACTTTCACCGATGTGACCGAAGAGGCTGGCTTGGCAGACCCGGCTTGGCCATGCTTGGCAGTTGCTTGGGGTGACTACGACCTCGACGGAGATTTGGATCTCTACATCGGCAACGAGCGTCTGGATTTCAAAACTTGCGCTCCGAGTCAACTTTTCCGCAACGAGGGGGACGGTACTTTTTCGGATGTTGCGGTGGCCGCAGGAGTGACCAACGATGAGCATGTGCGTGCAGTTTCTTGGGGCGATTACGACAATGACGGAGACCCTGACCTCCTTGTGGTCAATTTCCTTGCCCCCAATCGGTTTTACCTTAACGACGGGGATGGCAGCTTTACGGATATCGCACCGCAATTGGGAATCGCCAGACTGGGTGGTTTCGAACGACATTTCGCCAGTTGGTTCTTTGACTATGACAACGATGGTTGGCTGGACGTGTTCATCGGTTCTTATCCCATGACGGCCACCTTTGGCACCACGGTGCCGACCTCCTTTGGCCAAGGATCGGATCTGGAACAATGTCATTTGTTTCGTA
This sequence comes from uncultured Planctomycetales bacterium, assembly GCA_964464385.1. GTDB lineage: Bacteria > Planctomycetota > UBA1135 > UBA1135 > UBA1135 > CAYXFZ01. The sequence goes on from CAYXFZ010000031.1 coordinate 6,095, forward strand.
ATGATCGCAAGGGTGGGTTTGAGGATGTCAGCGTTGCCGCAGGCTTGAATGTGACCCTCCTTTGCATGGGGGCCAACTACGGTGACTTCGATGGAGATGGCTGGACCGACATTTACTTGGGCACGGGAGCCCCGCCGTATGAAGCGCTGGTCCCCAATCTTTTGTTGCGCAATGTGGCGGGTCGTCGCTTCGCCAACGTGACGCCAGCTGCTGGCTTGGGGCATTTGCAAAAGGGGCATGGGGTCGCTCCCGGGGATCTGGACAATGATGGCGATCTGGATCTCTGGAGCCAGTTGGGTGGTTGGTATCTGTCCGATCGATTTCCCAATGCCCTCTTCCTGAATGAGGGGACTGAAAATCACTGGTTGGGTTTGCGCCTTCGTGGGAACATTAGTAACCATTTTGGAGTGGGGGCTCGGGTTCGGGTGCGCGTTGCCGAAAACGGCCGGATTCGGGATATCCACCAGATGGGGGGAACAGGGGCCAGTTTCGGCGGCGGATCGCACCGCTTGGAGTTTGGATTGGGTCAAGCTGACCGAATTCTGGAGATTCAGGTGCGGTGGCCTGCAAGTGAAGAGATCCAGCAGATTGAGGCTCCTCCCCTTAATTCTTGGCTGCAAATCACCGAAGGGAGGGATGGGTTTTCGCTGTGGGATGCCCCGACCGTTTCCCTGGGTCGTTGATGTAGAATCCGGGCCTCAATCGCCATCGATGGCGGTTCCCAGCATTCTTCTTCCTTGAACCAAAATCCATGAATGGCGGCATTCCCGTTGGAATCGCAGGCATCGCCCATGCCGTGCCGGATTGGATTGTGGACAACCATTGGTTCGAGGAACGGATGGACACTTCCGATGAATGGATCGTCCAGCGAACAGGGATCAAACAGCGGCATTGGCTGAAGCCCGGCCAGCGCCCCTCCGACATGTTCGTGGAAGCCGCACAGAAGGCCCTGGATCGGGCGGGGGTGGCGGCGGATGAGCTGGATCTCATCGTGGTCGGTTCCGTTTCTGGGGATTTCACGGCCCCCTCCTTGGCCTGTGTGTTGCAAAATCGTCTGGGCGTGCAAGGGATTGGCTCGTTCGACGTCGCTGCTGCATGTTCTGGCTTCCTTTATGCCCTTGCCACGGGGTCGCAATTTGTGGCCAGCGGTCGTTATCGCAATGTTTTGGTCTGCGGTGGCGAGGCCATGTCACGAATGATCAACAAAGATGACCGAACCACTGCGGTTCTCTTTGGTGATGGCGCTGGCGCGGTCCTCCTGCAACCCCACGAAGTATGCGGCCAGGGCTTGGTGGATGATTTTATTCTCGGAGCGGACGGCTCCGGCGTACATTTCATCGTCAGACCCAAGGGTGGTGGTTGGGAGCCCATGAATGAAGAGATCTTGGCAAATCGCGAGCATCTCATACACATGGAAGGCCGCGAGGTTTACCGTTTTGCCTATTCCAAAATGCGGGAGATGTGTGATTGGGCCATGCGGGATATTCCGCATGAGAAATTGGGCTGGATGATGCCTCATCAAATGAATCGGCGGATTTTGACCAGCGCCATGAAGGCCCTGGACATTCCGGCCGATAAGGTGCTGCACAACATCCATCGATTTGGCAATACGTCTTCCGCTTCGGTGCCCATTCTCTTTTCCGAAGCCTGGGAACAGGGCAAGTTGGAGAAGGACACCTATCTCGTCTTGGCGGCCTTTGGTGCGGGCCTGACTTGGGCCGGCGTCCGCATTCTTTGGTAGAGGCTTGATCCTCCGCCCTCTTGCCGTATGGTGGAGGGTATGGATTTCATAGCCGCCATTTTTGCCTTGATTGCCGGCCTTTTCGCCGGCTGGTTTCTCGCCCAAAAGAGATCCAGTGGGGTTCGCGAAGAGTTGTCCGTCCTCAAAGCCCAAGCCAAGGAGCAGAAACAGTCCTCCGATCGGGAAAAGGAATTTTTCGAAAAATCCCTCGCCGAAATGAAAAGCCAGTTTTTAGGTGCTGCTCAAACTGCTTTGCGAGCCAACAACGAACAGTTTTTGCAAAACACGGAAATCAAGATCAAGCCTTTGTCCGATGCTCTCAAGGCCCTCCAGGAAAAGACTGGAGACTTGGAAAAAAAGCGTGAAAATGCCTATGGTCAATTGAGCGAGCAAATCAAGGGGATGAAGGATGCAGCGGCCGGGATGCTGAAAAGTTCGGAAAGCATGTCATCTCTGCTGAAAGGATCCAGTCAGGTGCGGGGAAATTGGGGCGAGCAACTGTTGCGCAATGTGGTCGAATTTTCAGGAATGGTTGAGCATGTTCACTTTTCCCAGCAGACCACCGTAGAGGATCGTCGGCGCCCGGACATGATCATCAAACTGCCGGGCGGGGCCGGCATTCCTGTGGATTCTAAGTGTCCTTTTGCCGCCTTTCAGCAGGCCAAGGACGCGACGGATCCAGCTCAAGCTCGGAGTTTTATGGAAGCCCACGCCAAGGCGATTCGAAAGCACTTTACGGACTTAAGCGGCAAGGACTATTCCTCCTCCATCCAAGGGGAGATTGATTTTACGGTTATGTTTATGCCCGGCGACCATCTCCTGGAGGCTGCTTTGGCAGTGGATCCTGGTTTACAGGACGAGGCTCTCCGCAAAAAGGTTTTGATTACGAACCCCGTCAGCTTGGTTGCACTCTTGCGGACGGTACGGGTCTATTGGCGCCAAGAGGAAACGGATCGAAACGCTCAGAAAATTGCCGACGCTGCTCGCGAACTCTACGAGCGCACGGCGACCTGGATGGAGCATGTGGGAAAGATCGGAAAAGGTCTCAAAACTGCGGTGGAGGCTCACAACAGATCTGTTGGCAGTTGGGAGCGTCGCGTTGCTCCGGCCGGCAAAAAAATGCGGGATCTCAAGGTGCAAGGGACCGAACTGAAATCACTGGATGATTCGAAAGTGGGTCCCAGCGAAATTGACGAGGATCTGCGCGATTTGCCCGGCCTCGAGCAGGGTTCCTGACCCGCCGTTTTTGAACCGACCTAGAATGGGGCATGCGCAAAACCCTCATGCTTGCCTTGGTCGTGCTCGTGGTTGCTTCCTGTGGTGCTCCCCAGTCCTTGGTTGACTTTCAACGTGTTGCTTCTTCCCAAGGACTTGTTTTTGGAATGCCACGATTCGAGCGGACCCCGGAAGAAGTGCAGGAAGTCGTGGATTTCGAGCTTGCCATGGCCGACATGATGCTGCTTGGGATCGCCGAGCAGGAGCCTTCGCAGGTCACTTTTGACAGTGTTTTTGCTGGCATGGACCACGCTCTTTTCGGGGTGATGACGACATTGAATCGTCTCTGGCTGATGAAGGAGACGCGGCAGGAGCCAGAAGTTCGGCAAACCTGCACAGCTCAAGTGCAAAAGATTTCCGAATGGCTGGTGAGTGTGCAATACCGCGAGGATCTTTACAATATTTGTCAGGCTTATGTTCAGCGATTGGAAAACGGACTAGTTTTACCACTCGAGGGTGAGGATAAAATGTTGTATCTGGAGACCATGCGAGATTATCGACGCGCTGGTTTTTCTCTGGATGCTGCCACTCGCGGCAAAGTGGCTAAACTCAAGAACACTTTGTCTCGCTTGGAGTCCGAATTTGATACCAACATTACGGATGCTTCCGTTGTGCTTGAATTTTCCAAGGAGGATCTGAAGGGTGTCCCCGAAGAATTTTTGCAATCCAGTTTGACTGCGGCGGGTCGCCATGTCGTCCGCGCCACCGTGACCCCGGACTATATGGCTGTTATGGAGAACGCTTTTCTCGAGGAGACTCGGCGTCGCCTGAACACGGCTCGCTACTCCGTGGCCATGGCAGAGAATGGCCCCCTATTGAACAAACTGGTTTCGGTTCGTCGGCAGATCGCTTCTCTCTTGGGATATGAGACCTGGGCGGATTATCAGATCGAGCCGAAAATGGCAGGGACGAGTCGTCGGGCCATCGGATTTGCCGAGGAGCTTGCCGAAGGGCTTGCTCCGAAGTTTGAAAAAGAAGTGGAAGTCTTGCGCCAACTCAAGGTGCAGGAAACCGGCAACAAAACCGCGGTCATCCATTGGTGGGATTTTCGTTACTACCAAAACAAAATGATGCGGGAGCAGTTTGCGGTGGATTCTTCGGAACTTCGCAACTTTTTCGTGCTGGAAAATGTCCTGGCGGGGATGTTTGATGTTTACCAACGCATTTTTGGTCTTCGATTCACCAAATTGGAGCCCGAGTGGGCCTGGGTGGACGATTTGCAACTTTGGGCAGTTGCCGACGCGGCAACGGGTGAACCTCTGGGGATGTTCTTCCTGGATCTGTTTCCGCGACCCGGAAAGTACAACCACTTTGCACAGTTCGATGTCATTGGCGGCAAACTTTTGGCCGATGGTCGGTACCAGCGCCCGGTGGCAGCCCTAGTCTGCAATTTCACCCCTGGTGTGGGGGATGCCCCGGCCTTAATGAACCATGGAGAGGTGGAGACCATCTTCCATGAATTTGGCCATGCGATGCACACCATCCTGACTCGCGCTAAATACTCCAGCTTCAGTGGTGCCAATGTGCCCCGCGATTTCGTGGAGGCTCCTTCTCAAATGTTCGAGGCTTGGGCTTGGGATCCTACGGTTTTGGGTAGCTTTGCTTCTGACTGGCGCGATTCGTCCCGGGCACTTTCCTTGGACACGATCCAGCGCATGCGTGCTGCGGATTTGGCCACGCAAGGAGTTCACTATCGGAGGCAGCTGGGTTTGGCGCTTTCTGATTTGCGAATTCACGTTGCCGAGGCCGGTGCTGACGCCGGCGAAATCTGTAACGCCACGAATGCGGAAATGATGTTCGATCCCCCTGCAGGCACAAACTTCGCGGCCTATTGGGGGCACCTGACCGGATATGACGCCGGTTACTACGGTTATGCTTGGGCTGATTCGATTGCTGCGGACATGGCCACTGTTTTTGAAGATGCTCCGGGTGGCTTTTTGGACGAGGTCGTTGGAGCTCGCCTGCGGCGCGAGATTTACCAAGTTGGCGGATCTCGTCCAGTCGAAGAATCCGTGCGCGCCTTTTTAGGTCGCGACTCCACTCCGGACGCCTTTCTCCGGCAACTGGGCATTCGCTGAGCTGGAATCTGGGCGGATCTTGGGGATGGAGGGTATGCTGGAGCGTGCCGTTTCTAAGCCTTTTCACCCTGGCGTTCGTCCCCTCAAGCCTCTCCTGCGCCCTTCCTCTCGCCCTCCCCCCAGCGCAGAAAATGGTGGCGCGCAAGGTGGCGGATGGGTTCATTTTCCCCGTGGATGTGGTGCATCCGCCCGGAGATGACCGTCTGTTCGTGGTTGAACAAGTCTCAGGCTTGGTCTTGATCGTGAAGGCCGGCGTGGTGCAAGCCAATCCCTATTTGGACGTTTCCTCCAAGATCGGGGGATGGTCCGGAGAGCAGGGTTTTCTTGGCATGACCTTTCACTTGAACTATGCCCAGAACGGTTTGTGCTATGTAAATTACACGGATCCAACGGGCAACAATGTGATTGAGGAATACCAAGTGTCCGCCACCAATCCGGACATCGTGGATCCTACATCGGCCCGAGTCCTTTTGTATCTCCCGCAGCCTTTTCAAAACCACAACGGCGGCGGGATTCGTTTTGGTCCGGATGGAATGTTATGGATTGGAACAGGAGATGGTGGTAGCGGGAGCGGCAGTGGTGCCGATCCTTTTGGGAATGGCCAAAGTGGCGCCACCTTGCTGGGAAAAATGCTTCGCCTGGACGTAGATGCCGGCATTCCTTACGGGATTCCCGTGGACAACCCATTCATCGGGGACCCCAATTTCTTGGACGAAATTTGGGCCTTTGGTTTGCGGAATCCCTGGCGCTTTTCCTTC
>CAYXFZ010000031.1:11956-25503 GCA_964464385.1 uncultured Planctomycetales bacterium
GATCTTGAAGAGGTTGATTTTGAACCGGCCAACACGCCAGGCCGGAACTATGGCTGGAGTTTGAAGGAGGGCACCTCTTGTTTCAATCCGCCCACAAATTGCGATCCCGGTGGAATTACAACCGACCCCATTCTGGAATACGCTCACGATCATACGGCGGGTCGGCATTGCATTATTGGCGGCGTTTTGTACCGAGGGTCTGCGCTCCCAGGCATGGATGGTGCTTACTTCTTCTGTGATTATTCCAGTTCTGAAATTTTCGTGGCTCGTTTCAAAAACGGCGTTCCCATTGAGGCGCGCGAGATTCAGAAGCAAATTGGTCCGGGAAACGGTCTGGATGTCAAGAAAGTGGGTTCGTTCGGTGAAGATAAAGACGGCGAGATTTTGATCCTGGACCGAGTGGATGGGGAGTTGTGGACATTGGATCACGCCGCTTTTGGTCTTTCCCTTTCTCCCCTGCAAGTGGGCGGCACTTCTACCGGGACCATTTCCGGTGCCACGCCCAACGCCAAGGTGTACCTGCTGGGCACTTTCGCCGGTACGGGATCCACCAACATCAAAGCTCTCCAGGTGTGGTCAGGCTTGAAGAACCCATTGTCTTTGGGTTCCGTGCAGACGGATGCGAACGGGGATGGTTCCGTCTCCTTTAGCATTCCCAACAAGCAGCAATGGATTGGTAAGCAAGTTTGGGTGCAGGCCGTGGAGTTGAAGAATTCTTCCTCGGTGATTGCAGACACATTGCGCTGATTGAGGCCCCTATACTGATCCCTCATGCCTCCTGGATGGATCATTCTGATTGTTCTTGCCGTCGTTGCGGTGATGGTCATTGCATGGCAGCTTGAAAAGAAGCGGCGAGAAAAATGGCGGACTTGGGCCAAATCGAAGGGATGGTCTTATCGTCATGAGCGGAACCGAGATCTTGCCAAGCGCTATTCTTTTTTGGATCGGCTGCAAAAAGGGTCCAATCGATACGCTATGCACTGCCTTCGTGGAGAATGGCAGGGCCGACCCGCCGAGGCCTTCACCTTTCATTACGAGACCTATTCCACGGGCTCCAAGGGTCAACGGCGGACGCATCATCATTATGTGGGGGTGGTCGTCCTTGAAGTCGAAAAGTCCTTTCCTGAACTCACGATTGCCCCGGAGGGGTTCTTTTCCAAATTGGCCCAAGTCGTGGGTTATGACGACATTGACTTTGAGTCCATCGAGTTCTCCAAGAAATTTGTGGTTCGGAGTGGCGACAAAAAGTTTGCTTATGATTTTTGCCATACCCGCATGATGGACTACCTTTTGCAGCATCCAAGGACTATTTTGGAAATCGAAGGCAATTCGCTGGCCGTGTTTGACGGCAATCGGCTCGAGCCGGAAGAAATCGAGCCATACCTGGAGCATCTTCACGCCATTCGCGTATGGATGCCCCGCTTCCTTTTCCACGAAACCCAAGAAACTGCAGTCTCATGATCCCCTTCCTCATTGTTCTTGTTGTTCTCCTCCTGATTGTCGCCGGGATTTACAACGGTCTTGTTTCCATTCGCAACCAGTGCGACGAAGCTTGGTCCAATGTGGATACGGAATTGAAGCGTCGCTACGACCTTATCCCCAATTTGATCCAAACCGTCAAGGGGTTTGCCTCGCACGAAAAGGACCTGCTCACGAAAGTGACCGAGATGCGTGAAAAGGCGGTGCAGAACACGGGCTCTCCGGCCAGCCAGGCCGCCGATGAAGGTGCTTTGCAGGGGGTCCTCTCTCAGTTGATGGTGCGTCTGGAGGCCTATCCCGAGGTCAAGGCCAGCAAGAACTTCCTGGAGCTTCAAACCGAGCTGGCCAATACCGAAGACCGTATTCAGGCGGCGTTGCGGTTTTACAACGGCAACATCCGCGAGAACAACAACAAAGTGCAGCAGTTCCCCTCCAACATGATTGCCGGAATGTTCGGCTTTTCTGGGCGGGAGTTTTTCGAGTTGGAAGAGCCCGCTGCACGCCAAGTACCGCAAGTTTCTTTCTAGTTTTTTCATAAAGCGGATTCCTTGTTCCGCTTGATGGAATGGGGAAGTTGCTGCTGGAAAGGAGATTTATTTTCGGAAAGATTTTTCCCATCCCTTGAACAGACCTAGACTTGCGCACGCTCGCGAAGGGGCCTCCCACGGTAGAGCGCTTTCCGATCTTTTGTGACGGTTCTCCCGTCACCATGTATTTGGTGCCATCTGAGGGGATGGAGTTGCGGCTCTGGCTTTGGCCAGGGCCGCGTTTTTTTTATGCAACCCTTGCGCAACCCGACCCAATGCACGGCAATAGAGGAACACGACCGATTCCAGCAAAACATTGGACTCGTTTCCTTACCAGGAAAGGATGGCAAAGGGGCGGCCTTGTGGCAGAGTGGCCTGCACCACGCCACCTGGGGAAGGAAAAACCCAGGTTGAGAAGCCGGTCAAGGGATCCGTGGGGGGCCAAGGGCCCTTGAAAGAAGGAACCAAGTCCACCACCAAGGCGGAGGATCCAGCAAAGGGGAGGGAAAGAGAACCCGTCCAGGACCCGCTCCCTTCCCACCAAACGACGATGTGCGGGAAGTCCGCAGCTAGAGCTTCGACCCGACGGAGTCCGGGAATCCCGGTGGGTACGGAAAGCACGCCACCGGCAGGTGCGCCGGCAAGCGTAGCTTGGATCAATAGCGAGGTGTAGGCAGACTCTTTTGGCAATCCTGGAGGGGAGGTCGTGGGGTTGAAGTGGAGCCCGTTGAGTGTGAATTTGGTATTCGTTTGGCCCTTGAATTGATTTCGATCCCGCAGGACCCCCAGCGTGCAGACTTCCGCTCCAACTCCAAGGGCTGAGTAAAGCGATGCGGCCATGTAAGCGGCCTGTTGGGATTCATCCTGCGGCAATTCGCTTGTCGGATTTGGATCTCCAACCCAAGTGGAGTTTTCCGTGACGAATGCCCGGAGATGCTCCAAGCCGGAGAGACCCTGGATATAGGAAAGGTAGGAGGCAAGCCGATCCCCAAGGAGGCCGGATTGAAGCCAAGGACGATGATGGTGGAGGTCGAAAGCGTGCGCAGCATTCGGGGCTGTGGATTGAATGGCAAGCAGGAGGTTTTTGGCCGATAATGGGATGTTGGTGTTGGAGCCTCCTTGGAATCCGGAAATGACCACCGTTTCATTTGAAGAAATCGAATGGAGAGCGTCGGCAAAGACCTGCAAGAGAAGGGCGTACTCCGTTTCCTTCCCTACCGGCCAATTTCCCGACACCGTGACTTCATTGTCAAGTTGCCAAGCATCCACTTCCGACGAATAGCGGAGGGAAAGCTCGGCTACAAAATCGAAAAAGGCCTGAAGGTCGCTCGGGGTTTCCGGAATCTTTGGGGTGGAAGAACTGTTCAGAGCATCGTGTCTTGGATAAACGGTGACCAGAAGAATCTTGCCAGCATTGTTGAAAATGATGTCGTCATAGGTTTGCCATCGGATTTTGTTAGGAGCGGTCATATGGAGTTTGAAGAGACTGCTCCCGAAATTGACCCGAATCATGCCTGGACTGGTTTGATCCAAGAGGGTTTGTTCTCCCCAAAATTCGGTGATGTGATGAATCCCGGCGGTGGGTGGGAAGGGAGCTGGTGCGGGGCCCACCATTTCCGAAGGCGCTTGCCAAGCCGGAAGGGCCAGAAGAGCCGGGAAAAGCACGCAGGCAAGCATGCTCCCAAACTAACAGGAAAGTTTATTTCCCGTGGGAAAGGGGCAATCCAGGCCGTTATTCTTTGGCCGCCGTGTTCACCTCCGCCGACTTTGAGCTGTTCCAGCAGCGATTTCAGTCCGACCCTGAGTGGAACGGTCGCCGCTTGGAAGTGCGGCATCGCTTGCAGGCCTTGGGCAATTGCGTCAAAGAGGCCTATGGAGACCTTGGAGTCGGCCTGGATCGCCGGGAGAGCCTGCACCATCCTCATTCCATCAACCGAAAACGCGTGCGCCGCCAGCGCACCATGCTCTTTCGAGACAAGAAGTCCCGGTCCGACCTGCAGCGTTTTCTAGGCAAGGAGCTGGGCAAGGATTTGGACTCTGCGGTGCGCAATGCTCATTTCCAGATTGCCTTGGATGACGAACAGCTTTGGTGGGGGATTCGGCTGGACGATGGCGCCTGGTACGACCTGAATTACCTGCTCAAATTGGCAGAGGAGGAGCCCGGGCGCGCCGAAATCACCCAAGCCTGTGCCGCCGCGCCTAATTTTCAACTCGAAGTGGACGGCGGCGGTGCCCGTTCCCTGCCAGAGATGAACTCCCGAGATTGGCGAGATTTGGCCGGGATCTTGGAGCCGGGCCGGAGTGCCCTGGAAATTGTCCGCCGCATGAGTGCTGCAGAGGCCATCGCCCTGGGCGAAGACCTAGACGAGCTCATTCTGGCCGACCTTCTCCGCCTGGCCCCCCTCTATCGCCTGTCCTGCTGGACCCTGGAGTCTCTAAAGAAACCCGAAACAAAATAACAGCGTGTTTCACCCCGGTTCCTTTGGCTGTTCTTTGAGTTCGGGTTCATGACCGAGCCGTGACACTCATGGAGGGAGGGGAATTAAATTTCCTCCGACATGCGAAAACTGCTCCCCCTCCTTCTTTTGGTCGTGGCGTTCATGGCCACCCCTCTTTCGGCCCAAAGTGGTCTGGAAACCGTTCGACTGGAAACTTCCAGCCTCCAGGGCGGCATCCCGGGCTACCTCCGAGTTCACGCTCCCTACCCGGGCGGATCGGTGGTCATTGGATTTGGCGCCGCCACTTGGTCGCCCATGCCTGCCCCCGGGCCGGTTGTTTTGGTTGCCCCTGTTTATCAAGTGCGCGGCACGGTGGATTCCAGCGGTGTTTTTGAAGTGCAGGTGCCCCTTCCCAACCCCGCCTGGCCGGGCCGCGTTTTCTTTGGTCAGGCCTTTGTGCTCAACCCTCAGGGTTTTTGGCAAGGGAGCGATCGCATTGCCCGCGTCGGCGAAGCCAGCCAAACTGCGCCTTGGGCCGATGGAACGGCGTCTCTGCCGTTCACGGCAAGCATGAAGGGCTCGGCCGACGTGGAGTCCCTGGATTTCGATCGCGACGGCGATTTGGATTTGGTGGTTGTTTCGGAGGCCTCGATTTTCGGTCCAGGCGGCATTCAGCTCCTTGCCAATGACGGTTCGGGATCCTACGCCGATGAATCGAGCCAGCGCTTGGCACCGGGTGCCGATCGTGCTGCATTCGTTGTGCGGACCGGCGACTTGGATTTGGATGGCCACCTAGATTTGGTCGTGGCCGGCAGCCAAGACGCGGCAGGCAATCCCTTGCCGGCAACGCTCCTCTTGAATGACGGCACTGGCTCCTTCAACGCGGGCCAAGATTTGAGTTCGGCTCTTGCGGGAACGACCAGCGTTGCCCTCGGCGATTTGGATGGCGATGGCGATCTGGATGTGGTCCTCAGCGATGGCTACCAGCACTCGCCTACGGGTGGCATTCAGTCGCTGGCCTTGTTTCTGAACCAAGGCGGTTTGCAAGGCGGCACTTTGGGGGTCTTTGTGGAAGACTCTCTTTTTGCCACTTCTCCGTTCAACAACGATGACGCCACGACTTCGACCGTGCATTTTGCTGACGTGGATCGCGACGCCGACTTGGATCTCTTTGTGACCCGCACTTCGCTCGGGGGTGGTGGCACCAACATGCTGCTCATCAACGATGGCCTAGGTAGCTTCAGCGACGAAAGCCCGAGTCGCCTTCCTGTCCTTCAAAACGGCCTCGGCGACATGTCTTCCGACGCCCGCTTTCTAGACGCGAACGGCGATGGCTATCTCGACCTCCTCGTTGCCAATAGCCATCTGTCCGTGATACCGGCCGATTCTGGGGATTACCTCCGCAATCTGGGCGCCACCAATCCTGGTGTTTTTGTGGATGACCCCGTCGCATTCCCAGACTTCTTTGACGAGCGATTGGCCATTCGGCTGGGCGTGGAGACCGGCGACGTGGATCTGGATGGTGACGCTGACGTCATCATCCTACCGCACGAGTTCTTCGGCTCCACCTTGCCCTTCGTCGGCAATCCTGTGCTTTACTTGAACCAGGGTGGCGCTCAAGGTGGCAACACAGGCACCTTCCTGGAAGACACCGCTTTTTGGGCCCTCGGCTCGATGGTCACGTCCATCACCTACCAAGGGGAGCTCTTTGACGCCGATGGCGATGGCGATTTGGATTTCTACGCGGCCTCTTACGCCGGCATCGTGGATCCTTCCAAAACGCAGGATCACCTGAGCTTCAACGAGCTTCGATAACGAGTTCAACCCGTACGAAAAGAACAGCCAAAGGAACCGGGGTGAAACACGCTGTTATTTTAGTTCGGGTTTGTTTGAACCAAGCAAGCGTGGGGGCGTTCTCCTCGGAGCATGTTGCCGGCACTTTTTGCCCTTCTGCTCCCCCTCGCTTTCCAGACTTCGGCTGAGGAGGTCGTGGTCACGGCCAGCGCCCATGAGGTGGATGCCCTAGCCGAGCCCTGGTCGCTTTCCACGGTCACGCTGGACGGTCTCGGTGCGCGCAGCTTCCCGGAGGCACTGCGGGGCCTGCCCTCGGTCTTGGGTCAGAAGACGGCTTATGGCATGTCCTCGCCTTATATTCGCGGATTCACAGGCTATCAAACGATGTTGCTTGTGGATGGCGTGCGGCTCAATCACGCTGCCATGCGTGCCGGCCCCAACCAATATTGGAGTACGGTGGACGCCTACGCTCTGGCGGGGGTGGAGGTCCTGCGCGGGCCGTCCTCGGTCCTCTACGGTTCCGATGCCATTGGCGGCACCGTCAATGCCCTGCCTCGCCTTGCCGCTCGGGGCGCCGAAGGCTCTGGCACCTCTTATGGCGGCTCCATCTTGGTGCGCTTTGCCTCGGCTGAAGATTCCCTCCTCGGCCGCCTGGAAATCGAGGCCGCAAGCGACGACAACTGGGCTCTCCTCGGCGGCTGGACAAGCAAGCACTTCGGCGACTTGACCGCTGGGGCAGCTACCGGCGAGCAGCCTGCTACAGGTTACGGCGAGGGCGACGGCGACCTCCGCTTGGAACGCTGGCTGAACAACGGCGTTCACCTCACTATTGCTGCGCAAACCGCCCGCCTGCAGGATGTCCCGCGTACGCACAAGACGGTGGACGGCATTTCCTTTCACGGAACGACGGTCGGCTCCGAAATCTTGCGCCAGCATGACCAAATCCGTGACCTCGCCTACGCCCGCGCCGATTGGGATCGCGCTGGCGGCCTCTTCGACCGCGGCGAGATCACCCTTTCTTTTCAGCGCCACGATGAAACGCGCGATCGCGAGCGCTCCGGTGACCGTCGGGACATTCAAGGCATTGACGTCGGCGACTGGGGACTCAACGCCCGCTTCGGTGCGGCCGGCGGCTGGGACTGGGGAATCGAAGCCCACAACCAATCCATCGATTCCTTCAAGAACAGTTTTGACCCCGGAACGGGCACATGGAGTGCCGCGATTCAGGGCCCCGTCGGCGACGACTCCCGGGTCGAAGATGCCGCCCTCTACGTTCAACGGCGCATGGAGTTGGACGAAGACTGGACCTTGGTACCCGGCGTGCGCGTCACCCGCGCCAGCGTTTCTTCTGGCCGCGTTCAAGATCCCGACACCGGCCTGCCGACCACTTTGGATCGCGACTGGAACGCCGCCGCCGGCAGCCTGCGCCTCATCCGCTGGACTGGCGAAAACTCCCAGATCTACGGCGGTCTTTCCCAGGGCTTCCGCACACCCAGCCTTTACGACCTGACTTCCTTGGATGAAACTTCGGTCGTCGAGACGCCCGAGTTCGACCTCGACCCCGAGCATTTTCTGCAGGCTGAAATCGGCAGCAAAGGATTTTGGAGCGACGGCGTTTGGCAAGTTTCGCTGTGGCGCACTTGGCTGGACGAAATGATTGTGCGTTCGCCTGAGGACTCCACGGGATCTTCCGTCGGCAAGGCCAATGGTGACGGCTGGATGCATGGTCTTGAAGTGGATCTCACGTGGGTTCTGACGGCACATTGGTCGCTCCGCGCTTTGGGATCTTGGATGGACGGCGAAGTCGAGCAACGCGTTGGCGAAGACGGCGTTGCCTTCGAAGATTTGGATGTCGTGGATGCGCCAGTGGATCGCCTGATGCCTTTGCAGGGATTGTTGTCGGCGCGTTGGACCGCCATCGACCAACGCACTTGGTTTGAGGGCACCGTTTGGACCATGGGCGATGCCGACCAACTTTCTTTTCGTGATGAACGCGACACGACCCGCATTCCGGCTGATGGCACGCCTGGCTTCACGGTGTTGGGTCTCGGCGCCGGCCGTGTTCTCAGCGATCGTGTGAATTTGGTCGTACGCTTCGACAACCTCACCGATGTGGACTACCGCGTGCACGGCTCCGGCCTCAACGGCCCCGGCCGAAACCTCGTGGGTATGGTTGAGTTCCGCTTTTAACGCGACCCTCCGCTTTGCTTCGCTTTCGCTCCCTTCGCAGTTCCTGGTCCGGCCCGGTTCTAACCCGCGCCGCTTTGGGGTCAATGCTTCTCCACCTCGGCGTGGCGGGCGGGGCGGCCGTTTGGTTTGCATTGGAATTTGCCGTCGGTTCTGGCCAGCCGCCGCTCCTGCAAGTGGAGGCCCGCCTGGACTCCTTGGCGGACGGGGAGCGTCCTCCGACCTTGGTTCTGTTACCGCCAGAATCGCCGGAGCCGCGCCTCGTGGAAGCTCTGGAAATGCCCGAATCGGGCCGCGTTGAGCCCATTCGGGATCCCAAGCACAGTCCGCCTCCCCGTTATCCGCGGCATTGCGTTCGCCTAGGCCACGAGGGCGTGGTGCAAGTGCAGGTCTGGGTATCGGCCGAGGGCACTGCCCTGGGCGTTGGCTTGGCCCGCTCTTCGGGCTTCCCGGCACTGGATGCCGCCGCCCTGGAGGCCGTGCGCGCCTGGGAGTTCTTGCCCGCACACCGGGCGGGCCGAGCCGTGCCCAGCAGGACTGTAGTGCAGGTTCGCTTTCAGCTCGAAGGAGTTGGCCGGTAAATCGGCGGTGGGTGGATGAGGGGTGGCTGACCTAAAATCGGGCGCCGTGCCGGTGCCTTTCTTCGACATTCGCTATTCCCTCTCTGCAGAAGAGAAGACGGGCCTGCTTGCGCGTTGGTCGGATGTTTTGGATCACGGCGGTTTCATTAACGGCCCCGAAGTTGGCGAACTGGAATCCGCGTTGGCTTCTTTTCTAGATGTGAAGCACGCGATTGCATGTTCGAACGGATCCGATGCTCTGGTCTTGGCGCTCAAGGTCGCAGGAGTAGAGGTGGGGGACGAAGTCATCTTGCCCTCCTTTACTTTTTTCGCCACCGCCGGTGCCGTGGCACGGATCGGCGCGGTGCCCGTCTTCGCCGACATAGACCCCGACACCTTCTGCTTGGATCCCGCCACAATGGCCGCAAAAATGTCGCCGCGCACCCGCGCTATTTTGCCGGTGCACCTCTTTGGTCGCGCCGCCGATATACCGGCCCTGCGCGCCGTCGCCGGCGACCTGCCCTTGATTGAAGATGCGGCGCAGGCCATTGGCACTTCCACCGCAGAGGGCATGTGTGGCGGGCTTGGCACCGTGGCCGCCTTCTCTTGTTTTCCAACCAAAAACTTGGGCGCCTGCGGCGACGCCGGTTTCTTGACCACGCCCGACCCAGACTTAGCTGCACACATCCGCCGCCTGCGCGAACACGGCGGTGGCCGCCAATACTTTCACGACGAAGTGGGTTTCAATTTCCGCCACGACACCTTGCAAGCCGCCGCTTTGTTGGAGCGCTTGCCCCGCTTGCCCGACTGGAACGCCGCGCGTCGCGAGAGCGCCGAACACTATGGACAATTGTTTGCCGAAGCGGGTCTCGCGAACGGATCTGTCACTCCCCCGGCCGCAGATTCGGGGCATATATACCATCAGTACATCATTCGCGCCGAACGGCGCGACGGCCTGCGCCAGCATTTGCAACGTCGCGAGGTGGGTTGCGCCGTTTATTACCCCTTGCCCCTGCATCTGCAACCATGTTTTGCAGATCTCGGCGGCCAGGAGGGCGACTTGCCCGAGTCCGAGCGGGCCGCGGTGGAAGTTTTAGCGCTTCCGATCCATCCCGGGATTACTCCGGAAGATCGCGTCGAAGTCGTGGCGGCGATCGCCGGCTTCTTTTCCTAAGCCGCTTCGGAACGCGCCGGAATCAGTCCTTCGTTTTCGAGGAAACCGCGCAGGCGTTCTACTTCAATCGCAACTGTCAAGAGATTGCAGCCGGCGCCTTGCAAACGACCTTGACGGGCGCGGTTCTCCAGCGCCGCCGCGGCGCGCGTCAAATGCCGCGCACCCAAGCTAGCGCCAGAGCCGCGCAAACCATGGGCTAGCTCTTCGGTCTCTTGTTCGTGCCCCGCGTGGATGGCCTGATGCAAGGCATCCAAACGCACCGGCATCTCCTCTAAAAAATCAGAGTAGAGGCAGGAAAACTCGGCGTGTTCCGGAAAGAGAGAACGCAACTCTTGGATGCGCTCTCGGTCAACAGGGGTGAGGTCTTTTGCCACACCCCTTCAGCGGCCATTTCTGCCCTCGGATTAAATAAAAATTTTGAAAAACTAAGCCCTTTTTCAGAAAGGACTTAGGAAGGAAAATTTCGCTTACTTCCGAGCAGTTTCCGCCAGCACCAGGCGTTCAGGAGGAAAAGGAGCAGCCAGGTCGCCGTAATAAACCAGGCGCCGAAAGGATTCAACTCCGCAACGGGGTCCACAGGAGTGTCCGAGTCACGCCCCGGAGGGATGACGACCACCAAGGGAAGGTGGGGGGGCGGTGCGCTCACCCGCTACTTGTACGCTTTAAACTCCCCTCTTTTCAACTTGTCGAGGTAAGAAACCAAATCTCGGCGGACACCACTGGACAAAAAGTACAGGCCAAGGATGTTGGGGAAGGCCATGCCGAGGATCATGAGATCGCCAAAATCCAGAATATTGGTTGAAGTCACGATCGAACCCAGGAAGACCATGGCCAGAAACAAGAAGCGATACAGCATGGAAGAGCCGTCGCCAAACAACCAAGCCCAGCAGCGCTCGCCGTAATAAGACCAGGAAATCATGGTGCTAAAGGCGAAAAGCACCACGGCCACCGACAAGATGTAGGGGAACCAACTGACTTCTGAACCAAAGACCGTGGAAGTGAGACCGGCGCCGTTATTGGCCTCGGCGAACGGAGCGGCAATGGCGCCAGCAGTGCCGCCTTCGTAGTGGCCGGTGATCACGATGACCAAGCCAGTCATCGTGCAAACCAAAATGGTGTCAATGAAGGGTTCCAACAGGGCTACGATGCCCTCGCGAACTGGAAACTCAGTGCGCGCGGCCGAGTGCGCGATGGCAGCGGAGCCCACGCCCGCCTCGTTGGAGAAGGCGGCCCGCTTGAATCCAGTGACCAGCACACCGATGAAACCACCCCAGGCCGCGCCTGGATGAAGCGCGCTATCCACGATGGTTGCGAAGGCGGCTGGAATGGCGGAAAAGTGTTTGAACAAAATGAACAAACATGCAGCGATGTATACACCACACATGAGAGGCACGATTTTTTCAGCCGTTTGGGCAATGCGTTTGATGCCACCAATGATCACGATACCTACCAGAACCGTCATGATGAGGCCGTAAACCCAGCGGTGGTCAGCGAGAAAAGGAACCGTTTCTTGCAGGGCGTTCAGGGACTGATTGACTTGGAAAGAGTTGCCGCCCCCGAAGGAGCCGCCAATACACAGCACAGCAAAACTGATGGCTAAAAATTTTCCCAGCCAGCCCAGAGCGACCCCTTTTTCCGCCAGCCCTTTGGAAAGGTAAAACATTGCCCCACCCATGACGCGGCCATCCGGGCGGGTCTCGCGATACTTTTGGCCCAGCGTGCATTCGGTGAACTTGGAGGACATGCCCAGGAAGCCGGCGATGATCATCCAAAAGATGGCGCCAGGGCCGCCCAAGCTGACAGCGATGGCAACCCCGGCGATGTTGCCGAGACCCACGGTGGCCGAGAGTGCAGAGGCCAAGGCCTGAAAGTGGCTGACTTCTCCTTCGTCATCGGGATTGTCAAATTTGCCGCGCGTGACATCAATGGCGTGGCGAAAGCCGCGAATGTTGATGAATCCCATGCGAACCGTGAAATACAGGGCTCCGACGACCAGCCAAGCGACTACGAGAGGAATGGTGGTGCCGTTTTCGAAGGTCCATATTGGAAAGAAAAACATGCTGGCAAAAAAATCGACAGCCTTGCCAAAGACGGCGTCAACTGAGCTTTCGGCGGATTGGAGGAGAAGCGAGGTGGGCAACATCATGATGGGTTTGGGATTGTGGCGTGTAACATCGGGTCTAGCAAACCCGTCTTCTCTGCGGAGGTACAAAAACCATGGAAATTGATTTCACCAAAGTAGAAAACATCGAAGACTTGCGCTCCATCCCCCCTGGGGAATACTCCTGCCGCGTGGCTGAGGTCCGCGAAAGCCAATCTCCGGCGGGTCACACCCGTTGGGGCCTGCGGTGGGAGGTCGAATCCGGCGATCTAGCGGGTCGCACGGCCTGCTGGGACAGCCTGCATTGGTCCGAGCGGGGCATGCCCAGGGCCAAGTTTGTGCTGGGCATTCTGGGCTTTCAGGCCGAGGGGGCTCTTTCGTTGGATCCAGCCGATCTAACGGGTCGCCGCGCCCTCGTGCAATGCCAATCCGAGGAGCGGGAGGACCCGGTCACCGGCATCCGTAGGCTGACCAACCGAGTTCCCTTTGCGGGCTACCAAGAGGTCGAAAACCCGGTTCCGAGCAAGGACTCAGGCAAGAAAAAAATGACCGCGTCCCCGTAGGATGGGCGCATGGTGGCTCCTCAGGATGCCCTCTTTCACCAAGTGCAGAAGCCCTCGCCCTGGATTTCGCGGGGGCTTCTCTTTAACTTCATCCTGCTGGTCGGGTTGCTGTTTCAATTCCGTGAGGAGGCCGGTTCCCGGCTGTGGCTTCTTCTCCCTTTGGGGCTCGCCGCGCTTTGGTTGCAGTCCCTCCGCTTGGAAGTGATCCTGCAACGCGAGGGTTTGTGGGTGCGGATGGCCCCCTTTTCGGGTCGGCTCATTCCGTTGCACCAGATTCGCGGTTGGCGAACGCAG
Source organism: uncultured Planctomycetales bacterium (assembly GCA_964464385.1). Lineage (GTDB taxonomy): Bacteria > Planctomycetota > UBA1135 > UBA1135 > UBA1135 > CAYXFZ01. The sequence goes on from CAYXFZ010000031.1 coordinate 25,074, forward strand.
GATTTTCTGCCGCGAAGTGGTTCTCGTGTGCGCGGTTGGGCTGTGCGAAAGGGTGCTAAGGCCACGATTTACCCGGCCGGTTCCGTGCAAGAAGGCATTGCTATTGGGCTGCCCGATGGCAAGGGAGTTTGGGTGTCCACCCGCCGCGGCCGCGAATTGGCCAGCGCCCTTTCGCAGGCCATTCCTAAACATTCTGAGGGCGGCAACGCCCCCAATTTTTAAGCCATGGACGACCGCAACCTCATTGCCGTCGCCGAGCAAGCCGCCGCCACCTCGCGAGTTTTGCAGGGGCCAGTGGCCGGATGCACGGTCAAGGGTGATGATGGCCGGGTGTTTTTGGGTTGCCGCCTCGAGTTTGCCGACGCTTCCTTGGAATTGGATCCCAGTTCCAATGCCTTGGTAGCGGGTCGCGCCCAAGGCATGTCCCAGG
>CAYXFZ010000032.1:0-12371 GCA_964464385.1 uncultured Planctomycetales bacterium
ATCGCACGCACTACGCGGATCTCACCGGAGAATTGCCTTGGGTGCGGGCCATGGTGGACCAACACCATGAGGAGGCCACCCGAACGGACACGGTGCTTTTGCCTGCTTGCGGATTCGATTCAGCGCCGACCGATCTTTGCGTCCAACAGTTTCTTACCAAACTGCCCGTTCATGACCCTCAAGCTCGCTCCTTGACCGGCCTCTGGACCATGCGCGGTGGTATCAATGGCGGCACCCTAGCCTCCGGACTGCATCTCTATCGCCACTGGAAGACCGAAGAGTTTCAGCACCCTTTCTATTTGGATCCTGACCCGGAGCAAAGTCGCCGAAACTTCCCCTTGCCGCCGCCCCAACCCTCCGTTTTCCCCGTCCCTGCAATGGACCGTTGGGGCGCACCCTTCCTGATGGCGCCCGTGAACGAGCGGGTAGTGCGCCGCACGGCGGCCCTTACCGCTACGACGCCCAGTTCCTTTTCCTACCGGGAATTCATGACCACGGGCAGTCGTTTCAAGGCCAAAGGAATGGCCACCCTGCTGCAACTCTCAGAGAGCATGATGAGTCACGCTTGGGGCCGGGCTCTCTTGAGAACCTTTGGCCCCAAGCCCGGCCAAGGGCCCTCGGATCGTGCCCGCGCTCGCGCCTTCGCTCGCTTGGACCTCATTGCCGGATCCTTGGAATCCCCGGATCTACATCACTCCTGGGACTGGCCCGGGGATGCCAGCAATGAAATCACGGTGCGATGCCTCACCCAGGCCGGACTGGCCCTGGCCGCCGGGGAGGCCCCACGAGGGGGTGTACTGACCCCAGCCTCGGCCCTGGGTCCAATCCTTCTACGACGACTCCTTTCCTGCGGGGCGGTTTCTTTAGGAAAACAGGAATGAAAACTGCAATCAGCCGATCACCCGCTCCATGGGGTTGAGCAGGGTGGCAGAGCCAGCATCCGCACCATGGAACCAGAGCCGTAAACCAGCGGCCGAGGAAGGCACGGGTTGGGGAAGGACCAAATTGCCATTCGGATCCGCGTTCAAAATCACGTACTTGAACGGGGGCGTCACCAAGCCATTCCCCCAAGGAGTACTCACGGGCCCACCTCCCTTGGCGGACCAAGCCAGATAGATTTTTCCATTGGGGGTGCAAGCGCGGAAGGTAGCGACGGCGGTCGAGCCCGCCACGAGATTGAAAATCTCAACCGTCGGCGCACGCGGGGGACCCCAAATCACCACTTGCCCGGCCTCGCCCTGGGCGTTGGGGTCCGCAAAGGGTGCGGAAGCTGCCAAGTCAGCGCGGCCATCCCCATCCAGATCGCCCATGGTCGTGACCGAACTGCCCATGCGATCACCACGCAAGAGACCACCACCGCGGAAGAGGACGGAAGCATCGTCACCGGAAATCACATACACCGCGCCCGCGTCCAAGGCCGTCCAATCGTCCAAGGGAGCGCCCACTATGAAATCATTGGTGCCATCGGCATTCACATCACCCGTGGAATTTACCCAAGTTCCAAAGCGGTCGTTGGCAAGGCCTCCGTCCCAGCGAAAAATCTCTTTGCCTGTGCGGCCGGAATAAAGAATGAGTGTGCCGGAGTCAAAACCGTTCGGGCCGTCATAGAAAGGAGCACCCACCATCAAGTCGGCACGGCCATCCTTGTCAAAATCGCGGGCACCGGAAACAGCACTGCCAAACTTTTCAAATGAGGAAGTGCCAACCCATTTCCAAATGTCCAACCCAGTGGCGCCAGAAATGACCCGAACCGAACCCGCCGAAGAAAAGCCGGTCGAGTCGTCCGGAGAGCCCACAATGACATCTCGGATGGCATCGTCATCCACAAGGCCGGCCCCGGAGCAAGAACCTCCAAAATTTTCGCCCATGCTGGTGCCATCCATTTGCCAGAGCACGGTGCCCGTTGCCCCAGAAATCACCCAGGCGGACCCGGACTTGGCAAGACCTCCCGGTGAGGCACTCGGGGCGCCTACGACGATTTCGGAATAACCGTCCAGATCAATGTCATTGACCCCGCTGACCGAAGACCCATAAAGATCCCCGGGATTGCCATACCCGGCCCAAAGTACACTGCCATCAATGCCGGAATACACATAGGCAGCACCGGCGTTGGCCCCGTTGGTGGGATCATTGGGAGCACCGGCCAGAACATCCGGAATGCCGTCATTGTTGAAATCTCCGGCACCGGCCACCCAGAGCCCGAGCCGGCTATTGGCAAAGGGGCTGGTTACCCGCCAAAGTAGAGATCCGGTGGCACCATCGTAAAAGGCCACTTCCCCTCCATTCGGGGAGCCCAAATCCGAACCAGGAACCCCCACGATCAACTCGAAAAGGCCGTCTCCGTTGGCATCCGTAGCACCGGAAACGGATGCTCCAAACTGGTCGTTGGACAAAACACCGTCCACTTGGCCCTTGACGACCAAGGACCCCTGGGCCACCAAAGGGGCACAGAGAGAAAGGACAATCAACGAGAAGAAGCGAGGCATGGCAATGAGACGGATGGAACCAACAAAGGTTACCTCAAAAAAGACGGCGACCGAGGAAACTCGGCCGCCGCAGGTTTCAGCGCGCAAGCTTGCGCAAAGGCTGGGATCAGCCGATGACGAGCTCCAAGCCATTCATCAGGGTTTGAGAACCCGCATCCGCGCCATGCAACCAGATGCGAAGGCCGCTGGCGGAGTTGGGAATTGCGTTCGGAAGGGTGAGGTTGCCGCTCGCGTCCGCATTGACAATGACGTACTTGAAGGGCTTCGAGACGAGACCATTGCCCCAAGGCGTGGTAATCGGACCACCACCTGCGAAGGACCAAGCAATGTAAACCTGACCATTGGGAGTACAGGCATAGACATTGGCTGTGGCGGTCGTGCCACCCACCATGCTGCGCATTTCCATCGTCGGAGTGCGGGCAGAACCTAGAACCAGGACTTGACCGGACTCCGTGACACCATTGGGGTCAGCAGCACGAGCACCCACGGCGAGTTCAGGGCGGGAGTCCCCGTCCATGTCACCCATGCCAGCGATCGAGCAACCCAGGAGGTCACCCTGAGCCAATCCTTCGAACCTGTAGAGGATGGATCCATCATCACCAGAGATGACATAAGCCTCGCCGTTGTTGCCCCCGACATTTTGGCCACCGGCCAGGAAATCGTTGATGCCGTCAGCATTGACATCACCTGTGGAGTTCACAGAAGTGCCGAGGTTGTCACCAGAAGCGTTACCGGTGATCCGCATGAGAGCGGCACCCGTCCGGCCAGACATGACGTAAATAGCACCGGAGTTCCAGCCGGTTCCTGTGGTGTCAGCAGCAGAAGCGCCAATCAGGAGGTCAGCGTAGCCATCTTTATTAAAGTCACGCGCACCAGAGACACCGGAGCCAAACTTATCAAAGGCTTGCACACCACCCCAGGACCAAATCACGGCACCCGTGGCACCTGAGAGCACCGTTGCGGAGCCCGCACCCGGACCGTTGGTTCCGTCCATGGGAGAGCCTGTGATCACGTCAGGGGTGCCATCACCATCGACATCACCAGCACCCGAAAGGGAGGCGCCAAACTGTTGACCGGGAGAAGGGCCGTTGGCCGTCCAGATCGCGGCACCCGTGGCACCGGAGTAGAGAGTTACGGAACCCGCACCACCAGCCCAAGAGGAGCCGATGGCAAAGTCAGAGTTGCCGTCACCGTCGACGTCATTGACACCCGTGACACCAGCGCCGAGAAAATCACCGCCACTGCCAGAAATTTGGTGGATCGTGCTCCCATCTGCGCCAGACAGCACATACACAAGACCACCGCTCGCGTTTGCGAAAGGACCACCAGCGATCACGTCCATGGCGCCATCACCGTTGACATCGCCAGCACCCGCTACGGAGTAACCGAGACGCATGGCGGATGCACCACCACCAATGGACCAAATCTGAGAAAGGGTTGCACCATCGTAAAGAGTGACGCGACCATTGCCACCGGACAGGTCACCAGGCTCACCGACGATCAAGTCAACAATGCCGTCGCCATTGGTGTCACCAGCGCCAGCAACAGAAGTGCCAAATTGGCCACCAATGTCATTGCCGTCGAGCTGACCCTTTTGAACGAGCGCATCTTGGGCAGCCAAGGGGGCGAAGATGAGAAGGAAAGGGAGAAGAATGCGCATCTATTTTTCGTTGGGGGATGTTGGGGGATGGGGTATCTCTTGAGGGAATGGACGCCACACAGGACAGGCCCCGGGCGAAACCTAGTCTAATTTACCAAAAAAAGAACGGGTTGGGGGATAATTTCATGAAATTTGCGATTTCCAAACTAATGCTGGAAAATTCAACCCCTTTCCGATCATTATCGCCCATTTTTCAACGAAAAATCCCTGCAACGTGCAAAAATAGCCGTGTTTTCCCCCTTCTTCCCCTTCTTCCCCATCTTCATCCTCCTTTATGGGCTCCTGGCCCCCAATCTGACTGCCCAGACGACCCTGTTTGCAGACGAATTCAACGATGGGATCCAGCCCCAGAACCAAGGTTGGAGCCTTTCCTTCAACAATGTGATGATTTGGCGCTTCCAGGAGGCAAATGGAAACTGGGAAATCACCCATATGGTTGACCGTATGGTTGCAGGGCATGGACTTTGCCTCAATCACTTTCACGAACGGTCTGCGGTGGGTAATCGGTTGACCCAGGAAGATCCTCTCGTCGTGCTTCGGGTTGCGAATGATGTGCAACAGGCCCACGTTCTGGTCGCGACTTTGAAAGCGGCTGGAATCGAGTCGGTCATTCACAACGAGGCCTTGCATGGGATCATGGGAGAGGTGCCCTTGGGTTGGTCCACCCTTCCTCGCCTATTGGTGCGTCAATCGGAGGCTGAATCAGCCAATCGGGTTCTGCATACCAATATTAGCAATTAGCCCTGTTATTCCACCGTCACCGGAACCATGTTGCTAACCGATAATGACCCGTTTGTAAGAAGTTCAACGTGAACACCCTGGAACCAAAGTTGGGTGCCAGGCGCAACCCAACCGGGAATTTTGATCGGGCCCAACTGACCCCTGCCATCAAGATCCAATTTGATGGGGTTGGCAACGCCAATGGGCGTAGAAAGCAAAAGAGTCAGATCGGCACCCTTGATTGCTGTTGGCCCAGCACCAAGAAATGACCAACAAAGAAAAAACCAACTCTTTGGGGGACTATCTTGAACGTAAAATTTTGCCGTTTGTCCCGCAACAATCGGATCGATAACAAGCGTAATGTTCCATTTCACCGCTAAGGCATGCTGCAAACCACCAACGATATCAATAAAACCAGGACCTTTGGGGGCTTCAGAAACTTGACTAAATGCGTCATCCCCCCAAGCAGCAATTGATCTGTCCTCTCGAAGTGCCAAAGAAAAGTCACCCCCACAAGCCACTTGCACGAAGTCGTTTGTCGTGGGGGTTCCCCTTACCTGAGAAAATTCATCGTCTCCCCAAGAGAGGATCGAGCCGTCGCTCTTAAGGGCTACTGCATGGAATTTACCACAGTCGACCTGGAGAAAATCGATTCCTGGTGGGGCCCCAGAAACCACTCCCATACTATTGTCTCCCCACACTATAATTTCGCCGGCTGATGTCAATGCAGCTGAAAAATAGTACCCTCCCGCAATCTGCACAAAGTTAGAACCGGAAGGAGTGTTTGTGACTTGACCCTCATTGTCACGTCCCCAAGACACAATCGTGCCATCTGCGTGCAAAGCAAGAGAATGGTGTCGGCCACTTGCTATCTGAATGAATCCCTTAGCAGGAGGCGTGCCCGAAATTTGCCCTTCGTAATTCTGGCCCCATGAGTAAATGGACCCATTAGCCTCGAGTACCAAGGCATGGTGTCGCCCACATTCCACCTGGAGAAAACCAGTCCCACTGGGAACATCTGTCACTATGCCTGGGTCATCATCCCCCCAACCGACAATGGAGCCCTCGGTATCCAGGGCAAGTGAATTGTAAATACCGGCCGAAACTTCCACAAATTGATTACCAAGTGGAGTCCCGGAAACCAAACCATAACCGTCCCATCCCCATGCAGAAACTGAACTGTCCGAATGCAAGGAAATAGTGTGATAAATGCCAGCTCCCAACTGAACAATATCATTAGTAAGTGGAGCGTTGTCGAGTTGGCCTTTATTGTTCTCTCCCCACACAACTACGGAGCCATCTAATTTCAAACCGACGCCATGCAAAGACCCACAAGCAAAATCTGCAAAATCATTGCTCGTCGGAGCTTCAGCGAACAGCCGATCACGAACGTCACCCCAAACTACAATCGCACCGTCAGCTTTGAGCGCCATTGAATGGGAAGACGAAGCTTCAATTTTCGTAAAGCCGCTTTCTTGGGGAGTATTGGAAACTTGACCAAAAGGGTCATATCCCCAAGCAACGATGGACCCATCGGACTTCAAAGCGAGAGAATGGTTTTGTCCGCCAGCAATTTTAACAAAATCATTTCCCAATGGTGTTTGGGATACCTGACCGAAAGAATCGTCTCCCCAAGAAACTAACGAACCGTCGTCCTTGAGGGCAAGAGAGTGTCTTCCGCCACCACGAACTAGAATAAAATTCTTCTCGGTCGGAGTATCAGAAACCTGCCCAACACTATCCCAGCCCCATGAAGTAATCGAACCATCCGTATTAAGAGCAAGAGAATGATCTTGTCCACAACTCACCTGAGCAAAAGTATCTCCAGTAGGGGTGGTGGTCACCAATCCATAACTATCCGAACCCCAAGAAATAAGAGTGCCATCTGTCTTCAAGGCAACGCTATGGGCGTAGCCAGCGGCGACCTGAACAAAATCCGAGCCTGAAACCGAAGAAACTTGACCGGTCACATCGAAACCCCAAGACACCAGATCGCCACGTTGGGCCAAGGCTTTGTCCGAAGAAGCCCAAAGCAGGGCTACCATAATTAGAATTTGACGGAATTGGAATTGCATGGCTTCTCAACCCCAAGAAGTCTAACCTAAAAACACCAAAAGAACGTATATTTCTCAATAGGGGGGGTCTGTGATCTGCTAAAAGTCGCCCATATCAATGATATCAGTTGCAAGGTCCGCAGGATCGTTGTAACGCAAATCCGGATCCTTGGCCATCATCTTTTCCAGAAGATAATGAAGGCGAGGACTCACGCGGCCGGATTTCATGGTGCCACCCCGCAAACCCTCCAAAATGTGGCGACGCATGAGCTCGCGATCGTCGTCGGAGTCAAAGGGAAGCTCGCCCAAGGCCAGTCGGTAGAGCGTGACGCCAAGGGAGTAGATATCAGCACGACCGTCCAAGGAGGCTTTGCCCTCCGCTTGTTCAGGAGCAAGGTAGGCAACCGTGCCCAAGGTCGCGCCCTCACCCGCCGATCCTTCCATGCCCGTACCGGCGAATCCCAAATCAATGAGGCGAATTTTTTCAGAAGAATCCAACATTAGATTGTCGGGTTTTAAATCGCGATGCACGATGCCCTTTTCGTTCAGTTCTTCAAGCGCACGGGCCGTCTGCAATATGAAACCAATCGTTTCCGATTCAGAAAACTCTTTGCCCATGTCCAGGAGTTCTTGCAAAGTGTGGCCTTCAATGTATTCCATTTCCATAACCAGGGTGCCGGCAAAGCGAAAGGCGCGATGGCCCCGCACGATTCCGGGATGATCCAGTTCCTGCAAGAGTTTCGCCTCGGCCAAAAAGCGTTTGCCGCCGGCAGAATCCCGAGCAACCTTGGGCTGTAGGATTTTCAGCGCTACGCGACGCCCATCTTTTGCGCGTCGAGCCGAAAAGACTTCGGCGGTTCCGCCCCGCCCAATGCGACGCTCCACGGCATAGCCGGGAATTTCCGGATCCTGCAGAGCTCGCGTGCGTCGCAAGAAAGCCACGCGCTTTTCGTCCCAGCCCTCCAGGCTGGCAAGGGCAAAAGCAAAACCGCCCAGTTCGTCGGCTACGGCCAAGACCCTCCTCGCCTCCGTGGCCCCCAAGAAGCCACGGTGAACCAAAAGGGCCAGAAATTCCTGCTCTTCCGGGCCGACGGGAGGGGTTTCGCTCATCTTTTCGCAACATCCTAAAGGATGAGGGAGGGTCTTTCCGAAGAAGAAATAGGCGGGAGGATTCCAAATCCCCTCCCCCGGGAAGAAACCATGCTGAACGAATCTGGACTGGTCTACAAGTACTTCGACTTAATCGACGGCTTCATCCGTGTGCGGATGTTGTCGGAAGAGGAGAGCTTGAATCTGCCCCAAAGCGATGCGGGTCCCCCAGACCGCCGCGAATACCGCGCCTTAGTCGTCGCCGCTTGCGTCGAGTCCCTGCAAGAAAGTGTCATGCCCCGAGTCCAGGAGATGTATCCGGACGATTCGGCCACTGCCGAGGATCTCCTCTACCAAATCTGCGTGGACGTCAACCCACGCCTCGAGATCCACTCCGTGGTCTTGCCGGCCGAAGCGGAGGCCGAGGCCACCCTCGAATTTGAACCGGCATTGGAATCCGATTTCCGCTCCCGCGCCGAGGCCCTGGAGGGCAAGGTGCTAAGCGAAGTGTTTGGCCAGGATGACCACGTCGCTGCACTATGCCGCGCCGTGCGCAAGGCCGCAGCGGGTCTGAACGACCCCCAGCGACCCGTGGGTTCATTCCTCTTGGTGGGTCGCACCGGGGTCGGCAAAACTGAGCTGGCGAAATCCATGGCCACCCACCTCTTTGGCGAGGATTCCTTGATCCGGGTGGATTGCTCCGAATTTGGTTTGCCTCATGAAACTGCCAAGCTGATCGGGGCGCCTCCGGGCTACATCGGCCACGGTGAGGGCGGCATGTTGACCGAAGCCCTGCAAAAGAATCCACACGCGGTCGTGCTCTTCGACGAAGTGGAGAAGGGGCACGAAAAACTGCACGACATATTGTTGCAGATCTTGGATGACGGCCGCTTGACCGATTCCAAGGGACAAACCGTGTCCTTCCGCAACGCGTTGGTGTTGCTAACCTCCAACGTCGGCACGGCAGATTACGCCGCCGCCACCGACCGCGTCGGTTTTGGTCGCGAGGACGGGTGTCAAGACGCAGAACTGCAACAACTCACTTCGGTAGCCCTGCGCAACTTCTTCAAGCCGGAACTTCTCAACCGATTGGATGGAGTCCGCACCTTTGGTGCGCTGGATCTGGCCGCCGGGGAAAAAATTGTGCATCGCCAACTGAGCCGTTTCGCCGATCGCATGGAGAACGCCGGCGTGGAACTGCGCTGGAACAAGACCCTCTGCCGCAAACTGGCGAAGTCTGGTCTGCACGAGGAATACGGCGCCCGCGAACTGCGCCGCACCTTGGCTCGTTTGATCGAAGAACCCGTGAGTGACGGCATTTTGGACGGCCGTTGGCAAGCGGGTGATCGCCTGCGGGCCCGTTGGCAAAAGGGAACGGTGGTGCTTCAGCACACTGCCGCGACAGTCAGCAAGTAGCCCGATTCCTCTTCCTAAAAGCGGCGGACTCACCCCTAGGTGAGTCCGTTTTTTTGGTGGTTGAAGTTGAGGGAGGCTCGTCCTCTAGAGGACGGTTCGCATTTCTGCGTTGGTCAGCCGGCCCGCCGAAGTATTGGCAGCATGGAACCACACCGGCAAGCCCTTCAAGGGGGAGGGAACCTTCCAGGTCACGGAGGCTTGCCCGGCCGAGTCGGCCGTCAAAAAGGGCGAGGCGTAAATGGGAGGCGTCAAGAGAGCGGTCCCGAGAGGGGTATTGGTCGGGCCAGCGCCCGTCAGGGACAGACCCATGATAATCTGATCTCCCGGCGAGGCATTGCTGACCTGAATCGTGGAAGAAAAATTGGCAATCAAGGTCGGCACCGTCAAGATCGGAAACTTGTCGCGGAAATTTTCACAGGTGGAATAGGTGTTGTTCAGAGTGCGAACGTTTTCTTCTTGATTGGCGCGGCCCAGAGCCTGGCCGTTGTAGATCACGTTCGGGCCACTCCATCGGCCGATGCGAATGCCCGGGGCGTAGGCCATGACAGTGCGATAACTGGGACTACCCGAAGTACGGTAGCCATAGGAATAGGAGTAGGCCCCGGAGCCCCCCGAGTTTTGGCGATCGTGGGCACAGCCCATGTTGTGGCCCAACTCGTGGGCCAAAACATAATCGCGATTCACTGAAAACTGCGTTACCAAATTGAAGGCCCATTTTTGGAAACTGGGGCTGACATTGGTCATCAACCAGGCAATGCCGCCATAAGCGGAACTCCCCACCAACATGGTCACAAAATCGGCCCCGTATTGATTCCGCAAACTGTGGGCCGTACTCAGGGCACCCGAGCCATTGGTCAAATCATTCAACATGGCACCGAAACCGCTGGTGCCGGACTTCTCGTTGTAGCCGACCATCTCGGCGGTGTGCACCAAAGTAATTCGTTGGTTCACACCACTGTTGGCAAAGGTGTTGTTGGTTTGCTTCACTCCCAGGTTGATGGCGTTATTCATGGAACTTGCACTGCCACCGTGACCACTCAGGGCGAAAGTCGTGTAAACCACCATGACGTCAATTGTTTCGTGGTTGCGGGCGGATCCACTGGGCGCGGAACTCGGCCCCGGGGCGGAAATCGCATGGGCAAAGGTGGTACCACATGCTGGACCAGCAGACAAAGGCAACTGAACCCAATGGTGCAGACCATTCCCAGCCCAAGCCAATTGATAATGCTGGCTGTTCGACCGGAAACTGGCGGCCACGACCTCGTCCTTCCAAGCAAAAAGAATTTCGGCGCTGGGATCCTGATCCCAGAGGGCTTCCGCCAAAAAACCTCCCCCGTAGGCAGGCTCGGGAATGCCCAAGCGAACCGCGCGACCATCCATCAAGAAGGAAGTGCCCTCGCGAAGAAGGGTGGCATCCACGGCCACGACCACGTTGCCCAAGGAATCGGGGGCAATGGGAAGGAGGGAATCCGGAGCCTCGGCCGAGGGAGACCAAAACGAGGGGAGATCCTGGCCACAAAGAAAGGAGACCGGGAAGAAAAAGAGGAGGGTCAGCGAGAAGCTTCTCATGAACCCCCACCCTAACCGGGACTATGCTCTCGGGCCATGTTTCTCGCCCCTCTCCTGATTCTGGGCCTTCAGCAGGGAACTCCTCCGCCCCTAGCAACCGATCCATGGGGCGACGGGATCCTGGCCCGCTGGCAGGGTGGCCAAGCCACCGAGGCCCAGGTCGATCGTTTTCTGGGCCGCAATTTGCGCGGCAAGTCCATTGGCCAAGAGGCCCTCATCCACCTACTGCAGATTGATGTGGTGCAAATCGAGGCCGAACGGCGCAAACTCAAAGCAAACGAGACCGAAGTCCAAAGACAAATGGCCGTCGCCGAACGCTCCGCGGAGGAAGAGGGTTTCGATTTTGACGCCACTTTGGCCCGGCGCGGCATGAATCGCACGGACCTTCTGGAACTCTTGCGCACGGCCTCCTTGCATGCGGCCCTCGTGCGCCAAGATTTGAAACTTGCGGCGGACGCAATCCCCAGCGCCGAACAGCAAGCGGCTTGGACCCAACAGCGAGTCGAGGCTCTCCTGGCCGAGGCCAATGCGCACCCGGGGCTGGTCCTGGATGTCCCCCCCTACCGCATCACGGTACAGGAACTCGGCGCCACGATTCGCATTGCCCTACACCCCAAGCGGCTGAGGGAACACATCCAGCAATGGGTCCTCCAGCAATGGCTAGAAAAATGGGGCAATGCCCAGGGCCTGGTCGTGGACGATGCCGTTCGGCAAGCCGAATTGGATTGGCGCGCCGATCGTGTCGCCAAGAACCCGGTCTTTGCGGGGGCAACTTACGAGGTGTTGCTGTCCGCACAGGGCTCCTCGGTAGAAGCCGTCAGACAATCGGAGGAACTGCGCGCCGCCGCATGGTTGCGCTTGTACTCCCGCCAACGATTCGATGATGCCTGGTTTGCAATCCAGAGCCAAAAACGTGCCAAGGACATGGACGCCGAGTTCGGTGAAACTCGGCAAGTCGCTTGGCTGTTGTTGCGAGCCACCGAGAATCCGGCCGACCCCTTGGATCTCAGCTTTGCTCAGGCCGCGGAAGAACTCCGCAAGTACAAGGACGAGGCCGCAGACAGCGAGGCCTTTCTGAAACTTGCGGGAGAACTCTCCGAGGACGAAAACTCTCGCCGCCGCAAGGGTCTCTTGGGTTGGATCCACGCGACCGAACCCGGAGTAGATCCTGCCGTTTGTGCGACCGCCAGCAAACTCCAAGCGGGTGTCATTTCCGATCCCGTCCGCACCGCCGAGGGCCAGGCCCTAGTGTTGGTCCTGGAAATTCGACCCCGCCCCGAAGAGGCGGCCTTCCGCGCCCTGGTTCGCCGCGGCCAACACCAAGCCCTGCGGGAAGAAATCCTGCGCGGCCTGAAACTCGAAATTCGGGGTTGGTAG
>CAYXFZ010000032.1:12381-25459 GCA_964464385.1 uncultured Planctomycetales bacterium
GGCTGTCGGCCGTGCTGGCTGTCTTTCTCGCTCTGCCGTTTCTTGCCTTCCAGGAAAAGCCACTGATCTTGGACGAGGGGACGCACGAGTTTGAAATCACCCTCAAACATCCGGTTGAGACGCTGGAATCCCTGTTTCTGGGCCAGCCCGGGGTAGAGTTGGAGGAAGGGCAAAAATGGCCGCTATCCGTCCAAGATCACGACCCTCTTCTTGGGGATGTTCTGGGTGCCGTAGACCAGCCTGGCCAAGCCAGTGTCCTGCGGGTGCTCTTTAAGGTCCCCCGATCCGGCCGCTGGTCCTTGCGCTTGGAGGGCCTCACTCTGGATGCCGCTATGGCCGTACGCGACCCGAAGAAGGGCTTTGTTGGCATTGACGATGACGGTTGGTACGCGCTCAATCCCCTTCTGGGTGAACTCAAACTCCGCAAGGGGACAACCTACGAATTGCTGTTAATGGCGATTGGCGGCGGCTTGGGCAAAGTCAATCTGCACGCCCAACGCAAACCTTTCGACTGGTTGGAACAGGCCAAAGTTCTCATGGCTGAGAACCCGAGCGCCGCCGATTTGCGGGAGATCGGACGCAAAAAATGGGAAGTCCTCTTGGCCGATGGCCGCCGCCAAACCCCGGAAGAATGGGCGACTCGAACCCTGGAAAACCGCACCTCCTCCTTGCGCATCATGGCCTTGGAAGCCCTAGGCGTTGCCGAGGAACCCGGCGTTGGCCGCGCCCTGATCACCTATGGCAAACTCCTCAGTTTGCGGGCTTGGGTTGCGCAGAATTCCTTCTTCGGCGGCAGTGTGGAGTGGGACGGATTCTCTGAAGAGTGCCGCACCGCCTTCTTGGTTGGCCTGGAACAAACGGGCCGCGAATCCGGCATGGACGCCACCACCATGCGACCTCTGTTGATCGATGGCAACCGCCCGGAAAATTACTTGGGTAGATCACTCAACTTGGCAGCGGCCGCCGAAGTTGCCCAATTGGGCTTGCGCTTGGTCTTGGAGCATCATGGCGAACTTCCTGCTCAATTTTCTTTGTTGCCGGCGAATATCGGATCTCTTTTGGACTGGTCCGGACAGCCTGGAAAAGCGGTGCGACCCCTTCGCAGTGGTTTGGCCCTCCTAGAGTCCCATCCCGACCCCAACCTGAACTGGTTCCATTACCCGAAAACTGCCATCCACTTGGGACTCGCCCTGGAAGATCTAGGGCAGACCGAGGCCGCCATGGAGGCCTATCAAAAGGCATGGGATCATTACTGGCCGACGCGCAACTTCATCACCGGCAACCGCAATGGATCCCTTGCATCCTGGTTGAAGGTCCGCTCCGGCCTCTACCCCATCGCCCCCACCGTCTTCGCTCCGAAACTGGGCCTCTTGGAGGAATGGATGCCCGGGCTGGAACAAACTTATGGGAAACAGGGTGGGTGGCAAGTTGCCCAAGCTATTGCCCACCAAATCCAATATTTCACCACACTTTCGGCTCGCATCAGCAAGCTGCATGCGGACCGCGGCGACACCCTCAACGCCCGAAAAATGCTCCAAGAGTGCCTAGCGGCGGACTGGATCTACATGGATCTAGTCGGCATGAGCGTCTTGCAATCAGCTTGGCAGGAGGCTCGTTTTTCCCAAGTGCTTTCTCCAGCCGACGTCATCCTGAATGGTTGCGAAATCGCGGAAACTTTGGGGGACCTCAGCATGGTGCTCTCCCTCCTCATGCGGGGTGCTCCCGATCCTGGCGGCCGCTCTCTCTTTGGCCAGCTTTACTTGCTGAAGGAAACGGGTTGGCGCCCCAAGCACGAAGTCGTACTCATGGGCATGAAGGCCCTGCTGGAAACCGGTCAAAAGGATTGGATGCAGGCAGCCAGAACCTATGGCTGGGAGCATCTCCTGCCTCCCATGTTCAAGCGAATGGATGACGAAGGCCGATGGGATGCCGCCCATGATGTCGGCACCGGTCTCCTCTATTTTTTGAAGGGTTCCATTGCCGACAACCTCATTTCTGCCCAACACCCCAAGGTCTTAGAAACCCGCCACTTCATGCGCATGGCCGGGGAGTTTCTGGGGAGGCCCTTCCCGCCCGAATTGGAGTTTAAGGATCCGAACAAGGCCCTTCCTCCTCCAGTTCTAACCTTGTGGTCGCCGACCTCGGGTACGCTGCCCCCGAGCAAGACCAGCTTCACGGTCGAAGGTTTTCTGCATGATCCCTCTGGCCCTCCCGATCTCCGCTGGCGCCTGGATAGCGGGCCTTGGACCAAACTCTCGGATCTGGAATCTTCCGGGAATTCCGCGCGCACTCCCGCCGAAGAGGGCCGCTGGCGATTTCGCTTCCCGTTGGCTTTGGCTCAAGCCCGTGGCTTGACGCAACTGGAGTTGCAACCCGTCTCCACCGCCGGCCTAGAGGGGAAAAGCCAAACGATCCAGCTGGAATACCAAGCCGGCAGTCGCAACCTGTACGTGCTGGCCTTCGGCGTTGCTGATTATGAAAGTGATGCCTTGGACCTGCAGTGGCCGGTCAAGGATGCCGAAGATTTAGCGGCCGCGCTGGACGGACAAAAAGATCTGTTCGACACTGTGAAGATAGAAATCCTGCGCAATGACGGCGTCACCAACGCTGAGTTGCGTCGTCTGTCCAAATCTTTTTTGCGGCAGGCGGGACCAGACGACACCATTGTCGTCTTCGGTGCTGGTCACGGCATCCGCGATGAAGATGGCGAATATTATTTCTTGACCGCTGATGCCACGCCCGAAGATCCTTACTCCGGCGTTACCCGTCACGATATCGAGCGCTTGGTCACCTGGTCGCAGTTGAAGTCCAACCGACGGATTTTGTTGCTGGACACTTGCCAATCAGGGCGTGGGGCGGCTGACGAGGCCAGCCGCGGCGCCAGTGGTTTGTTTTCGTCTCGGGATATGGACGCCGCTTTGGCCGGAACCGGCGGCGGGGTTTACATCCTGGCTGGCAGTACAGAGGCCGGCTCGGCTTTGGAGGCCGGTGGCAATGGTCTCTTCACTGCCGGGATACTGGCGGCTCTGCGCGGTGAGGGCGACACCGATGGCAATGGCCAAGTCACCGTCGAGGAACTCCGAGCCTTCGTGGTTCAATTTGTCGAGACCAAAACCGACGGCCGACAGCGCCCCACCTTCCCCCTCATCGAAGGCGGAGAAGATTTCCCGCTCTCAGCGCCCAACCCCTGATTCCTAAGCCCGTGCTGACCCTTCTCCTCGCCCTTCCGCCTTTACTCCTCCAGGACAAACCCCTGATCCTGGGCGAGGGGACGCACGAGTTTGAAGTCACCCTGGAGCATCCGGTCGAAACCCTGGAATCCTTGTTCCAAGACCAGCCCGGGGTGGATTTACTGGAAGGGCAAAGATGGCCGCTCGGTGCCCAAGATCATCATCCCCTAGCTCCCAGAAACGCCGGAATACCGATTTTGCCGGACCAAGCCTCAGTCCTGAGGATCCCCTTTCGGGTCTCCCGATCCGGTCGCTGGTCCCTGCGCTTGGAAGCCATCACCTTTGATGCTGCCCTAGCCGTGCGCGAACCTCAACAAGGATATTTGGCGATTGATGATGATGGCTGGTATGCCCTCAACCCTTTGCTCCCAGAACTCAAACTGCGCAAGGGCACGGACTACGAACTTCTCATCCTTGCCGTTGGTTTTGGAACCGGTCAAGTTACGCTCCATGCCCAACGCCAACCATTCGACTGGACGGAACACGCCCGGGCCCTGATTGAGGATAGGTTTCCCAACCTCCGTTTGATGGAATCCTCCAAGAAAAACTGGAAGATTGTACTAGAGGACGGCACCCAACAATCCCCGGAAGCATGGTCCCGGGATGTTCTTGAAAAGGAGTCCGGATCACTGCGCATTCTGGCCCTGGAAAATCTCGCCCAATCCAAGGAGCCAAACACTTGGTTGGCTCTCCAAACGTACGGCAACCTCCTTAGCCTTCGAGGATGGCAGGAGCAACCCGGTTACTTTGGTCGGATACCGAGTTGGGATTCTTATTGGGAAGAAGTACGCGCGGCATTCCTCGGCGCCATGAAACTCTTGGTGGAAGAACATGGAGCGGATAGCCCCTTATTTATGGCCAACACGCTCAAGGCTGGCAGATCTGAAATGTATTTCCGGGCGGCTGGAGATTACGAAGGTGCCGCCAAAATTGTCCAGGCATCCATGCGCATGTACTTGGAAGAATTTGGCGAACTCTCCGGCTGGTCGGTGTTCTTTCCCTTGGAACTCGGAGCCTTGCTCCATTGGTCTGGAAAAAAAATCGAAGCCGTAAGAGAACTTCGCCGAGGCCTAAGCCTTCAAGATGACCCGCAAGGCAAGGACGTGTTTCAGAAGGAAAACCATTGGACCACTTACACCATGACCGCCTTTCACTTGGGCAAAGTCCTGGATGAATTGGGGGACAAAGAGGGTGCCTTGGAAGCCTACGAAAAGGCATCCAGCGGCTATGAACCCCTCCGGGCCTATATCACCGGCAACCCCAAGGTAAGCATTTCCCAGTGGTTCCAAATGACCAATGCCATCACGGTAGTGACCCCCAGTTTTGCCATGCACCGAACGGCACTACCGGGACTGAAACAATTCAGGGAAAAGTACCATGCAGAGATCCAGACACAAGCAAATCCAAATGGTGTCCACATCGACTATTTGGATTGGATCTCCCAACCCCTGTCTTACTTTTCAGCAACCGAGGCTAATCTTGCCTCCTTGTATGCCCAACGTGGGGACCTGCTCTCCGCACGTAAGCACCTGATGGAGGCCCTTGGAGGATCTTGGATAAGAGTGCGGGAAGACGGCACCCTTCTCGAATTGGTGGCCAAGAATCCGAACAACCGTATTTTGGATTCCGCCTGCCAAGTAATTTTGGACGGAATTCAAGTTGCGCAGGGGCTCGGCGACCAACCCATGGAAATCTGTCTCGTTTTCCGTGCTCCGTCCATGTGCAGGGAGATGGAAGCGTTGACCGAAAAAATCGGCTGGCTTCCTTCCCATGAACTGGCTCTGCAATTCCTCCGACTCCTGATGAACGAGAATGTGACTTCGCAACATTTCACAGCCGCCACGGAACAGTATCGTTGGGATGATCCAGGACCGTGGGCGGATGTCACCCGGCAACAGCGATGGCAGGCAACGCTCCATTTCTCCAAGTTTTTAGTCGCTGACCTCAACCCTCGCCTCAACAAGCGACTCCTGGCATTCGACCACCCCAAGGTCCAAGAGGTCCACCTTTGGGTGAAGGCAGCTTGCGAGTTGCTTGGAGAACCCTACCCCACGGAATTGGAAATTCGAGACCCAGATCGTAAACAAGTACCCCCTGCGCTCACCTTGTGGTCCCCCACTTCGGGCTCCTTGCCGGCAAGTAAGACTACCTTCACCGTGGAAGGGTGGTTGGACGATCCGGCCGGTCTCCCTGATCTGCACTGGCGGCTGGACGATGGGCCCTGGGCCCGGCTGTCCGATATGGAAGATGGAAAGCGGGGTAACTTGCGGAGACCAGAGCAGGAAGGTCGCTGGCGTTTTCGTTTCCCCTTGGCGCTTGCCAAAACTAGGGGAGTAACCAAGCTGGAATTACGCGCCGTTTCCACTTCCGGACTTGAGGGAACCAGCCAAGAAATCAAACTGGAATACCAAGCCGGCAGTCGCAACCTGTACGTGCTGGCCTTCGGCGTTGCTGATTATGAAAGTGATGCCTTGGACCTGCAGTGGCCGGTCAAGGATGCCGAGGATGTCGCCGCGGCGCTGAGTGGACAGAGTGATTTGTTTGACGAGGTGAAGGTGGAAGTCTTGCGCAATGCGGAAGTCACTTCGGCAGAATTGCAAAGGCGACTGAAATCCACCCTGCGGCAGGCCGGACCGGACGACACCATCGTCGTCTTCGGTGCGGGTCACGGCATCCGCGACGAGGATGGCGAATATTGGTTTTTGACCGCCGATGCCACGCCGGAAGATCCCTACTCCGGAGTGTCCCGCCATGTCCTGGAACGCTTGGTTACCTGGTCGCAGTTGAAGTCCAACCGAAGGATTTTGTTGCTGGACACTTGCCAATCAGGGCGTGGGGCGGCTGACGAGGCCAGCCGCGGCGCCAGTGGTTTGTTTTCGTCTCGGGATATGGACGCCGCTTTGGCCGGAACCGGCGGCGGGGTTTACATCCTGGCTGGCAGTACAGAGGCCGGCTCGGCTTTGGAGGCCGGTGGCAATGGTCTCTTCACTGCCGGGATACTGGCGGCTCTGCGCGGTGAGGGCGACACCGATGGCAATGGCCAAGTCACCGTCGAGGAACTCCGAGCCTTCGTGGTTCAATTTGTCGAGACCAAAACCGACGGCCGACAGCGCCCCACCTTCCCCCTCATCGAAGGCGGAGAAGATTTTCCGCTGACTGCCTCCGGCCAATAAACAGTCTGCAGGCTAGGTTCAAAACCGTCAACGCAAGCCGCAGGCGTGGTAGGCGCGGTCACGGACGGCACTTGCGCGCTCGCGGGCTTGGTCAGCGCCGCGGGCCAGGATGCGGTCCAGTTCGGCGGGGTCGGCCAGGAGATCCTCGCGGCGGGAACGCGCCGGAGCGAAGTAATCTTCGATCGCCTCGTACAATCGACCCTTCAAGAGGCCGTAACCGGGCGCACCCTCGCCACCGGCGCGCACCGCCTCTTGGAGGGCACCCAATTCGCCACCGGGCAAGAACAGGGAAAGCAAATCAAAGAGGAAGAGCTCGTCAGGCTCCTTGGCCTCCTCGGGAGTCCGGGAGTCGGTGACGATCCGACTGATGGTTTTTTTCAGGGCCTTGCCGGTCTCAAAAATCCAAATGGTGTTGCCGTAGGACTTGGACATTTTCTGGCCATCGGTGCCCGGCACTTTTTGGCGACTGGCTTCCTCTGGCAGGAGCGGTTCAGGGCGGCGGAACACTTCGCCAAACTGCGCATTGAAGGAACCCGCCATGTCCTGCGTCATTTCAATGTGCTGCTGCTGATCCTTGCCGACCGGGACCGCCGAGGCGTCATAGGCCAAGATGTCGGCTGCCATAAGCACCGGATAGGTAAACAAACCCACGCTGGGCTTCATTCCTTGGGCGATCTTGTCCTTGTAGGAAGTCGCGCGCTCCAAAAGGCCCATGCCCGTGAGAGTGCCCAAGAGCCAAGCGATTTCCAACACTTCGGGCACATCCGATTGCCGCCACAAGACGGCGTGCTCGGGATCCAGGCCCAGCGCCAAGTAAGAGGCAGCGGTCTCGCGCACATAGACCCGCAGTTCCTCGGCATCGCGAACGGTCGTCAGCGCGTGGTAGTCGGCGATGAAGTAATAGTGCTCGCCGGGTTCTTTTTGCAGAGAAACGTGCTGGTGAATTGCGCCAAACCAGTTGCCCAAATGCAACAAGCCGCTTGGCTGAATGCCGGAAAGGTAAACGGGATTCTGGGTTGTCACGTTAGCAAGTCAGGATTTGGCAGGGGCGCGCCGATTCGGTGGCCTGAATATCGGCGGCGCGTTCTTCAAAGCCCTTGCATCCCATGAGGGCGAGAGCGGCAACTTTGCCGGCCTCCACGCCGGGTTGATCGTAAGGGTCCACGCTCAGCAAGGGTCCGGCATAGGCCGTGGCCACTTGGAAGAACTGAAAGAACTGGCCCAAATGAAAGGCATCCAATTGGCAAAGGGACAGGGTGCACTGCGGACGGCCAGCATCGGCCAGCGCCACTTGCGTGCCGCGCCGCTCGGCATCCACAATCTCGCCGAAGGAACGGTGGGCAAGGTGAGCGAAGGCGGGCGAATCGGCAAAGGGTGCCTCGAGGGTGACCTTCTTCTGGAATTTTTCCACCTGCAGAAACGTGTAAACCTTGTCGTCCGGGCCCTCCATGTAGAGCTGGCACTGGCTGTGTTGGTCGGTTGGGCCAATGGCCCGCACCGGCGTCGGGCCGACATGGATGGCGTTCCCTTGCGTGTCCCATTTCTTGCCCAGAGATTCGGCCCAGAGTTGCTGCCACCAGTCGGCCAAGAGACGCGCCCGCCAGCTGTAGGGGAACATGACATGAACATTGCGGCCGGCGCGGAGGTGCATGGTGTGGGCTAAGGCCCAAGCCAGAGCGGGATTGGCAGCGGGATCGGCCGTGGCCAGGTTGCCGTCAGTCTTGGCGGCGCCGACCAGCATGGATTCGATGTCCAGACCAGCGAAGGCAAAGGGGAACAAGCCGACGGAAGAAAGCACGGAGAAGCGGCCGCCGACGCCCGCGGGCACCTCCAAGGTGGAAAATCCCAATTCGTCGCAAAGTTTGCGGAAATGTCCCGTGGCTGGATCCGTCGTCACGGTGAAACGTTTGCGGGCCGCCTCATCCGAAGGGCAGGCACGGCGAACGTGATCCCAAAAAGCCAAAAAATCTGCCGAGGTTTCGATGGTGCCCCCAGACTTGCTGATGACATTGACGTGCATGCGTTCCGCAGGCACGGTCTCCAGAATACCCCCGATCCAATCGGGGTCCACGCTATCCAGCACAAAGACGCGCTGGCCGCCGGTTTGCCATTCTTGGCCATACGGGGCCAGGGCCGCCAATCCGGCCGAGGCCCCCAGGGCCGAGCCCCCGATCCCCAGCACCAAAAGTACATCAACATCCTCTTGGATCTCCGCCACCCTCGCCAAACAGGCCTCGGCATGGCTCGTTTCCGAGGGGAGGTTTGCCCAGGCCGGCGGGGCCGCATGGTGGGCCGCCTGGATTTCGGCGGCGCCCGACATGGCCGCCGCGAAAGCGACCGTATCCGGAGCACCGGGGCCATCCAGCAGGCCAGTCAGATCAAGTTTCAGGGCCATGAGTCGGGAAGTCGACTGGAGCGGGGTAGTCGGCTCAGTTCCTTCTGCCCAGGATTATGGATCCGTAGTGCAAAAGCCAGACCAATCCGGTCAGTGCGGCGGCGACGTAGGTCAGGCCTGCGGCCGTCAGTACCTTTTTGACCCCAGCGGCTTCCTCACCTCCTTGAATGAGGCCACTGCCCTCCAGGGCAGCGATTGCGCGGCGGCTGGCATCGAATTCCACGGGCACGGTGATCAACTGAAAGACGACCACCACCGCGAAAAACACCAGGCCAACCATGGCCAGGCTCATGGAATGGAAAATGAGGCCCATGAACATGAGAGGAAACCCCAAGGAGCTCCCCAACCCAGCCGTGGGCACCACCAAGGAACGAAATTCCAAGGGCAAGTACTTGTTGGCGTGTTGGATGGCATGGCCGGCCTCATGGGCGGCAACCCCAAAGGCCGCCACCGAACGGCCATCGTGCACCTCGGGGGAAAGCCGCAGGGTGCAGGAGCGGGGGTCGTAATGGTCCGAAAGTCGCCCCTGGACGGCCTCGATCGTCACCCCCTGCACGCCGGCCCGGCGCAAGACCTCGGCCGCAACCTGGGCTCCTGTCAGCCCAGAACGGGTGTTCACGCGGGACCATTTCTTGAAGCGACCCTGGGTCGCACCCTGGGCCCAGAAGCTCAATCCAAGAGTCGCCAGAAGAAGAAGGATGAGGAGCGGAGACATCGGATATCGTATTACGCATGCGCTCGAGACTTCCTGCAAGTTTTCTCGGGCCAAATTCGTCCCAATCGGGTCCGATCATCATGAGAAAATCCCGCCAGGCCTCCCGAGGCTCCTCCAATCTGCCGATTCTGCCCCTCCTCCTTGCCGCCGGCTTGGTGATCGTGGTAGCCATCATCCTCTCTTCGGGTCCCAGCCAGTCCACGGACATTCCAGAAAATGGCCCTGGCCTCGCAGATGTGCTCTCCCCCGAGCGCCAAGAGAGTGCCTCCTTGTTTCCAGGAGAGGGTTTGGGCCCGGCCCGAGTGGATCCCTCGGATTCCCAAGACACTCGAACGACCGTGGTCGCCCCTGCGTCGCCCCTCCCGCGTGGTGGCCTCATCCAAGGATCCGTCGTGAATCCAGCTGGCGAACCCGTGCTGGGTGCTCTGGTTGTTCTCGAGCGCCAATATGACGCCATTTCGGCCTTTGCCACCACCCCCGGGGATCGCGGTGAGCCCCTGGATCAACACCGGGCGCAATCGGATAAGAATGGCCGATACACCTTTCGCAACCTCCCGTCAGGTCGGGATTACGACATGTGGGTCCGCCACCCCGACTACGCCCCGCGGCAGGGTGTCGGTGTCACCGTCATCGGCGAAAGCCAGGAATTGGCGCCCATCATGCTGGGTGTAGGGTATTCCCTATCCGGGAAAATTACCGATTCTGCGGGCAATCCCTTAGCTGCCGATTTGGAACTGAATCGCCAATCGGTGCAATGGTCCCCGGCCCCGGCCGAGGATTTGGCCGTTCAAAACCAAGACTTGGGTCGGCACATTCTTTTTCAGGCTGCCCAAGACGGGACTTACAACATGGACAAACTGCCCGAGGGCTTGTGGATGTTGACCGCCTCGCATGAGGGCTATGCCTCTGGCCGCGTTCACCCGGTGGTCTTGATGAACAACAACCGCCACCTTGAACAGGACATTAGCTTGGGCACGGAACACACCCTTTCCGGCATCGTGCGCTTGGATGATGGCACCCCTGTCTCCGGCGTCAAGGTCGAAGCTTCTCGCGTCCGCCCCCGGCCTATGTTTAGCGCCCAAACGCTTTCTGCGGACGACGGTTCCTTCCTCCTGCGTGGCCTTCCCAAGGGTCTCTATGGATTGGGTGCGTTGGCCGAGGGATTCTCCAACGCGCATTTGCCCCGGGTTCAATCCAATGCCAAGGATTTGGAGTTGGTCATGCACAAGCGAGGTGGGGTCAGTGGCCGACTGGTCGGCCCTACGGGGCCCATCGAACACGGATCCCTGGAACTGTTTCGCGTGAATATCGGCAGCACAACTTTTGGACCCACGGGAAAAAAGATCACGGTAAAGAGCCCGGACGGAAGTTTTGTCTTCTCGGGCCTAGAACCAGGCACCTATCGCCTTCTGGGCCGGGCTGCCGGCTTTGCTCCCGCTTACACGCCCACATTCACCGTACAACGGGACATTGTTCAGGGCATGGACGCTCAATTGGTCGCTGGCGGAAGGCTGGTTGGCCAAGTTCTATCCGGAGGAAATGGAAATCCTCTGCGCGGCGCTGAAATCTTGATCCATGGTCGCGATTGGACCGATCAAAACACCTTCGCCCTTTTTGGTGGGCCTGGCCCCGATCCCAACAACATTCCCAGTCAATCCACGACAACGCGCGCGGACGGTCGATTTGAACTCACTCAAACTTTCCCAGGATCCCTCAAAATCGAGATTCGCCATGACGCCCACTTGCCTCAGTTTATCCATGTTGAGGTGGGCGATGGGGCCACGGTCGATCTGGGATCCTTTCGTTTGGAGCAAGGGGCCACGATTCGTGGCGTGGGTTCATACGCCGATGGTCGCCCTCTCGCTGGAGGAACGGCCTACCTGACTTTGCAATCCGGAGAGGCCTTCGGAGGCTATGCCGAAGACCAACGCCTGGATTCCCAAGGGCGGTTTCTTTTCAAGGGATTGAAACCGGGCACGTATCGAGTAAGTGCGGCCCCTGGTGAAGCCAGCGGCTTTCTATTCTTGGCTGACGCCGACCAATCCGCCCAAACCGTCAGCATTTCTGCAGGCAAGACCCTCGAGGTCAAGCTCCGCTCCAGGAATTGAGCCAACGATCGCCCATCGCGGGCGTACATTGGTTGGCCGAGTTCCCCTTCCCAAACCCAATTCCAGTCTCATGCTTGCCCTCCTTGCCCCCCTCTGTCTCCAGTATGCAGCCACCGATGCCTCCGCCATTCGTACCGAGGATATGCGGGCCCGGATTGCCTTTCTTGCCAGTGATGCCATGGAAGGCCGAGAATCTGGGGAACGGGGTGGACACTTGGCCGCCCTTTTCTTCGCCCAAGAGTGGCATCGGTTGGAATTGGAGCCCTTGGGTGCTCCCTTCGAGGACGGGCCTGAGGAAGAGGCCTTGGCCCCTTTCATCCTTCCCTTTGAAGCCGCTGGTCGCACCTGCTGGAACACGGCCGCGCTCTTGCCCGGCACAGATCCCGATTTGAAATATCAGGTAATTGTCGTTGGCGGACACCACGACCACGCTGGAATCGGCGGCCCAGGTGCCATGGGCTACCCCGGTGAAATTCACAACGGCGCCGATGACAATGCTTCCGGATCCGCTGGTGTTGCCGAGTTGGCCGAGTGGTTTGTGGCCCATCCCACTCGGCATCCGATTCTGTTTATGACGTTTAGTGCCGAAGAGCGAGGCCTTTTGGGCTCCAAAGATTTCGTCCAAAATGGCCCTCTGCCGCCGGAACACATGCTGGCCATGCTCAACTTTGACATGATCGGCCGTGCTGAGGGCAAACTCTTTGTTGGTGGTACCGGAACCGCCAAGGAATTCCCCAAGCTCCTAAAGAAGCCCTTACGGGCATCCAAACTCAAGATTGAGACTGGCGAGGGCGGACATGCACCGAGCGACAACTCTTCTTTCTTTGATGCTGGCGTTCCTGCCCTATTTTTGTTCACCAACGTCCACGAGGACTACCACATGCCCGGAGATGATGTCGAAAAGATCGACTTCAAGGGTACGCAGCAAGTATTGGAATTGGGTCGAAGCATCATCGAGGCCCTGGACAAACGCGATGATCCTCTCACCTTCAAGAATGATCCGCGCATGGCCATGCCCAAGGATTTCCAAAAACTGATGGCCAAACATTACCGCATGATCGGCGAACGCAACCGACAACGCGGTCGCTTGGGTCTCTATGTTGGCGATCCTCTAGAGGGGCAGGCCGGGCTTGCCGTCACCAAACTCTCGGAAAAAGGTGGATCCAAAAGGGCCGGCGTCCTGGTCGGAGATCAACTCCTGCAAGCCGCCGACCGGATCATTGAAACGGATATAGATTTGATCCGTGCCCTAGGCAGCGGTCAAAAGGGAGAAACGATCACCCTTCTTCTGTTGCGGGATGGAGTGAAGATCGAATTGGTGGTGACTCTCCGTTGAGCGGAGGATCCACTTCTTCGGTCACGGCAGGAACCAACCAAGTTTGCGGGCGGGGTTCGGCCGGACCCACCTTGGGCACCGTGATCGAAATCCAGGGACCCATGCGGCGCGGCGGGTATTG
>CAYXFZ010000033.1:0-18011 GCA_964464385.1 uncultured Planctomycetales bacterium
CGCCGTGACTTGGACGATCTCGTTCTTTCAGAGAATCTGGTTTCCTCCCGGCGCGTTCTCTTTTACGACACATGCGCCTCAGGGAGTGGTTTGGCGGAAGGGGCGCGAGGCGGGGAAAACCCGTTTGGTTCCCTCATCGATGAAGATACTGTGCTGCGAAATCGAGTTTTGTCGAGCGGCCATGGCATCCACATTTTTGCCGCCAGTGCTCGCAGTGGACAAGCCGAGGAGTTGCCCGGCAATGGAATATTCACAGCTGGCGTGGTCTCGGCCCTGACCAATACCACGGCGGCTGATGCCAACAACGATGGCGTCGTGGATATTGACGAGCTCTTCAACCACGTCGAGGACCACGTCATGGAGAGGACCGACAACCGACAGCGTCCTGAGCGTGTCATGTCGGAATCCTCCGGTGGTGACCTTGTTTTGGCCACCCGACCGCTCCAAGAAGTCTGATTGCCTTTTGGTGGTAAACTGGAGCATCCCCCATGCTTGCAATCCTCCCTCTCCTTTTGGCTCCTTGGGTGGCCTCGCCCCAAAAAGATCCCGTGCTATCGGAATTCCTGGCTTCCAATCAAGATGGGCTGGAGGACGAAGACGGCGACAGCTCGGATTGGATTGAAATCTTCAATCCTGATGCCACCAGCGTGGACATGGCCGGCAGTTTTTTGACGGATGATGCCAGCGATTTGACGAAATGGATGTTTCCTTCCCCCGCCGTGATTCCCGCCGGAGGAAGCTTGCTGGTTTTTGCTTCCGACAAGGATCGCGCCGTTTCTGGGCAAGAGTTGCATGCCAACTTCAAGTTGACCACGGCGGGAGAATATCTCGGTTTGGTGCATGCCGATGGCAGCACGATACAAAGCGAATATGCGCCGAGTTTTGGTCCTCAATATCCCGACATCTCCTACGGGCTTCGCTTCAATCCCGGGCTTACTGCGGACGAAAGTTACTTTGCGGTGCCTTCTCCGGCCGCGCCGAATGGCACCGGTGGCCCGTGCGTTGTATCCGTTGGCTCCACTCCAAATCCTCCACAGGACATTGAGGACATTGTTGTCACCGCTCATATTTTGGGCGGCTCCGCTTCGGTGATCAGCGGCAACCTCGTCACTCGGATCATGTTCGGGTCGGAATCGTCCCTGATTCTGGCTGACAATGGCGTGACTCCCGATGCCGTCGCCGGCGACGACCTTTGGACTGGACTCATTTCCGCTGCCACTTCGATTCCTGGCGAAATGGTTCGCTGGCGAATCACAGCGCAGGATAGTTTGAACGGAAGTGGCCAGGCACCCTTGAATTTGGTCTCGGATTCCGCCGAATATTTCGGCACTGTAGTTGTGGACCCCACCATTTCCACCCCTTTGTCGGCCATGCATTGGTTTGTGCAAAATCCAAATCAAGCCAACACCGTTTCTGGGACACGCTGTTCTCTTTGGCATCTGGGAGAATTTTATGATAATTTGTTTTGCCGTAAGAGAGGCGGCAGCTCTTCCGGTTACCCAAAGACCAATTACAAATTGGATTTCAATCCGGGCGAAAAACTCCGCATGATTGCCGGTGTCGGCCGTATGGAGGAAATCAATTTGAATTCCACTTGGTCGGACAAGGCGTACATCCGACAAATCCTGGCCTGGGAGATTTACCAAAATGTGGGGTCAGCCGGATCCCTTGCGGAAATGGTCCACTTGCGCCAAAATGGAGCATTTTTCGGAGCCTTCATTTTCGTGGAGCAGGTGGACGACGAACTCTTGGATCGAGTGGACCTCGACGATGAAGGCGCTTTGTACAAAATGTACAACCAGTGCACGTCTGCAAATTCCGGGGTTGAAAAAAAGAATCGCACATGGGAGGGCAATCAAGATCTGCAAGCTCTCGTCAATGGAGTCAAACTGACGGGTACCGCTCTGGAAAATTACCTGTTTGACAACGTGGATCTGCCGGCTGTGATCAGTTATTTGGTGGCCACCTCCTTGATCAACGACAATGACCACGTCCACAAAAACTACTACCTCTATCGAGACTCCGACGGGGACGGCGAATGGCGCTTTTTGCCATGGGACAAGGACTTGACCTTGGGCCGCAACTACACCCTCACGGGAGGCGTCCTAAACGACTCCATATGGGCGGATCGCGACCCGCAATGCCACCCCCTCTTTGGTGACAGCGGGCACCGAAAAATTGACGGCTACTGGAACCGCTTCATTGATGCTTGCTACCGGGATCCCCGGGTGCACCAAATGTATGTGCGACGCTTGTGGACTGTCATGGAGGAACAGTTGCAAGCTCCTGGCACCCCCAGTTCCCAATTGGTTCTGGAAAACCGCATCGCCGCGCTACAGCAACTCCTCACCGCCGATATCGCCCTGGATGTTGCCCGTTGGGGTTCTCCTTCCTGGGGATCCTCGAAAAACTTCCAACAGGGGTTGGATCAAATCACCCAGGAATTCCTACCCCAGAGACGAGTCCACCTCTTTCAAACCCACACCCAATCTGGAGTCCTTCCTGGCTCCCCTCTTTTCGTCCCGGCCATGACCCTTGGTGCCATGGAAACCGATCCACTATCCGGAAATGATGATGAAGAGTGGTTGCAGTTGCTGAACCCGACCAATGATGCCGTGGATTTGAGTGGTTGGACTCTGAGCGGCGGAATTGATTTGGATTTCCATGCTGGCACGGTTGTCCCGGCTGGCGAGGCCGTTTATCTGTCTCCTAGGTTGGAGGCCTTTCGCGCTCGTGCTGCATCCCCCACCGGCAATGAGGGAAACTTTGTCCTGGGCCCATACGATGGCAACCTCAAAGCCGGCGAAGATCTCTTTCTGTGGGATGCCGACGGCAACCTCATCACTTCGACCTCCGCAGCCTTCACCCTTTTTGTCAGCGATTTGACCTCTGGTCAACCCGCTGTCTTTAGTCTGGCCGGAGCCAGTCCCAACGCCTCGGTTGTTTTGGCTTGGAGTAGCACGGGCGGCGGACCAACATCCACTCCCTGGGGATCGGCTGAACTCACTCAGCCCATTCGCCCCTTCCCGACCCTGACCGCAGATGCCTCGGGGACTGTCTCCATGCCGGCGACTGTTCCGGCCAATACCACCGGCATCCAGATTTGGTTCCAGGCATTGGACATTGCCGCAGGTGTGCTCTCCAACGGAGAATCTCAAGTCATTCAGTGACCCGCTTGGATACCCTTTCTCAAGCATGAAATTTCTCCTGGCGCTTTTTGTAGGCGGCTTGGCAGCCTGCGCTCCACCGGAACCGATCCGCCCTGGAAATGTTGCCGCCGGAAAAAAG
Organism: uncultured Planctomycetales bacterium; assembly: GCA_964464385.1. Taxonomy (GTDB): domain Bacteria; phylum Planctomycetota; class UBA1135; order UBA1135; family UBA1135; genus CAYXFZ01. The sequence goes on from CAYXFZ010000033.1 coordinate 3,289, forward strand.
ATTTACACCACTTACTGTGCCGCTTGCCACCAAAAAGATGGCACCGGCACGACACCACAAGGGGTCCGCCTAGCCGCAAACTACACCTTGGCAGACGGCCCACTTGCGCGATCGGATGAGGAACTCTTGCGCATCATCCACGAAGGACGGACCGGCCCCATTGGTAGCATGCCCCCTTGGCGCGGCATCCTTTCCCCGCAGGACCAGCATGATGTGCTGGCCTACCTGCGGGCCGAATTTACTGCCGATTAGTAGCGGCCCGGGCAGTCGCCGGCGGAGATCTTGTAGATGTGGAAGGTCACGGCCCAACCTAGGGCAACAACGACCACCATCCCGATCCAGCCATGCTCAAACATGGGCGTGTTGTGCGTCGCCAACATGGTGTAGATCAGGGGCACGGACATGTAGGTGTTGTGCTTGGAGCGCAGACCGGCGAGCGCGGCTAGGGCCCCGTCCGGGGCCTCCCCCGCAGCAATGGCCGTGATGATTTTCCGTTGCGCAGGCCAGATCCGGAACCAAACATTGAAGGCCATCACGGTGCCGAAGGTTGCACCCAAGTGAATCATCATGGTGCGGGCTGGGTAATCGAGGCACTCCGAAAAGGTGTAGCACCAAGCACCGACCAAGGCGAAACTCACAACTACAGCGGCATTGCCGGAGAGTTTCTTCCACAAGATTTCATAGATGACCAGACCGCCAAAAATCATGGCGAGCCCGTACATCACGGCATTCGGAACAACATCCTCGCCAGTAGTCCACATGGATTCGCCGCCCATGTGATAGACCAAGCCCAACAACAGAATGCCAGTAATCCAAGTGAAGGCGGCGCCCCAACGGAAAAAATACAAGGTGCGAGGAAGGACGATGGGCAAAGCTTCCTTTTTCGTTTCGCCGCTCAATTTCGGGGCGAACTGGGTGTTGACCCAATTGAAGAAATACAAGAGGCCAATCCACAACACACCGGCGACGACGTGCATCCAGCGAAACAGGCCTTCCATCCAAGGGCTCATTTGATCCATGGGTTTCTCCGTTGAAGTTTGGGTCGGGCCAGACGAAAAATCGCCACGGCCATGAATCGGATTGTAGGAACTACTCGGTGCCGCACAAAGCCAGATTCAACTTTGCGGCAAGAATGAAATCCGCTTCCGTCAAGCCATCCACCTTGTGCGTCCAGATCCGCGCAGAAAATCGCCCCCAACCCAACTCGAAATCGGCGTGATGTCCTTGTTCCTCACAGACAGCGCCGGCCAGATTGGTCATGGCCAAGGCTTCGGCAAAATCCACACAATTCCATTTCTTTTCCAGGTGGTGGCCTTGCAGGACTTCCCACCCCTCCACCTCTGCCAACAGAGATTCCCACTCGGCTTCGGCTAGGGCCGGGATCCCGCCGCGGCAGGGTTCACAAGATTTTTCGTGCAGTTTCATGGAATTGGAAACTAGCATACCCGCGTGACGGAATCGGAGTCTAACGCTACAACGGATCAAGATCCCTGCATGCAGTGTGGGCACCTGCTCCCGCGGCCCTCCGGTAGCGCCTGCCACGCGGATCCATGTCCAACTTGCGGGTATCCGCGCCCTCTCGGGGATTGCTCCGACCTCACTCTGGGTTCGCGCTCCCCGAAAAGAAGGGGTGGCCTTGAACCTCGTTAGGGAAGGACCCGACGGACGCCGTCTATGGTGGTGCCATCCACCCACTGAATTGCGGCGACGAAGTCCTCGCCAAGTCTGGGTTTCGAGGGCGATCCCCCACAAAGTCGGTCCACGCGATCCTTAAGTTCGCGAATCGTCAGCAAAGGGAGACCTTGGCCTTGGACAGCGTCCAGCAAGTCTTCGCGCGCCGGATTGATGCAGAGCCCCTGCTCGGTGGCAACGACATCAATCAGTTCGCCGGGTCCGCACAAGGTAGTCACGCGATCCAGGACCACCGGAATGCGATTGCGTACGGAGGGGACGGCCAACACTGTGCAACCCGCGAACAAACAATTCTGCCAACCGCCGATCCCATGCAAGAGCTTACCGTCGGAGTGCGTGACAACGTTGGCGTTGTAATCCACATCCACTTCGGTTGCGCCGAGCACGACCAAATCCACAATGGAAGAAAAATTTCCCTTGCCATGGTAGTTGTAGGAAGTGAAGGGAGAAGTATTCAAGTGGCCGGGGTTTTCCCGCATGGATCGCACCCCATCCAAATCAAAGGTTTGTCCATCCAAAATATAGTCCGTCAAACCATCCTCCAGCATGGCCACCAAGTGTTTGGTGGAGCCGCCCCGAATGAAGCGGGCCTTGACCCCCATGGACTCCATGTGTTCGCGCAAATACATGGCAAAGGCCAAGGCAATTCCCCCTGCTCCAGCTTGAAAAGAAAAACCGTCACGGACTAGGCCAGAAGCGCGGGCAAAGTCGGCGATCAGGCGGGCGATGCGTTGCCGTTCCGGCGAGCGAGTGACCACCGTAGTACCAGATACAATTTGTTCCGGAATGCCAACCTGATCGCAAACCACCACTTGGTCCACGCGTTGGCCGTGGATTTGCCATGGGACGCAAGGAAAATCCACCAAGTGGTCGGTTGCGACAATGACGTGGTTGGCATATTCGGAATCCGCTTGGGCGAAGCCCAGCAAACCGCAGGCCGACGGGCCGCGATCGCCAGTGCAATTGCCAAAGGGGTCGGCTGTGGGTGCAGCAATGACGGCAATGTCGATGCTCATCTCCCCGTCTTGGATCGCCTGCCAACGGCCGCCATGCGAGCGCAACACGCCCAATCCCTCCATTTTCCCGTACGAGCAAAACTCACCCAAGGGCCCATTCATAGAGCCTTCGATGTGATGGATGGTGCCGTCCTTCAGCCGCTCGAGCAAGGGCGCATGGCAGGGGAAGGAAGCACTCGGATACCAGCGCAGGTTTTTCACGCCGAGACGGAGGGCGGCCTCAAAAATCGCCAAGCCCACCAAATCGCCGTTGCGGAAATGGTGGTGGGTGGAAATGGACATGCCGTCCTTGAGCCCGGCTTGGCGCAAGGCCTTTTCCAGACCGTCCGCCAAGTCCCCTCCCCCTTGCACGACCTTGTTGCCGTCGGCCGGATAATCGGCGCAAGTCTTGATGCGTGGCGCGGCGTGCTGACCCTCGGGTCGAACCATGCCGACTCCTTGGTAGGGTTTTGCTCTGCGGCCATTGAACTCGGCCGGCACTTCTCGGCCGGCGGCATTCAAAAGGCCCTCGGTTTGCAATTCAGTCACGGGCGAACTCCTGCATGGAAACGATGCGGCGGGCCCGTTCCACCACCGGTGGATCGATCATTTTCGAACCCAGGGAAACCACACCCAGGCCCTTGGCCTCAGCCTCCTCAAAGGCAGCAACGATGCGACGCGCTTCCTCCAATTCCTGTTCCGACGGTGCGAAGGCCTCGTGCACGATCGGAATTTGTCGCGGGTGCACGACTCCCTTGCCCTCGAAGCCAATGGCCTTCGCGGCATGCACCGAAGCACGCAGACCCTCTTCATCGGCGACATCGCCATAGACGGAATCAATCGCCTGCAGGCCGCGCTCCTTGGCGGCCAGCACCACGAAACTCCGAGCAAACAAAGTCTCGTCACCCTCGCGCGTTTTGGGCACGCCCAGGTCAGCGGTCAAATCTTCCAGTCCCAAGGTGAGGGCCACGACCGGCTTGGCGGCGGCGGCAATGGCCCGCGCCTCCAAGATGCCTTGAGAAGTTTCCAAGATGGGCATGAGCAATCGGCCGGGCGCAGCGTCCGCAACAACTTGTACTTGGGCGGCGGTTTCCGCCTTGGGAATCAAGACTAAATCGAATGGGGCATCTCCCAAGGCTGCCAGGTCCTCCAGTCCTTGTTCGCCGGGGTTGATGCGCACCATGCGTTCGCAGTGGCCAAAATCCAGGGTGCAGAGCGCGTGGCGGACGAGAGTTCGAGCGTCCTCCTTGGCGCCCGGCGCCACCGAGTCTTCGAGATCCAGGATGACGGCATCGGGACCATGCACGGCGGCGTGCAACATGTACTTGGGTTCATTGCCGGGAAGATACAAGCGGGATCGGCGCGGGCGCTCGCGTTGGGCAGTGATGGGCACCAAGCCATCCGCAGCAATCGGCGGCGCGGCTTCGACCATGAGGGCGGGGGTGGCCAGGGCGCGGCGCAACAAGGATTCCAGCCTGGCGCGCAACACCCACGGATAGGCCCCCGTGTCCTCCACGGTCAGGGTTCCGGAAGTCAGCCCGTGGTCCAAGCAAATTTGCCGCAACCAAACCACGGTGGACTCTCCGTAGAAACCCTCGACTTTGGAGGCAAAAGAAAGAGCCAAACCCGATTTGCCAGACTTCCAAGAAAAATGAGCGTCCCCCCGGATCTTTTCACCGGTTCTTCCAGACTCAGCAGAGCGAGGCGCAGGCATCCCGCTCTATTCTAAACCGCAGAATCCGCCCAGCCGAAGCGGCGGGCCAGAAACTCGGCATTGTGGAGCATGGCGCCGGTGCCACCGCGGATCCGGTTGTCGACCAACGCGGTGAACTTCCAGCCCAGAACGGGACAGGACCGCAAACGACCCACCGAGAATTGCATGCCATCCCCGGCGACGAGATCCAGGGCAGGTTGCGAGCGATCCTGGTTGTCCAGCAAGCGCAAGGGTGGCCCCGGACATGTGGGTAGTCCGGCCGGGGCCAGGGATTGGAAGGCGTTTTGCAGCTCGGCTTCTCCTAAAGAAGGCGCCCAATTCCGGAACTCCGGATCGGCCGGCGCCGGAAGTGTCCTGAATGGTGGACAATACCACACGATTCAGGCTGAGAGGTTGCAACGGTAGCAAGGCCAAACTCAGGCCGTGGGACGTGCAGTTGGGGCTGGCGATCAAGGCCGGGGCATCCCCCTCGAACTAACAACTAACAAACCCGAACTAAAATAACGGCGCATTTCCACCCGAACAAAACCAACATTTTTTGGGCCCGGCACCCAACAAAATGTCATTCTGTTTCGGGTTTAATTCACCACTCCCGAAGACGGCGTCCGCACCAATGCGGATATTGCCGCTGTAGGTGGCGCTCGTGGAACCCGGAGTTTGAAATCCGGAGGTGGTGGTCTCCAAATTACCGTCCACCCAAAGACTCAAGGAACCTGCCGCCCAATCAAACACGCCCGCCCATTCGGAAAACTGATTCAAGGTGACGGACCCACCCTCAATGCGTTGGAAAGAATCGTTGTCCAGACGACGACCGGCCAGACCAAAATCACCATTGCCAGCAATGCTCGTGCCAAAGCGATCAAAGTAATTGATGCCGGCGCTGGTCTTGGCCACGGCAAACGAGGTTCCACCTGCAACTCCACTCAGCATGCCCAGCGCAGAGGTGGAGATATCCATCCAATCTCCTCCATCAAAGCGCAACACGGACATACCGTGCCGACCACCACCGGTCGAAAAGATGCCGCAGTCTGAGAAAAACAAGCGCTACCCAGAGATGACTTGTCTTGCCAGCTGGTGCCACCCACCAAGCCACCTCCTGGCAAGTTATCGCCGTACAAATCTGCGGCATCCAACCCCAACACATTGCCGAGGAAATCTCAAGGAGTCTGAATATCTTGCGGAGAGAGCAGGATCAGGGAGAGGAAGGTCAGAGGGAAGACCATGCCCAATTCTACCCGAAAATTATCATGGAGTTTCGCTGGGTTCGTTCAGAGAACGCAGGAAGGCGATGAGATCGGTTTTTTCCCTCTCGCTGAAATGGGCCGGCTGAAGAGTCTCTTCCCGGTGGCCGAAGGTGGCCATTCCCGGGAGTTCGGAGTAAAAGTCCACGACTTCACGGAGTGTCTGGAAACGCCCGTCATGCATATAAGGGGCCGTATTGCCCACATTGCGCAAGGTCGGCGTTTTCCAAGTGCCATCCACGTGCGCATCCAACGCCAGGTACAGAATCTTTTCGTTGGCTTCCCAACTGGAATCGTCGGAAAACGCCCCGCGACCATTGAAGGGGTCCATGCGCATGGCCCGGATACCGCCTGGCCGTCCCTCTGGAAAAGGAAACCCGGGCAACACATCAAAGCCCAAGTTGTGAAACTCAGAGTCAGAGAACTCTTTCCCAAAGTGACAAGAAAGACAACGGCCCTTGCCTGCCCAAAGACGAAAGCCACGCTGGGCATCTACGGGCAACACGAAGTTTGGCTGGCGTGGATTTTTGGAAATGGCGTGGGCAAATCGATCGAAGGGAGACTGGGTAGGTTGGCGGGCCACGGTGCGTTGGAAAGCGGCCAATGCCTTGCCAACACGAACAAAGTTTTGGTCAAATTGCAGACGTTCTGCTGGAGTGCGCCATTTCCAAGCACGCCCTTGGGTGGGTGATTCCTCGCGAGAGAAACCTGGCAGTGGATCAGGCAAGTTGGGCAGGGAAGCAAAGGCCTGCTTCCAGAGGGATCGGAAATGGGGTTGGCCCATCAGCCAACGCAAAATTCCGACTCGACTGCCGCCCATTTCCAGCGGCCCCTCCAGGGGTTGCAGGGCCTGGGCCCACAAAGAATCCGCACGACCATCCCAGAAAAACCAACGGGAGCGAGCGGCGTGTCGAATCGCCGGCGCGGCAAGGTGCATCTTGCCCTCACCCTCGGCGACTGCCCGTCCATCGGCCCAACCCAAAGCGGGATTGTGACAGGTCGCGCAGGAAATCCCGCCCGAGGAGGACAATCCTTTTTCAAAGAAGAGAGCCCGGCCCAATGCTGCGGCAGCGGAATTGTCGGCGAAGGCATTGGTCGGACTTGCCGAGAGTTCGCCGGTCCACGCGAGGGCAGTTGCCAATTTTTGTTCCCGGCCATCCCAAATCACGGAAGAATTTTGAGTTGGGAAAAAGGCCAACAGGAAAAGGAAGGTCATGACCCGAAGGCTGAGACTTCCACCGGGAATACGGTGCGCTTCCGTTCCCCTTTGCGCAAGACATCGACGTAAATTTCCCAGGATCCTGGCATATGAAATAACATTCCTTGTACCAACCAACGACCCGGGGCCATTGGATGGACTTTCGGGGTGGTCACCATGCCGTGACCGTGCTCCGGCATGTCGGCATCTACGGCAACCGCATCCACCGGGAGATCGGAGATCGTCACCTCCAGATTGAAAAACTTGTTGAGGGGAACCCCAGCGTCAGGTAGGCGCAATTCGGGCGCAGATGGAGAGCAGGCCGTCGCGCAACCCAGCACGACGGCCAGAGTGGGCGCCGAGAACCGCACCCGAGCTAGCGTACTCGCACTCGGTAGGGAAGAGAAAGAGAAGCGACGCCAGCAGAATCAATCTGCAATGCTTGCGACCAGAACGTGCGCCCCATCAGTTTGCTCGGAATGGAGGCCGTCAGGGCAACCAAGCCAGCGGCATCCGCAGTAAACGGACCATCGGAAGAAATGGGCGGAGAGAGAGCAACGAGGCCGTATTGAGTCGAGATCGGCCCACCCCCTTTGAGGGACCAAGCCAACATGATGGTGGCGGAGGGTTCCGCCCCACCCACGGCAATGGTCGCCGTCGCACCGCCAATGACATCATTGGCGAAAATTTCAAAAGGAGTAAAGGATGTGGCGGTTCCGGGAATCGTCACCTTGCCCCCACCGGGACCCAAATTGGCCGTGTCCACAACACCGTAGTATTCGGGGCCCACCAAATAGGGATAGACTGGCACCCCGGCGGCATCTAGCGTGGCAAAGTAAGCGTAAGTGCCGGCGGTGTATTCCGGCGTCATGAGGAATCGACCATTGTGTTCATCCAAGTGGCCGAGCCCAGAGAGAAATTCAAAGTCTTCGATGTAACAGCCAAGCGGATACTGAGCGCTAACATCCGGACCCCAATCCCGCTGATTCAACTGTGTTCCATCCGGCAAAGTACGCCGCTGGGTCATGTTTCGGGTTTGGTAGGAAGTGGCCATGCGAACGATACCACCAGACGCGTCGGGATTGGCGAAGGCATAAGGGCCGTAAATCGGGTAGCCGTCAAAAGCGAATCCCAGGACAGGAGAATGGTCCACAAAATTTTCTCCCTTTTGGGCAGCCAAGGAATCGGGAATCTGGTGGTAGTGATAATCCCCGCGCGGTGCCGTGTGCCCCTTGCCCGTATCAAAGGAGAATCCTTCGAAGTACATGGCATTTTGATTCCAAATCCCGCGATTGTTGTAAGAGCGCGCATCCTTGGAATTGAAAAAGGGAACTCCATTCACCATGACCCCGATCGGGCCCAAGCCCGTGGGCCTGTTGTTGGCGGAAGGCGCGGGCGTGCGCGGAATGCGGAATGTCCATCCTTGGTCGGAAATGGAGTTGGGATTGTTGGCCCAAGGACCCACGGCATGAGAAGGAACTCCAGCAGCCTTCACATACACCTTGGTCGAGGTGTAAGGACTTATTTCCACATCGGCCAAAATGTTGCGAACGATGCTGTCAATGTTGGCACTGGGGCTCTGCCCCGTTGTGCCGTCCAGGTTGCGGCGCCAAGACTCGAGGGAAGGGTCGCCCTGGGCGGCCAAAGGGGCGAGACACAAAGCGACAAAAGCAGGGATGAGCAAGGGATTGCGCATGGTTCAAGTTTACACCATGTACAAATATACAAATATAAACCCGGAACAGAATAACAGGCCAAGGGAGCCGGGGTGAAACTGTCTGTTATTCTGTTCCGGGTTTATTGAGACGGCGGACAAATGCGATCACGTCCAGCACTTGAGAATCTGACAGGAGCTCCTGGGGAAAAGAGGGCATGGCGGTGCCCGGGATGCCAGCTCGAATGCGCCAGTAAAGATCGGCATCCGTAGAGCCGCCGTGAAACTCGCCGGCAGTCAGATCACGAGGGCGGATTAGGCGTCCCGTGGAATCGGGAAGGGCTGGCACACCTTCGGCCTTGCCGTCGGCACCGTGACAAGCGGAACAATGGGCCAGAAAGAGATCGCGGCCGGCACGAACACGAACCGCAACTTCGGAAGCGTCCGGAACCGCCAGGAGTGCGCCAGGAAGCTGCCCTCGCCCCGCGTTCAGTCGGTGCAATTCCAACACATAATCCGCCAACAACTCCTGCTCCTCGGCAGTGCAGAGCAATGCAGGCGGCATGCCCACTTCGGGGATCCCTCTGCGGATGGTGCGCAGAACATCGGCGCGAAAAGCAACACCATTGTCAGTTGAGATGAAGCGAAAAGCCTCGCCGCGAAAGTTGCGTGGCACGAGCGAGGCCACCGTGCCCGCAAGTTTGCCGGCACCATCCCCCACAGCTCCGTGACAGGAAGAACAATCACGGCGGTAGAGGCGGGCGCCCTCGGCAAACTCCTCTCCAGGCAAAGCTAAATCCGTCTCCGGTAAGGACGCGGCGGCTGTGGCCCAAAGAGCAGCGGCGACCACAAACACCGACCAAGTCACGGCGGCGAGCACCAAAGTCAGCAGGATGCCCTTCAGGGTCGTGCTCACGAAGTCTCCCCCGTTTGGGAGGACTCTCTTTTTCCCGCACGCAGAACCAGCACAAACCAACTGCCAATCAGCGAAAGAATCCCGACCAACAGGCCGGTGGACATCCAGCCTCCCCAAGCAAGAATCGGCGCCATGTGATCCTGGGCCTCGCTGAAGGACCAGCCACTCCGCACCATGCCCAGGCCCTTGACCCCACCAGCAAAGATGAGAGCCAAGAAGAACCCCAGGAGGAACAGATTGGTGAGGGCAAACCCGACCCAAAGGTGTTTTTCGCCGGCGGCATGAATGGCGCCGCGCGAAAGCATCCAGGAAAAACCGGCGCCAAACAAAACCATAGAGTTGATCCCGATGGTACTCCCCATGGCATGGGCCAATGTAATGGTGGTGCCATGGGTGAACCAATTCAACGTTGGAATGGAAATTAACAAGGCCAAAACGAGATTCAGGCCTACCCAGGCGGAAGTCGCGGCCAAGAATGCACGGGGCACCCGGTGTTGAGGGGACTGACGCCAAACTTCGCGACTCCAAGGTTGGGCCCAGTCCTGAATCAAGGAGAGGAGGACGACCCATTCGGTCATGCTGATACCAAAGGCCATCCACCGAATCCATTCCGATTGCGGAAGGTGATAGGTGTGATGGGCATAACCAAACATGAGGTTGGTCAAGCCCAACCAGTAGAAGAAAAATGCCTTGCGACTGCGCGAGGCGCCCTCGCCGCCGACTTGCCCCAACATGCAGATCAAGAGGCCATAGACGAGCATGTTCCAGGAACCGGTCAGGCCCCCATAGGACTTCCATTGCACGGACAAATCCCGCACCGGTGCCTCTTCAAACCAGGGAAGCATCCAAAGATGCCCCTCGATGAATGTCCAACTGAACATGACCACTCCGGTGGCCCACATCCAAACGTAGACCGGCCATGGCCTCGTGGACTTGCAGGCGGTACGGAAAAAATTCACGACGAAACAAACCCAAGCGGCGGCAATGCAAAGCGAGGCCGGCCAAGTGAAGTTGAGGTACTCGCGACCACTGAAATGGCCGGTCAAATAGCCGCATAGGGCCAGGGTGCCCGCCGCCAAGAAGAGCCACCACTGGGCATTGGCCAAACGCCTACTGTGCAGTTGCACATCCAAGGCACGGGGCAAGAAGGCCCAAATGCCACCAATGGCGGCCAGGAAAATCCAAGCTACGGCAAAGGTGACATGGATCGGCCGCAACTTGATGAGTGGGATCAGAGAATCGCCCGGGACGGACCAAGCCAGGAGATGGATGGACCAAGCACCGGCGAGCACGGCCAATAAAAGAGAGGCACCGGCCGCCAAAAAGTAGCGGAATTCCGGGCCTCGTTGGAGTGAGGGGTTCATGAACCCGGCAGGGGTTGGCGGACGGGAGGAAACCACCCGGGGGGCCAGGATTTCTGCGGAAAGACCCCAGTGTCTCCCATCTCTTCCAAGAAAACCACCAGGGCATAGATCTCGGCCTCACTGAGATCCATGTCCGGCATGCTGCCGCGCCCGTTCCGCATGACCCAGGCCAAAGTCTCGTCGCCCAATCGTTCATGCACGTTGGTCAAATCCGGGCCCAAATAGCCACCCATGCCGTAGAACTGATGACAAACCATGCAATTCTTGGCCAACCAAACCTGCTTCCCCAAAAGACCTTGGGTGGAATGCTCGTTCGCTTGGCCACTCGCCCCCGGATCCAAAAAGACGCCGAAGGACATCACCAGGAACCCAAGTCCAAGCATGGCCAAGATTCGCCGATTCCAAAGGGAAATGGGATCCTTTGCCGGGGGATTGGGAGGCTCAGGCACGAGGGAAGGATCCAAGCGCGGAAGGATCGGCGCAAGCCCGCGGAATACGAACCACAGCGGTTGTCAATTCTGGGTATCCAAGGTTCAAAAACGAGCTAATCTGGGTCAAGTTTCTCCCCCCCAATGACCATGTCTGAATCCACCCAATCCTCTTCCGCCTCCCCCGCCCCCGCCAAAACCGACGAACCGGCCACCTTCCATGAAATGCTGAAGGTCTTGACCGGCCAAATCGTCACCATGGCGAATCCCGAGTCCTACGAAGATGCCGTCGCTGGACACCGCCTGACGACGGGCTTCTACAAAGCCAAGATCCTGGGTGTTGGCGAAGACTACCTCTCGGTAGCAACCGAGTACAAACACGCCAAGGGGGAAATCAAAAAAGAACCGGTCAAGCAATTCATCCCCTTTCACTCCATCAAGCGCATCAGCGTGATGAAGAGTCAGCGGGTGATTCACCTCTAAGCCGGGTTAGGAACCAAGCGGCCAAGCGATCGTCCAGGTTCGGTATGGCCCGGAGCATGCGCGTACCGTGTATTTTTTTGCCGGGGATCATCCAGGCCGTGACCGAGGCCTTCCCGGCGGCTTGCAAGGATGCTTGAATGGGACCCGCCCCCTGATCCCACTCCTCCGGGCTGGATACCAGGAGCAACTCCCGGTTGCCCCATTCCTGCAAGTGTTTCAGGGTCGGCACGCCGAGGTAATGTTCCCCCGGAGTCAGCACACCCACGGTGCGCAGGGACGGATCGCGGCGTGCGGCATCCACCGCGACGGAACAACCCACGCTCGCACCCAACAAGCCGATGTGTTCCCGACGGTGGCCGTGATCCACCAACCATTGGACGGCGCCGGCGGCATCCTGCCACATGGCATTGAAGAGGGCAGGATCGCGATCGCGGACCTGGAGGGATAAATCCTCTCCGCCGGGACCTCGCGTACTTTCCCCGTGCCCGCGCAGATCCAGAAACAGGGTGGCGATTCCCCGTTCGCGAAAGGTGCCGACAAGAGTTTGCCAGGCATATCGATCCGATCGGAACATATGCAAGAGCACGACGGCGGGCTGATCGGCGAAATGCTCCTTGCCGTGCGGTTTGCCATCTTCGCTGGAGTGATCCCCGGTGTGGAGATACCAACCATAAATGGTCACCCCGTCTGCCGTCTGAAATTCGACCGGGGTCGGCCCGGTTTTGGGCTCGGCCTTGGGCCCAGTTGCGGGATCGGTCGTGGGTTCGACCCCCAGAACCAGAGCGAGGACTGTAAGGAATGGTACCATGCTCGCATTATGATGCCGCCATGAAGGCCATGTGGCAGAGGGCGGCAAAACTGGCCGAGGGCACTCCTGCCACGCGCAATCGCTCGGCGGATTTTCTCCGGGCGGTTTCCATCTTGGCAGTGGTCCTGGGCCATCTGTTGCTGGCCGCCCCTTGGTTGGATGCCGACGGTCCCCGGTTGGACCACATGCTGGCCCGTTCGCCATGGACCCACTGGCTGACTTGGTTCTTTCAAGTCATGCCGGTTTTCTTCTTCGTCGGCGGCTTCTCCAACGGCATCACTTGGGACGCCGCGCGCCGCAATCAGCAACGCTATGCCGACTGGCTGGGCACCCGCTTGTCCCGACTGCTTCTTCCGGTTTTGGTGTTGCTTGGGTTTTGGACCCTCGCCGCCAGCATCGCTCATCTTGCCGGTGTTCCAGGGGAAATGATCCGGGTGGGATCGCAAGTTGCCCTGATCCCCACCTGGTTTCTGGCCGTGTATTGCTTCGTGGTGTTGCTGACTCCGCCAGCCCGTTGGGCCTGGAAACGCTGGGGCGTTTCCACCATCGGGATCCTGGTGGCCCTCTCCATCCTCGGCGATCTCGCCTATTTCCATTGGGATTTCCAACTCCTAGGCTGGGCCAACTACCTCTTCGTTTGGCTTGCGGTCCACCAACTCGGCTTCGCTTGGCTGGATCGCACCCTTCCCACCCGAGGCATGGCCTGGATCTGTTGCCTCGGTGGAATTTTGTTCCTGCTGGCAATGGTGCAATGGGGACCCTGGCCGCGCAGTCTGGTCGGTGTCCCCGGAGCCGAGGTCAGCAACACGACCCCGCCCCACCTGCCCTTGCTCGCCCTGGCCATTTTCCAGTTTGGGGCCGTTCTTCTCATGGAGAATCGACTCAACCGCTTCTTGCAAAACACAAGGGCCTGGGCCGCCACGGTGTTGGTGAATGGAGTGATCATGACCGTCTTTCTCTGGCACAGCACGGCCATGATGTTGTTGTTTGGGCTGGCCATTCTGTTGGGCGGCGTCGGCCTGGATCCCACTCCTGGCTCATGGACTTGGTGGTGGATGCGCCTGCCGTGGTTGGCCGTGCTCCTGGTCGGCCTCGCCCCCTTCCTCGCCCTCTTCTCCCGCTTTGAACGAGCTGGCGATCCCTCGCGCTCCTTCCCCGCCGCATGGCGACTTGTGCTGGGCACCGGCATTGCCTGCGCTGGCTTGGCCCTCCTCGCCTTTCATGGCATCCGCGGCGAAGGGCCCCTAGGCCTGCGAACCGGGGCCCTGCTCCTCCCCTTTCTAGGGCTGGCCATCGCCGGACTCTTAGCATGGAAGCCCCTTCGTCCCCCGAACTCCTCTTGAATCCCATCACCTCCCCGCCCCCGGCCGCGACCGATCCTCAGCTGGGTTCTCTACGCCAAGTTCCCTACATGGGCGTCATCCATGTCGTGGCCGAAGCCGTCAAACTCGGTTTTTCCAATGGCCACCCCGACTGGTGCAACCTCGGCCAGGGACAACCCGAAGTCGGCGAAATGGAAGGCGCACCGCCGCGGGTTTCGGCGGTGGAAATCGCCGCCGAAGATCACGCCTACGGCCCGCTGGAGGGCACACCCGAATTGCGCACGAAAATTGCCGAACACTACAACCGGCTCTACCGGATCGGTAAAGATTCCCAGTATGGCCCGGAACATGTGTCGGTGGCCGCCGGCGGCCGACTTGGCCTGACCCGGGCCATAGCCGCCCTCGGCGACATCACCATTGGCTACCAATTGCCCGACTACACCGCCTACGAGGACATGCTCCTCACCCACCTGGATCGGCTCACCACCATCCCCGTACGCGGACGAGAGGAAGATGGCTTCTTGGTGACCCCGCAACGCTTGCGCCAAGCCGTGGAACAACACGATTTGGGCGCTTGGCTGATCTCCAACCCTTGCAACCCTTCGGGCAGTGTCCTGCAAGGAGCGGCGTTGGCAGAAGTGGTTTCGATTTGCCGCGAGCACGACACCACCCTCTTGTCCGATGAGTTTTACAGCCACTTCATTTACGCCGCGGGTGCCGATCCGAAGCGCGCTGTGCCCGGCCCCGGCCCCGTGAGTGCCGCCGCCTACGTCGAGGACGTCAATCAAGATCCGATCCTCATCTTCGACGGCCTGACCAAGAGTTTTCGTTATCCCGGCTGGCGCCTGGGGTGGGTCCTGGGCCCACCCGCCATGGTCGAGGCCACCGCCCGCACCGCCAGTGCCATT
>CAYXFZ010000033.1:18021-25209 GCA_964464385.1 uncultured Planctomycetales bacterium
CATTGACGGCGGCCCCTCCCGCCTGGCCCAACGCGGCGCCCTGGAAGTATTGGATCCCGCCCGCGCCGACCAAGAAACGACGGCCCTCCGCGAAGTGTTTTGCAAAAAGCGCAACCTCATGGTGGAGCGTTTGAGCAAGATGGGAATTCGGATCCCTCGACCTTCCGAGGGCACCTTTTATGTTTGGGGATCCCTCGCTGACCTCCCTGATCCTTTCAACGATGGGCAGGTGTTCTTCCGCCGTGCCTTGGACGAAAAGGTGCTGACCGTTCCCGGCGAATACTTCGACGTCAATCCGGGTCGCCGTCGCAAGGGACCTTCGCCCTACGCTCAGTGGATGCGCTTCAGTTTCGGACCACCGGTGGACAACATGGTCCTCGGTCTGGATCGCCTGGAGGCCATGCTAAACACCGCTGGATGACCAGACGAAGCAACGTTTGATGGCCAAGGCCAAAAAGACCGTTCGTGAAAAACTAGCGGAAACAACCGAACTACCCAAGATCGTTTGCCCCAAGGGTCCGCAAGCCAAATTCCTCGGTCCGTGCATGGTCGTGCCGTCGCCACAAGAAGTAGATTCCTTGATGAAAAACGTGCGCAAGGGGAAAGTGGCCCTTGTCGCCGAACATCGAGAAAAACTGGCCGCCGCGCACGAGGCCGACAGTGCCGGCGGCAAACGCAGGTTCGTGAACCGATTACCCTCTTAAAACACCAAGACCTGCAAGGGGTTGGACAGAGTTTCGCTGGAGAGGTCGAGGCCGTGGGTGGTGAGGGTCAGACCGCTGGTGGAGGGCGGCAGGGATTGGCTGAGGGAAGCTTGGCCCTTGGCGTCGAGGGTGACGGAAGTTCTTTTCAGCGGCGGGCTGACGTAGAGCGGGCCCAATCACAAACGCAATTGCTCCTCCTAGAAGGATGGGGGCAACTGCGCACTCCGCCAATCAGCACTCTGCCCTGGGAGGGAGTCTGCGCCAAGGGCCATAATCATGAGGAGAATGCCACGACGCATGAGGACTCCACGATAACCTGAAATTTTCCTTCCTGCCGCAGCGGATCAGCCAATCACAAAGGAAACCCCGTTGGAAAACACGGGGTAACTCTCGTCCAAATCTGCAGGCCCGCGGTGCCGGCCGGAATGCTTTGGGAAAGGCTGACATTGCCGACCGCATCCGCCGTCAGAACCGGCAAAACGCGGAACGGCGGCGAAAGCAAAGTTGGGCCATACATCGTGCTCGTCGGTCCACCGCCAGTAGCGGACCAAGCCACGAAGACGCGGCCGAGAGGAGTAAAACCCGTCAGGTCCAGCGTCGCGGATTGCCCGGCCACCGTGCCTGAAACAGAGAGAGTCGGGAAAAGGCCATCCAACACGATGCCGTGGTCCCCGCCGCTGCCAAGAAAAACCAACCCTCCTCCGGGTGGCGAGGTACCCACCTGCCCAGCGTGATCCCGGCCCCAAGCAATCACGGTCCCATCGGCATGCAAAGCAATGCCATGATCCTTGCCGGCTGCAAGGGCAATGAAATCATTGCCAGGTGGAACGGAAGATACTTGGGAATAGAAATCATCTCCCCAGGCAAGAAGGGAACCATCACCGGCCAAGGCCACGGAAAAATGGCCTCCACAAGCCACGGCACGGAAACCCATACTGGTCGGAGTATTGGCAACTTGAGAAAATTGATCCGAGCCCCAGGAGGTCAAGGACCCATCCGCACCCAATGCAGTCGAGTGTAGGCCACCGGCAGAAACGGCAACAAAATCATTGCCGAGAGGAACGCCCGTTTGATTGGCGGTGTTGGCACCCCAAGCAATCAGGGAACCGTCTTGACGCAGTGCAACCGAGTGCCACCAACCCGCGGCAATCGCGGAAAAGTTTAGACCAGGAGGCGTTCCACTGACTTGACCATCGAAGTTGCGGCCCCAGGAGACAAGAGAACCATCCACCCGCATGGCAATGGAGTGATGTCCCCCACCTATTGCCCGGAAGAAACCCGACCCCGACGGCGTGTTGCTCACTTGGCCGTCGCTGTCGTTTCCCCAGGAGACCAAGGAGCCGTCGGCAACAATGGCAACCGAATGAGAGAGGCCGCCGCCAACTTGGGTAAACACCACTCCAGAAGGCGCGCCAGAGACTTGCCCCTTGTCGTCAAGACCCCAAGCCACAATGGAACCCTTTTGTGCCACTGGCAGGGACCAGGACAAGCTCAAGGGAAGAGCGAGGAGCAAAGACAAGGGTCGGAACAGCCCCGTAGGGCGACCACATCATGCCCCAAAAGAGACATCTTGACTAGTCCCAAGACTAGCCCCCGCGGGCACTCATACCCAATTGGGGGGAGCGCCTCAGTTCCTGATCGGAAATAAGCGGCCCACGGACACTTTGGGCCAGTCGAAGCTCCGCTCCTCGATCCTCTCGAACCCCCCAAACTTTTCGAATCAAGGCCACAAGTCCTTGGTGTTCAATGCCTTGGCGTAAGGGAGTTCGTAGATCGGTACCCATGGAGGCATAAAGGCAACGCAAAAGGGTGCCATTCGCCGTCAAACGAGCTCGATCGCAGGTGGCACAAAAGGGAGCGGTAGTGGAAGCAATGATTCCAAACACAGTTCCGTCCGGAAGACGCCATCGATCCGCGGGGGCCCAGTCGGACTTGGACAGAGGTTCGGCGGGTCCAAACGATTTCCCCAGACTTGCCAAGATTTCTTCGCGGGAGACCACTTGTCGGGCGGACCACTCCTGGGCACCACCGACATCCATGTACTCGATGAAGCGCACTTCCAAGTTCCGTTCGCGAGCAAAGGCAACCATATCGGAAAATTCGTCGTCGTTAAAGCCTCGGATTGCCACGGTGTCCAGCTTGGTGCCAACGAAACCAACTTGATCGGCAACATCGAGGCCCACCAAGACCCGATCCAAACCCGGGCGGCGGGTGAACTTTTCAAAACGATCGGCGCACAAAGTGTCCAGGCTAATGGTCAAACGATGCAGACCGGCGCCATGCAAGGCCTCGGCATGCTCCGCCAAACGCAGACCATTCGTGGTCAGGGCCAAGTCTTGAATGGCCTTACGTTGGGCCAACATCTCGACCAATCGCGGCAAATCCTGGCGCACCAAGGGCTCCCCCCCGGTCAAACGAACCTTGGTCACCCCCACTTCCAGAAACGCGTCCACCATGGTCGCCATTTCTCCGTAATGCAAGATGTCTTGACGGTCCAACCAAACCATGCCATCGGCAGGCATGCAGTATCGGCAACGCAAATTGCAACGATCCGTCACCGACAAACGCAAACTGCGCAGGGGCCGATGCAAAGCATCGGTCACAGGGGCGCTGGCCAAAGAATCGTTTGTGAAATCGGCCACGATCAGCGCGGGAAGGCGGCAGCGACGCCACCATCTACCGTCAGAACTCCCCCCGTGGTGGGCGTACGCCGGGCGGCGAAAAAGAGGACCGCTTGGCCGACAGCATCGGCAGTCACTTCAGCGCGCAACAAATTGCGCTGGCGATAAAAGGCTTCCAATTCTTGGGGTTCCAGCCCTCGGGAAGCGGCCCGATCCGGGCCAACTTCATCCCAGAGGCCGGAGGAATTTTCGCCATCTCGAAACACGGCATCCGGACAAACCGAGTTGACGGCAACATCGTCTTGGGCCCATTCGATGGCGGCAACTTTCGCCAACTGATGGGCACCCGCCTTGCTGGCACTGTAGGCGGAAAAATCGGCGCCAGGAGCCAGCACGTTTTTGGAAGAAATCAACACAACCGAACCTCCTCGGCCCTGACGCTGCAAAATGCGGCCACCGGCACGAAGCGTCAGAAAGACCCCGGTTTGATTGACGGCCAGCAAACGGTGCCAATTCTTTTCGTCGTGATCCAAAATGGAAGCGGAATGGGCAATCCCGGCGTTGGGAATCAAAATGTCCAGGCCACCGAAATGGCGACAAACTTGCTCCATGGCAACATTCATGGAAGTTTCGTCGGTGACGTCGGCCTCGACCGCAACCACCGCCCCACCCAAACGCTCAGCGGCCGCTGCGGCCGCCGCCAAATCTCGATCCAACAGTGCCACAGCGGCCCCGGCGCCCAACAGAACTCGGGCAACTCCCTCGCCAATGGCACCACCACCGCCCGTGATCACGGCGACTTTGCCCTGGAGTTCCGGTTGCGTTCCCTTGCCTAGTTTGGCCTGTTCCAGAGACCAATATTCCATGTCGAAAAGATCCAGGTCGGAAAGCCCGACGTACGGACCCAAACCAACACTGGCCGTTTTCGTGAGCACCGTGTGTTCTCCAATATCGGCGGCAACGGCGGCGGCCTTGGCATTCCCACCCACACCGACCAGGCCCAAGCCGGGAATGAGCAGCAAGCGCGGCCAGGGGTCCAACTCGGTGCGATCCCCTCGGTCCGCGACACCGCGAGAAAAATATTCTTGGTAAGCGGCCACGTAGCCTGTGATGGATTGTTGGATGGCCACCGATTGGGTCGAATCAAGCCAACAAGGGAGAGCCTTGGTTCGAATCGCGTGGTCTGGGGTCAGGGGTGGTGTCAAAAGCACATCCCGGGCGCCGTCGGCCTCCAAGGCCGCCAACATCCAAGGCTCGTCCCGCAGATCCATGACGAAGGAGCCCGTGTCAAAACAACCCCGCAGGATGGGCAGGATTTCGGCCGCGGCAAGCCGGGACGCGGCTTGGGCGGCAAGAGCACTCTGTTTACCTTCGGCGTATTGCGTAGCGGCCATGGCCACGAACTCCCGGTGTAAATCCAGAGATTCCTGACCCGTATCGGCGAAGGTAAACAGCCCGTGTTTGTGCAAGAGGACCCCCTCCACTTCGGGATTGGCCTCGACCACTTCCGCCACGGCCAAGGCCAGCGGGAATCCTGGCATCACATAGGGCAGGTAGGCCAAGCGCGGGCCGAACAATGCGCGACAGCTTGCTTCGCTATTTTCCCGGTTGCTCAGGGCCAGGATGGCATCGGCATGACTGTGGTCGATGAAGCGGTGCGGCAAAAAGGCATGCAACAAAGTTTCAACGGATGGAGTGGGGCCTGAAGGATCCAGCATGCAGCGCCGCACTTCGCGCACCATGACTTCGTCGGTCATGGAGTCCAAGGCCCGCAATTCTCGGAGACGGGCCAGATCCAAGGCTGGAAGACCGGGCGATTCAATTGTGCCCAAGTCCCAGCCCGAGCCCTTCACCCAAATCACCTCCAATTCCTGGCCCAAGGCATCCTGAACCACGCCCTTGGCAGAAGTGTTGCCGCCACCATGCAGCACGAAAGCGGAATCTTCGCCCAAGAGGCGAGAGGTCCTTACTCGCTCGGCAAGGATGCCGTCCGGATCCTTCGGGTCGGGATTCATGAGATTTGCGCAAGGCGGAGCCCGGCACGGCGAAATCTTAGCGGTGCCGAATTGCTTTCACCCTGTCGAAGACCGCCTTCCCCCCAGCGTCAAGCTGAGGAAGACCAAACTGGCGCCGCCGATTTGGGCCCAGCCAGGCCATCCGTCGCCAAGAGGGACCCCAATCAGCATGGCCAGAACCACACCCAGGAAACCTATCTGGGTGGCACGCGTGGCCGTGTGGTAGCGCAGTGCATAGGTCAAAAACACTTGCCCGCCCTGGGTGGCGACGCCCAGCAAAAGCAACCAAATCCAAGCATGGCCTTGCGGCAGGACAAAATCTCGTCCACCCAACATCCAAGCCACCGGAATGGAGAGCAAGGGAAAGGCCAACACAATGCGCAAGGGGTGCTCGGTCCGCACCAAAACGCGGATCAGGGAATAGGCGACGGAAGAAAACAGGGCCGTGCCCAAGGCAAACAAAATGCCAACAGAGGGACTTAGGGAAACCACTCCTTGCATGACGGCAATTCCCGCCAAGCCGAGGAACAAGGAAAACACTTGCACGCCGCGCAGGCGTTCGCCAAACACCAATGCTCCCACCACCGCCGCAAAGAGAGGGGTGGTGTTGTACGCCGTGACAGCATTCCCGAGAGGCAGGCGGGCAATGGCCTCAAAGTAACACCAAAGGCCGGCGAACCCAAAGGCCGCGCGCATGGCCAACAGCCCAGGTCGGCTCGGTCGCAAGGATACTTTTGCCCGAGCCATGGCCCCCACGGTTAATACCACGGAAATCAAACTCCGCACAAATACTTTTTCCAAGGCCGGGATTTCCGGCATCATTTTGGCGGATGCCGCCATGAACGCAAAAGAAGTGGCAGAGGCCAACATCCACCAAGTTCCGGGATTCAAGCGGGGCAAAAGATTTCAGCGCGGCAATCGGTCACTCAATGGCAATAAAAGAACCGCCAGTTCCCTTGGAGATATACCTCAGTTGGTCCTGATACCACTCGTAATCGGAATAGACCACGCTGTGTACCACCAATTTCCGAAATCGGTTTCGGTCCACTAAATGGTCCACCACGCGGTTGTGGTGCACATAATCCCCGACCTCGGGTTCGCCCGAGCTCAATAGAAACACGGTATCCAGGGTCGGGTCCGCCAAGACGGCCTGCAAAGCTCCCCAGATGTTTTTCCAACCCTTGGAGCGAGCCCTTTCCACGAAACGTAGGGCATACTTGGCGTTCTTTTTCGTAACCGGAACCGGTTTGTCATTCCAAGCTTCCACTTCGGTTGAATACACAAACACACTGAAGGAAACGGACTCTGGGAGAGAAGCCAATGTTTTGGCCAATTCTTCCAAGGCTAGAGCCCGCTTTTGCTTGCCATTGGCTGCATCGTCATCCATGCCAGCCGAAATATCCATGAGAAAGGCGACGTGATCGGACTCCACTCGCAATCCGTTGTAAGTTGCCACGGTATCTCCGAGAGTCCCGGCTTTCCCCCGGCCTTTTTCCAAGGGTGCTTTGTCCCGGTTTTCCTTCCACCACCGCGCCCAATCGGAACGGGTTCGGTACTGCACCCCGGTCCAATCCTGAAGGAGGTCCACGATGCGGCCTTGGACCAAGGGGCGGGTCAGCGATAAAGCCGGGATTAAGGCATCCACCGCGCTCTTCGTGGGGGTTGCCGCTTGCAGGTTTTCCACCCCCTGGAGCTGTACACGCCAGTCCTCGTCATCCAAGGCCAAACAACTCAAGGTTTCGGCTTGGCGCGGAAGGGACTGGGCAATGAGCGCGAGGAGGGCCGTGCGAACGCCTGCATTTTTGTCCTGGAGTCCTTTTTGCAAGGAATCCAGAGCTTTCTCATCCT
>CAYXFZ010000034.1:0-23885 GCA_964464385.1 uncultured Planctomycetales bacterium
CGCCACGCCATCAACAACTCCAACGTCGTAATCGTGGTCAGCGAACCCGGCGTTCACGACGCTGAGCTCATGGGGGCCAACCCGGAGAATGTCCACGTGGTGCCCAATGGCGTGTCTTCGGACTTTTGTCCGGCCGAAAAGGAACCCGAGGACGGCGGCTACATCCTGACTGTTGGTACTCTGGAACCGCGCAAAAACTATCTACGCATCTTGCAGGCCATGGAAAATCTTTGGGACCGAGACGCGGCCCCAGATTGGGTCATCATTGGCAAGGAGGGCTGGGATTACGCAGAATTTGTCTCGCGGGTGCAAAATTCAAAGCACAAGGCACGCATTCGTTGGCTCCGAGAAACCGATGACGAAGAATTGGTGCGCACCTACCAAAATTGCTTGGCTTTGGTCTACCCCTCCTTGCACGAGGGTTTTGGTTTGCCGGTCTTGGAGGCGATGGCCTGCCGAAAGGCTGTGGTTGTGGCCGACAATACGGCACCCTCTTGGGTCGCTGGCCCCGGCGCCATGCGGGTGCAGCCTCGCCAAGTTGACTCCATCCAAGAGGGTATCGAACGTATTCTTTCCGAAGGCGCCTGGCGCCGGCAGGCGGCCGCCGTTCTGTACCGCCGCGCTCAAGAATTTTCCTGGGAGAAGGCTGCGGAAAAAACGCAAGCCGCTTACCAAGACGCATTGGTGCGCTACCAGGAAGGCGTCCTGGCCACGGTCTGATTGCGCATTGCCCTCGACGTTTCGCCGCTGGATTGCGAATACCTGTCGGGCGTGGAATACGGCCTCTTGCAAGTGCTCGACGGGTTGATGCAACACCGTGGAGAACACGAGTTTCTCTTGGTGGCACCCCAAGTCCCCCGACATTTGAAGCAAAGGGAATTCCCGGAGTTTTCCTTTGCCGCCCTAGGAGGATCGCCTCATTCCTTTCTTTGGCGGCAACGACAAGGTTCCCGATTCTGCGCTCGCCATTCCATCCAACTCTGGCACTCATTTGTGCGCGCGATTCCCTTGCGCCTCTCCGTTCCGGTTGTCGCAACGGTGCACGAAATTTCGGAACTGCATGCGCCCCACACTGCGGATGAAGGCTCGCTTTGGAAACGAAAATGGTGGACTCGTTTGATTGCCAAACGTGCCGATCACCTGGTCTGTGTCAGTGAGGCCACGGCGCAACAGGTGCGCACTCTGCACCCCAACATCAAGGATCGTCTTGTCGTGATTCCGCACGGGGTCAGTTCCCGGTTTCACGCAAACGCCGAAGAGAGGGAAGATGAGAATGTCCGCGCGTTCCTGAAACTTCCTGCCAAAGTCCCTTGGCTGTTGTTCCTGGGCAGGCCACTCTTGCGCAAGGGAAGGGTGCGCGCCGTGCATGCGTTTTTGGAAGCCTGCCAACAATTACCCGATCTCCACTTGGTTCTTGCTGGACCTCCCGCACCCCAGGATGACGGCGCGTGGGCCATTGCAGTTCAAGGCCAGCGGGAATCCCAAGTGCGGCAAACGGGTTTTCTTCCGCAAGAAATGGTGCCTCCTCTATTGCGCCAAGCCGGCGCTTTGTTGATGCCGAGTTACTCTGAGGGTTTTGGCTTGCCCGTTTTGGAGGCCATGGCCTGCGGAACTCCCGTCATCAGCAGTGGTGTCGGGGGACTCGCCACCACTGGCGGCACCGCTGCCCTTACCGTGGACTTTGATCAACCTGAATTGGCCGGAGAAGTTTGCTTGCAAGCCCTGCGGGAGCGCGAAGACTTAGCGTCCGCCGGACTCGCCCACGCTCAGGGGTTTCCAGCGGATCAGACCGCGCGCGCCCTGCTGGATCTTTGGAGTCGAATCCTGGCGGTAGCATGAGTTCTGTGCGCATCGCCGTGGACGGCACCTCGTATCGGTCGCAACCCACCGGAGCCTCACGCCGGACTTGCGCCCTGCTCCCTCGACTGGCGAAGCGAGGCTGGGATCCGGTCCTTTTTCTGGCCAAAACAGAGGATGCTCCCTATCGAAATCTTGCTGGAGTTCGGGTAGAAACCACTCCATTTCGACACCTGCGGGGCCCCTTGCGGGGTTGGGCCGCTCGCAAATGGATGGCACCGCGCATCCGGGAACTCGGCTGTTCCATTCTCCTGACCGAAACTCCGCCCTGGATCCCGACCCCCATCCCGGTTGTTCTCACGGTGCATGATCTGCGGGCCTGGGAAGCGCCCGCGTCGGTCCCTGCATGCCGACGGATTTGGATCCGTCGAACCCTGCCAAACGTTCTCCACCTAGCAACTCGAGTGGTAGCCGTTAGCCAAACTACGGCTAAGGCCCTGGACCGCCACTTTCCAGGTAGCCCGACTCTGGTCATTCCCAATGCGGGCAATCATTTTTCTTTTCAGAAAGGCGGTGCTCTGCAACGGGAAAACTTTCTGCTGGCGGTGGGGCCTTGGGATTCTCTTGCTCGACCACGCAATCTCTTGGCAGCTCGGAAAATGCTTGCCGATCCCCCACCCTTGGTCTTTGTCGGTCAACCCAGGGGAATCGGCAGCTTACCCCATGGAGTTACGGTTCGACACCGCATCAGCGATGCGGAACTGGTGGACTTGTATCGCCGGGCGGCCGTCACGGTCTGCACTTCGGTGCATGAAGGTTTTGACTTTCCCCTGCTAGAGGCACTTGGCCAAGCATGCCCTGTCCTTGCAACGGATCTCCCTGCGCATCGAGAAGTGGGCGGAAATTTCATTCAAACGTATCCGGCAGAAAATGTGGCGGGATTGGCCCAAGCTCTGCAAAGCATGCAAGCATCCCAGGAAAACACCGGGGCCCTGCGCACACAAGCTGAAAAGTTTTCTTGGGATCGATCGGCGGATTTATTGGACGAGCTATTGCGGAAGGTTCTCCAGGAAAGAAAAGCTTAGATGTTGGCGCCAAGTGTGCGCACCAACCAGATCACACCCCAAACAAAGGTCGCCGACAACAAAAGAATGAGCGCTTGCATTCCACCCGGGAGTTGCCCTAGGTCGCCCAAGCCAGAGGACTTCTTGGCCTCCCGGCGAAGTTGCTCCCGACGGCGATGGGCCGCCGCCTCGGGATCCAACTTGGAAGAGAGAGATCGGTCCTGAGGTAGGGCTGGCGCCATTGTTTTTCCAATCACATCGCAGGCCACAGAACCCAAGGTCAGGATATCTCCAGAGCGAAGATCCCCAGACCGAACTCGTTCTCCACGGATGCGGATGCCGTTGGAAGAATCCAAATCTTCAACCTGCCAATCCTCTCCAATCTGAATCACCTTGGCGTGGCGCCGAGAAATGCTGGCGTCGGAAACCACCCAATCGCAGGAATCCAATCGGCCGACCACAGCACCGTCAAATAGGGCAAACTCCTCTCCGTTATCGCGGCGGCGAAGCTTCATGGGAGACAAATGCTAGCGCTCGCGGCCGCTAAAGTCGGGACATGGCGGCTGCTTCCATCCTCCAAGTGGACAACCTCACCCTGCGGCGAGGCAAGCGGCAGATTCTGGAGGGCCTGTCTTTCGAGCTCGTAGCCGGGAAAAAGCGAACCATTCTGGGGGGGAACGCCACCGGAAAATCCAGTTTGGCGCAGGCTCTTTGTGGCCTATTGCCGGTTTTCAAGGGCACCATTTTGGTGCATGGCCGTGTGGGTTACGCCCACCAAGAGCCAAGAATGCCAGGTCGTCTCCAGCCCCGCGCTTGGTTGGCGCAAATGGCCGCTTTGGGGGGCGCCCGGGGCAGGGACGCCACCTATTCGGCCGACGCAACTCTCGCAGCCTTCGGGTTGCAGAAAGAGGCCAAACGCCCCATCGGTGACCTGTCCCGTGGACTTCGCCAACGCCTGCACTTAGCGCGGGCGTGGTTGGCGGAACCCCCGCTTCTGGTTTTGGACGAACCTCACACGGCCCTGGATCCAGAGGGCCTCGCTTTGGTGCAGGATTTGCTCGAGCAAACTTCTGCCGCTGTACTCCTGCTGACTCCGCCCGGCACTCCCTTCGCCCAACTCTTCGACCCTCTGTTCTCCTTGGGAGGCGTTCCATGCTCCGTCTAACTTGGGGACTCATGGCGGAGATGGTGCGCCCCGTCGGCATCCTTCTTCTCCTTCTTTGGTTGCTTTTTGCGGCCAACATGGGGGCCAACTTGGCCCTCGGCAGTGGTTGGATGGGAGATTTTTTGGCCCTGGCCAGCGTTCCCTTGATCTTTCTCCTTTTCCGGGTCTGCCACGTGGTGGGGCGGCGCGCCCGGGAAGATTGGGCGCAAGAGGAAGCCCTCAGGAATCCTTCGGGTTGGCGCATGCCCTTGGTCGAGGCCATGGCCGGACTCCTCCTTATGGGGTGCGTCTGGGGAATGGGATCCATCGTTGGCCTGGGACAGTTGTTCTACCTCACAAAAGAACCCGCAATCCATCCCTTAGCTGTGGGCAAACTGGATTCCGGGAATTGGGTCTTTGTGCTGGGCCAACCCGCTCCTCCAGGCTCTTCCCTGGATTTGATATTTGAATGGTCCGGCCTCCCCAATCCAGCTGAGAAATGGCGCGGCCCCAAACCCGGCGAGCCCTATCGGCGGCCCCTCACGCCGGAAGAGGCTGCCGCCGGACGGGCCGAGGTGTTCGCTTATGACGCCGCCACACCGCATCCAGATTTTGCAAGGCTGGTGGTTCCTCGACCCAGGAGCGAGGGCGCACCCGCCCTCTTGGGTAACCAAGTCCTTTTTCTTTTCCCCCTCATGCTTCTGGCTCTTTTCCTGACCCGGCAAGGGGTGAGGCCCTTCTTGTCCTCGGCCGGGGCCCTGTCCTTGGGCTCGGTAGCCCTGCGGCCCCCATCCCAGATTGCCATTCCGGTTCACGACCTGCCCACTTTTGCCGCCTGGTGCCTGGCGGGGATCCACGACCTCTTGCCCAACATCCATGGCCTTTGGGCCGTAGGCGCCACCTTCCATTTGGACCGTCTTCCTGTGAGCTCCACCTCCTTGGCCAGTTGGCTGGTCCTGGGTGGCCTCGCTTGGCTGGGCTGTTGGCGATTTCCGGACAAGAGGAACCAGCGATGATGCGCTGGGGCCTTCAATCCATGTGTTTGGCCTTTTTGGGACTGGTCATGCTAGGAAATGGCTTTTATTTCCCGGGGGTGGAATGCGCCAATGTCCTGGCCCGACAACGCTTGTCCCGCCTTTATGACTGGGCTTGGTACCAAGGAGACGATGCGGCCCTGCTGCAATTCGGCCGCACCCATTTGGAGCTCAGCAACGGGGACGGCGAGCCGCTCCGGCACGCCGTTCGCCGCATTGGTTTCCGGCGAGCGGTGGATCTTCATCCTGCTTTAGATGCAAGAATGGCGGGTTCGACTCTGGTTTTCTTGCAAGGGCTCCTGCCCAAGATTGGAAGGGTCCAAGATGCCCTCAAGCTCCACCACCTTTTGCTTGCCATCCGCTTCTCTGGATTGCCCCACAATAGGTCCAGTCTATGGCCCGAACTCCTGGCCACAGGAGCACTTGGGGCCGAGGGCTATAAAGAATGGATCCTCGCCGATCCAGAGCGACGGAAGGCCATGCTCCGTCAGTCCTTGGCCCAAATCCGCGCCCTGGTTTCCCCATTAGAGGCCTCGGAAGTTCCAGACTGACTCACTTCTTAGAATCCAAGCCTCTTGGACGCGGTTCTCGACCTCCTCTCCAGCCTCCCCGGGCCGGCCGCTTTCCTACTCCTCCTTTCTTGTGGGGTGGGTGGCCCACCTTGGTCGGAAGAGATTGTGCTCCTTGGCATGGGCTATTTCGTGGCCGAGGGCCACCTCAGCCTGGAAATCGCCGTTCTTTGGGGCTGGGGTGGAATCTTGGTCGGCGACAGCTTCTTGTTTTTCCTCGGAAAAACTGTGGGAGAAAGGGTTTACGAATGGCCGATCCTGCGGAAAAAGATGGGTCTCAAGCAGCGGGCCCAATTCAACCGGAGCTTTCGCCGCAATGGAACCAAGGCGGTGTTTCTGGCCCGTTTTCTTCCTGGCTACCGCTTGGTCGCTTACTTCGTGGCCGGGAATTTGGGCATGCGCTACTGGAAATTTGTCCTCTTAGACACCATTGGCGCCATCCTTACCGTCCCCATCTCAATCTGGATTGGCAGTTTGTTCGCCGAAAATCTGGATCAGGCAATGGCACTCATCCGTGGCTTTGAAATTCCCTTGGCAATCGCGGCTGGCCTCGTTTTGGCGGGCACTCTTTGGTACTCCAAGCGTCGGCGACGCCAAAAATTGGAAGATCTCCTGCGTCAGAGAGCGGAACATCAAGATTCCAAGGCCCCTCCGAGCGAGTAGAATGCTCGGCCTTTCTCGCTAGGATCGTTCCTGAATTCGTTGGAATCCCGGCGTTGCAGCCCCCAAAAAATCACTCCACTCATGGATCAACTGATTCCCACCCTTCCCTGGATCAGTGCCGGCTTGGCACTGATCAGTGCCCTCCTCTTCCATCGCAAGGTCATGGCCGCATCGCCCGGCAACGACCGCATGCAAGAACTTGCCAGCGCCATTCAGGAGGGCGCGATGGCCTTCCTCAAAACCGAATACAAAGTGTTGGCCATTTTTGTGGCTGGTGTCGCCGTGGGGCTTTACTTCTTGGGCGACACCTTGGGAGGCGGCATGGACACGGTGCTGGCCTTTTTGGCTGGGGCCTTTGCCTCTGCCTTGGCCGGTTGGATAGGCATGCACACGGCCACCCGCGCAGCCGTTCGAACAACCGAAGCAGCTCGCACCGGTTTGGCCCCTGCCCTGACCATCGCTTTTTCTTCCGGCACGGTCATGGGCCTCACGGTCGTCGGCCTAGGCGTCTTGGGTATTGCTACTTTCACCCACCTGTACGGCACAACCGAAACTGCGCTGCAACACATTCTTGGCTTTAGTTTCGGCGCATCTTCGATTGCGTTGTTCGCGCGCGTGGGTGGTGGCATTTACACCAAGGCCGCTGATGTTGGCGCTGACTTGGTGGGCAAGGTCGAGGCCGGAATTCCCGAAGACGATCCGCGCAACCCCGCCACGATTGCCGACAACGTTGGCGATAACGTCGGTGATGTTGCTGGCATGGGTGCTGATCTTTTTGAGTCTTACGTTGGCTCCATTATCGCCGCCATGACCTTGGGAGCCGTGATGGCGACCACCGATGCGGGTTTTGGCTTGGTCACCTTGCCGCTCTCTATCGCCGGCGCCGGCATCTTGGCCTCCATCGTCGGCACCTTCTTCGTGAAGACTGCTGACGAATCCAAAATTCACTCCGCGCTTTTCCGCGGCTTGATGGTTGCCTCCCTCATCTTGGTTGGCTTCGCTTGGTTCCTCTGCACCCAAGCTGGATTGAACTTCGGGGTTGGCCTGGATGGCAAGGCCATCAACGGAATAGACCTCTTCTACGCCATCCTGGTGGGCTTGGCCTCTGGTGTTGTCATTGGCAAAATCACCGAGTACTACACCGCCTTTGAGTGCAAGCCTGTCCAAGGCATTGCCGAGCAATCTGAAACGGGCGCCGCAACGAACATCATTGGCGGCTTAGGTGTGGGCATGAAGTCCACCGCCTTGCCAGTCTTGGTCCTTGCCGTCACCATTGGCGTTGCCTACGAAATGGGTGGTGTTTACGGCATCGCGCTGGCTGCTGTGGGCATGCTCTCCACCTTGGGCATTTCACTTGGTGTGGACGCCTACGGTCCGGTTGCGGACAACGCCGGTGGCATGGCCGAAATGGCGGAGCTTCCGCCCGAAGTTCGGGATCGCACTGACGCACTGGATGCCGTTGGAAACACCACGGCCGCCATTGGCAAAGGATTCGCGATTGGCTCTGCGGCATTGACAGCCCTGGCTTTCTTTTCTGCCTTTGGTCAGAAAGCTGGCGTCAATCTTGCCATCACCGAACCCCAGGTCGTCATCGGCCTGTTGATCGGCGGCATGTTGCCGTTCTTGTTCGGCGCCTTGACCATGCAGGCCGTGGGTCGCGCCGCCTTTGCCATGATCGGCGAAGTGCGTCGCCAGTTTCGCGAGATCCCTGGCATCTTGGAGGGCACCGCCAAGCCGGACTATGCCGCTTGTGTGGCCATCTCCACGCAAGGCTCGATCAAGGAAATGATTCTTCCTGGCTTGCTCGCGATTACCGCCCCCATTGTGGTTGGTTTGTATAGCGTGCAAATGCTCGGTGGTTTGTTGGCTGGCTCGCTGGTCTGTGGCGTGATGATGGCCATCTTCATGGCCAATGCCGGTGGTGCTTGGGACAATGCCAAGAAATACATCGAGAAAGGACACCATGGTGGCAAGGGCTCCGACCCGCACAAGGCCGCTGTCGTGGGTGACACCGTGGGTGATCCCTTCAAGGACACTTCCGGTCCTTCCCTGAACATCCTCCTCAAACTGATGTCGGTGGTCAGCCTCCTGATGCTGCCCTTCTTCATCAACGCCTGAGCTTGACCGACCCGTCCCCTCGTCCCGAACAAGCTCCTTTGGATGCGCGCTCACTTGCCCTCACGCTGGCGCGTGCCGCCGAGGAATTCAAAGGGAATCAGATCCGAGTCCTGGATGTGGGGAGCCTGATCTTCATCACCGATTTCTTCGTCTTGGTGACGACCCAGTCCTCGCGCCAAACCCGAGGGCTGGCTGAGGAACTCAATCAAGAGGCCAAGGCCCTCTGTGGCCACAAGGGCATTTTGGAGGGAGACTCCAGCTCGTCTTGGCTCCTGATGGATTTTGGAAATGTGGTCGTGCACCTGCTGACGGAAGAGGCCCGGGAGTTCTATGACCTGGACCGCCTCTGGGCCGACGCGCCTGAAGTCGAGGTCGCTGCGGCCTAACCCCCCTCAAATGAGGATCAGTTCCCGCTCAGGCCAGCGGAGGACTCCTAGGGCAGCCACCGTAGTGCGACTCCAGGGCCGTAGGAGACGCTCCTCCTCGCGGTGTCCATTGGAGAAGTCCACGCACCAAGCATGGCCTCGGGGCCCCAGAGGGGTCGTCAGGGAGGGGCCAGGACGAAAGGGCCCGGGAATGGACGTGAGGGACTTCCGAGAATTCTGGCTGCGCCAATAGTGGCCAAATACCACCGTTTCGGGTTCGCGCCAAGCCTCCCACCAAGGGACGCGGGCTAGGCGCCGGGGTTGCCCACTCGCCTGAAACGGGACACCCTGCCAGCGCGCTTCCAGGCCCGAGGTCAGGACTCGGACTGGGTGCTCGTTCTGCAGGATCAGCTCCCACTCCTGGGTCCTCTTGGCATGAGGGTTTTCCGCCATGAGTTGCTGATCCAAAGTAGCGGACCAGGGTCCCACGAGGCCCCGAACCCTCCGCAAACGGTCCACGGAGGGGGCGTGCCAACAGGCATGGACGATCTTGAGTTCGTCGTTCTCTAGGGCAAGGGGCAAGGATTGAAAAAACTCCAAGAGCCGGTGGCGGTCCTGGCCCTGGGCTTGGCGTTGCGGCAGGATGCGCTTGCAACCTCGCACAAACTGGGGCTGGCCATGCCACCACTCGTTGCCCTGGCGGGCACGCCCCATGAGGAGGTTCAACTCATGATTGCCCAGGACACAAAGGGCAAGACCTCCCTGGACCCATTTCGCAACGCGATCCGCGACCCGAATGCTGTCCGGACCTCGATCCACCAAGTCACCCAAGAAAATCAAGCGCCGCCCGGCAGGATGAACGCCATCCTGCGAATAACCCAATTGATCTAGAGCCATGTCGAGGGAACCGACATGACCATGAACATCCCCCACAATGTCATAGGCCCCGAGGGGAATGGATTGGATGAATCGTGGCATGGTGAATCTCTGGAAGGAAGAGCATAAAAAAACCGGAGCGGCCACGGGGGCCGCTCCGGTGAAAGCTCGTCTTAGACGGGCTCAGAAGCTGAGGCTGAGTTGCAGGTACAGGACCTCGACATCGACGCCGGCGTTGTCGCCGGTGCCGTAGCCAAGGTAACCGGCAACGCCGCTACCCAGAGCCTTGGAAACTTCGATGTCGGTCTCGGAGTAGTCGGCGCCAGCAACATCAGCGCTGACAATCGTGAGGCTGGTGTCCCAGCCTTCCATGAGCGAGAGGCTCGCGGAAATCTGAGTGCTACTGATGTCACCACTGTAAACGCCACCGAGGGTATCGGAGATACCAAAGGCACCGTGAGTGGCCGCATCAATTTCCAAGCCAGCAGCATCACAGTCGGTCAAGGTGACGGTCAGGTCGGAGATCATTCCGCCAGACATGTCGCCCAAGCCAATGCCGAGGTCAACGGAGTAACCAGAAGCAAGGTCGTTGGAAGCGTACTCACCAGACCAGCTGATCATGGAGATGTCGCCACCGGAGCTGACGGTGTAAGTGGAATCGTCGCCTACAGTGATGTAGTCGATGTCCAGACCATTCAGGAAGCCGTTGTCGCCAAGGCCAATGGATGTGCTGGCAGTCCAGAGCGAACCAATGCCAAAGTCATCGTACATGCCAATGCTGAGGTCGAAGCCACCGAAGCTGTTGCCGTACCAGAGGCCGGTGTAAGCAGAGGGGCGATCATCCCACTCGTCGGTACCGAGAATGTTGCCGGAACCAAGGGTCACGTAGCTGTGACCAATCTTGGCGGAACCGCCATCACCCAAGAGATCGTTGGCAGAGAACCAGGACTGGGAGACGTCACCGGCATTGTTGGTGCCGCCAGCGTTGCCCCAAGATTCGTTGGAGGTGAACTGGATGAATGCCGAAGCGCCTTCGTTGACGTCAAAGGCCGCGTTCAAGCGAGCGCGAACATCAACAGAATTGGCACCCATTGCGTTGTTGCGAACGCGGGCATCACCAGAGAAATCGGCACCAGTGGAGCCGTTGGCGGTGGCGCCACCAGGGGCGACAAGAACACCAGAGTTAAGGTCAGCCAGGGCACGCTCGAGGCTGTCGCCCTGCTGGGCAATGCCTTGAGTACCCATGGCAATTACGGCCGTCAGGGCCAGAGTCAGAGTGCGCAGAGTCATGGTAGTTTTTTGTTTCGTTCCTTTAGATCCGGGAGGATCGGGTTGGACCCGCTCGCTGCGGGAGAGAGTTCCGCCTGTTCGAGAAGCCGAACGAGAACGGGTCGAGTTGTGAGTCAATCCAGCTTCCCCAAGGGAGACAACCGAATTCGAGCCGGACATTGTCCCGTCGCGAAGCGTCGAGGCAAGACCTTTTCTGGAGAAAGAGCCAATCCAGGAACCGGGGGCCCCTTGGAGGAGAAATCGGCCCACTCCCTTGCCGTTTTCCCCAAAACAAAGTTTCCCACAGGACCTTTCCAAATTCTCTTAACTTAATTCAAATAAACATCTTACGAAGGAAATGGCTAAAAATTCAGGGCCGCTTCCCTCCCTATCTTTCAAAATCGCAATTCGCAACAGTTGAAAAAAACAAGACTTATGCTCTTTTTCTGGTTTTTTCGGCATTTCTGGCTGGCTTTTCCGCCCAACGCCGAAACTACGGGGGAGCCCGCCTTCCTCCCGGTGCGCATCCTCCACCTTCACGACGCTCCTCACCTAACCGGTGGAGCGACTCACTACCTCGGCAACCTATTGAGGGAGTGGGATCGGCGTGGACATTCCCAGGCCTTATTTTCCTTGGGCCAGGCCGATTCTGCTCTCCCGGGGAGCCACCACAGCTTCCCTTACTCCATGCCACAGTCCATCTGGCGCCGTCGCAAGGACTTTCATGGCTTCTTCCCGGAATTAGCGGATTGCCTAGAAACAACCCTGGATTCCTTCCAGCCAGACCTCGTTCACTTGCAAAACTGGCCCGTATTTCGGCCTACCCTTTATAGGGTCCTAGGAAAAAGGTCCCTTCCCATTTTCCAAACCGTGCACGATCAAGCACTTCGAGATCCCAACCCCACTGGCCGGGATCGAGGTGGCCCTTGGGGATTGGCTCGCCGTTTTCTGGATCGGAGAAGGGTGCAGCACAGTTTTCACTTGGCCTTGGAGACCACAGACGTGTTCTTCTGCCACAGTTTGTCCATCGCCTGCAATTTGGGGCTGGCCGAGGAAAAAACCGCCCTGATCCGCCTGCCTATCCCGAAGGCCGATTCCCAGCATCCGGGGGGGACCAGAGCCGAGGGCTTGCACCTCTTGTTCGCCGGATCCCTTTTTCGCTCCAAGGGGGCAGACCTCCTCCTGCGTGCCCTCGCCCAGCTTCCGAAAGCATGGTCCTTGTCCCTGGCCGGAGAAGGCGATCAGAAAAACAAGCTTCAATCCTTGTCTAAGGCCCTTAAGATTCAAGGTCGGGTCTCTTTCTTAGGCCATCTGACTCCACAGGAATTGACCGCGGCTCGCCTACGGGCTGACTTGGCCGTCATTCCATCCCGAGTTCCCGAAACCGCCTCCCTCGTTGCCTTGGAGGCTGGCGCCCTGGGTCTGCCTGTAGTGGCGCCCGCAGCTGGGGCCATGCCCGAGGCCCTCGCTCCCCCCAAGCGGGGCTGGCTCTTCCGGCCTGGAGACGTAGAAGATCTCAAACGGGTTCTCCTTGAGGCCGCTGACCCTACCGCGCGGCAAGGGCGCGCCTTGAGTTTGCAGGCCTGGGTTTTACGGGAATGTGAGCCGCAAGCCCACTATGACAAGCAAGAGGACTGGTATCGCCGCTTGCTTGCCGAGAGGAAAGTCCCGCAGCCGCAGGAGACCTCCGCATGAGAGTGCTCTTGGAGGGCTGGAAGCTAGCTCGAGACCACGACTGGGGTGGGGTGGAGTCCTATTGGAAACAACTGGTCCCCGCCTTGCTGGAAACCAAACCAGAACCCACTCATTTTTCACTTGTCTCCGCCTTCTTGCACCCCCGCCATCGCAAAACCATGGAACTCTGCCGCAACAAAGGGGCCCGGTTGCGGCATTTTTGGGCCAAGCCCGATCATTTGCTCTCCCTGGGGCGACTGGGATTTCGGAGTGAGTGGCTGGGGGGAGAGCATGACTTGGTTCATGCCGGTGGACCCGTTTGGCCCTTTCCCACGCGTGCCCGGCTGGTCGTGACCTGCCATGACCTGATGTTTGAGCATCATCCCCAGTTCCTCAGCCCGAGGACCGCCCAACGCATGCGAGAAGATGCCCGCAATTTGGTGGATCGGGCCTGCCTCTGGATAGGCATCAGCGAAACGGCTCGCCAAGACCTTATGGAGACCTATGGCGTGCCCAAAAAGCGAACCGCCGTGGCCCATCCAGGGGTTCAGCCGGCCTTTTTTGCCGCCGGGGACCGAAAAGAAATCGAAGGAATTCCCTCGACCCAGGAAAGCGGAGCTTTTTTTCTCTTTCTTGGCTCCCATGAGCCCAAAAAGAACCTCGTGGGTTTGTTGCAGTCCTATGCCTTGGCTCGAGACAAGGGTCTGCGCACCCGACTGGTCCTTGCCGGTCGCCTACCTGATGGTTTTTCTTTGCCGAAGGAGATGCAGGCGGACGGCATCGAACGCCTGGGATTTGTGCCCGCCGATCGCTTGCCCTCTCTGGTCGGAGAGGCCCGGGCCTTGGTCCTTCCGTCCTGGCACGAGGGCTTTGGCATGCCCGTGTTGGAGGCCATGGCGGCAGGAACTGCGGTGATCTGTTCGCACGAGCCCGCCCTCTTAGAGGCCTCCGGCAATGCCGCCCTCACCTTCGAGCCCGCGGATACCGAAAAGCTTGCCGAACTTCTTTTGTCCATCGACGGAGACCCCGCGCAACGCCAGAATCTCCGCCGCGCTGGTCGCGAACATGCCGCTGCATTCACTTGGCAACGGTGTGCCCATCAAGTCCATCAGGCTTACGAAGCGGCCCTCCTCCTTCCACGATGAAACTTCTCGTTGACGCCTCCGCTCTGGCCTTGGACAACTCCATTAAGGCCGGAGTCTGGCGGTACGGGATTGAACTTCTTCGCCATCTTCCGGCTGCCTTGCCGAAGGATTGGTCTCTTCGGCTTTGGTTCAATTATTTTTCTTCCCGCCACCGCGAACGCACCCTGCATGTCGTGGAGCAAGCGGGAAAATTGGACCATTCCGTTTGCCGCATCCATCCCAAACTCTTGCAATGGCTTCGGGTGCCGGCCGAAACGGTTGCCGGGCCGCACGATGTTCTTCACAGCCCTTTCGATCGTGTTCGATGGACACACAACGCCGCGCGCGTCGTCACCATTCATGATCTCGCCTTTCTACGCGCGCCCAAAGGCCTACCCAAAAAATGGGTCGAGGAATTACGAGCAACGGTCCCGGCCTCGGCCAAGCGAGCGCATTGCATTTTGACCGGCAGTGAGTTCACCAAGACGGACATCGTCGAATGGTTGCATATTCCAGCGGAACGAGTTGCCGTCATTCACCATGGGGTTCTCAGTAAAATGAAACCTCCGGCAGATCCATTGCTGGATCGAAAACGATTGGAAGAGCGCTATGGATTGCGCGCCGACGAGAAGTTCATCCTCTGTTTGGGAACGCTACAACCCAATAAGAACATCGAACGCCTATGCGCCGCTTTTCAGGAGATGCGCGCTGGAGGATGGGAGGGTCGCTTGGTTCTGGCTGGCAAAGAGGGGTGGTTGTTCGAAAAAATGTGGAAAAACATCGTTGATCATCGTCACGACGAAGGTGTTTTGCGAACGGGTTTCGTGGATGACGAGGATGTTCCACGCCTTTACGGGAATTGCGCTTGCGCAGTTCTCGTTTCCGTCTTGGAGGGCTTTGGGATTCCCGTGCTCGAGGCCATGGCCTGTGGCGCGCCCGTCGTAATTGCCGATGCTTGTTCGCTCCCGGAGGTCGCCGGGGGCGCGGCCATGATTGTGGATGCTTGGGATCCGCGCTCCATCGCTGCCGGTATTGAACAGGCGGCCAGCAATGGCCCAGAGCGGAAACAGCGGATTCAACTCGGCCTGCAACGCGCCAGAGGGTTTACTTGGCAAAAGAGCGCCGAAGCCCACGTTCGGGCGTATCAGCAGGCCTTGGCGGAGTCCCGGTCGTGACCACGTTTTCGGTTCTGGTGCCCACTTGGCAGCGACCAGAGCACCTTCGAAACTGCCTGGAATCCTTGGCCGTCCAGGCTCGCAAGCCGGACGAAATTTTGATTTCTTTGCGTGCCGAGGACACCGAGGGAATTTCCACTGCCGCCGATTTTTTGTCTGCCCATCCGGAATTGAAAGTCGTGCAAATTTCCGTCAGTGAACCTGGCGTGATTCCTGCGGAACGCGCGCTTTTGGCGGCGGCGGCGAAAGATGTGGTTTGTTTTTTGGATGATGATGCCCGCGCCCGCCCGCGTTGGCTACAAAGACTGGCCTTCCACTATGACGTTGATCCTAGGGTGGGCGGGGTGGCTGGCCCAGCACTTGACGCCGGCCCAGGCGTGGGTCGGCCACGCATGGCCCGCTTCCGCAACCGGGTCTTTTTTCCCGGGTTGATCTTGGATCAAAGCACTCGACGCACCGAGCGAACCTTGCGGGTAGATCATTTTCGCGGCGCCAACATGAGTTTCCGGCGTCAAGCACTGCTTGACTGCGGCGGCTTTGATGCGCGACTAAGTGGCGATGGCTTTCGTTTTGAATTGGATGCTTGTCTGCGCATGACTCGCGCAGGTTGGCGTCTTTTGTTTGATCCAGAAGCCGAGGTGGATCACTTTGAAGCGCCGCGTTCAGATGGCCCGAGACGGGCCGCAAAAATCGCCCGCCGCAATGCCGCTCACGAAACTTATGTTTTTCTCAAGCACTGGGGCTTGGGGCCAGCCGGCTGCCTCCATCTCTTCTGGGCCTTGCTGGTGGGAAACTTTCCTTGTCCTGGAATCCTTTGGGGAATTGGCGGCGCGCTTGGCCTCCTGGTTTCCCGCAATCGTCATTTGCCACGGCCATGGATGCTCCTGCCTGCCATGCGCGGCCGACTGGATGGTGTGGCCATGGCCCTTGCCAATCGTCGCAATAATCTGGTGCCCACTCAGCGCCAAGATCAATCATGAAGGTCGTCCTCGCCCACGATTTCATTCGCCATGGTGGCGCCGAACGTTCCCTGGAACAAATGCATGCCCTCTGGCCAGAGGCTCCGATCCATACCCTGCTGGCCGAATCCAATCCCGCCTACGCAAATTGGGACATTCGTTCTTCTTGTCTGCAGGGTTTGGTCCCGCCACGCTTTTACCGCTGGCCACTGCCGTTGTATCCCGGCATGGTGAATCGCTTGTCATTGGATCCCACCGCTGATCTCATCGTGAGCTCCTCGGTCTCCTTCATGAAGAGTCTGCGCGCACCAGCTGGCGTGCCCCATTTGTCGTATGTCTATCGGCCAATGATGTTCGCTTATCACAGACAAGGTGCATTCCTGGCTCGTTATCCTTTCTGGGCCAGGCCCGTTTTAAAAAGAATCGCCAACTCCCTCGGCCGCTGGGACCGGGCCCACGCAGATGCTCCCGATCGCATCCTCGCTTGTTCTCAGTGGGTAGCTGATCAAATCCATCAACACTGGAATCGTCAAGCGGATGTCCTCTATCCGCCTGTGGATATTGACCGCTTTGCCTTAGCTGGCGAGCAGACCGAACCCCAAGACTATTTCCTTTGCGCTCTGCGCTTGGAGTCCTACAAGCGAGTGGAAATTGCCGTGCAAGCGTGCACCCGGCTCGGACTCCCGCTCCGGGTTGCCGGACAAGGGCCAGCATTGAAATCTCTGCGGGGAATCGCCGGCACAAGCGTTCAATTCCTCGGCTACGTGGATGACGCCGAGATGCCCACTCTGGTTGCCGGGTGCCGTGCCTTTCTATTTCCAGCCGAAGAGGACTTTGGCATTGCGCCAGTGGAGGCCCTGGCAGCGGGCAGGCCGGTCGTGGCCTTTGGCGCCGGGGGATGCCTGGAAACCGTAGAACACGGCGTTTCGGGCCTCCATTTTCCCGAGCAAACGGTAGCGAGCTTGCTCCAAGCTCTTGCCGAGCTGGAACAAATGCCGGTAGATGCCGACGCAATCCGCGCCTCCGCTCTTCGCTTCAGACCCGAATGCTTCCGCGCGGAACTGCTCCGCCAGGCCGAACTCTTGGTTCAGGAATGGAAAGCGCGGCCCGTTGCCAGCACAATGGGGGACGAGGCATCTTGAACTCCCGCAAACCCAGTCTCCTGCAATCCATTTACGGGCGCTTCCACGTGGTCGTGTTGATCACGGCGGCTTCCGTCGGCGCTGCCTGGTGGTTTTCCGGCATCATGGAACCGATGTACCGATCCCAGGCTCGGTTTTTCCTGCCCGAGATCAACTCCGGCTTCTCCCTCAGTGGCGAAGCCGTCAATATTCCAAGCGGTCCGCGACTTCCCACCGGCATTACCGAAACTCAAGATTCCCTCCTTGGAATTTTACGCTCCTCGGAATTTCGCCTGCAAATCGCCGCCCAGTTTGCCGACCACACCTCGGAGGATTTCGAGCGGCGCGTGGACATTCAGGTGGACAAATTCAACATGGTTGTGGTCACGGTTTGGGACACCGCCCCTTCGACTGCCGCCGAGATTGCCAATGCTTATGTTCGCCGCATTCGAGATCGTTTGCGGGATTCCTCTCGCAACGAAGCCTCTCGGGCGGCTGGCCTCTTGGAAAATTCCGTTGCCAGTAAACGGGAAGAACTGAAGTTGGCCGAAACCGAACGACTGGATTTCCTTGCCGGCCGAGCGACGACGGGAATGGACAGTGAATATCTTGCCATCGCATCCCGTGTATCCACTTCCCAGGCCGCCCTGGACAATGCACTTGCCTTAGACGCCTCGGTGGATGAACGCGTTCTTCATCTGCGCACAAAATTGGGGGATCGTCCGGAAGAATTTCGCCAAGCCTCATTCGTGCGCACGCCAAACCCTAGGCTGGATGATTTTCGCCTACGCTTGGCCGCCGCCGAAGCTGAACTCGCCACTTTGAAATTGGAGGCCCGCCAAGGCTGGCCCGAGTTTGACAAACAAGTGGTACGGGTGGAAGGATTGCGCCAACAATTGAATGCCGAAGAAGCTTCCGTCGAAGCGAGCGCCACCTTCCAACAAGATGCCCTGCGGGATTCTTGGCTCAAGCAATTGACCGACCTGGAATTGGAACGGGAAAGACTTTCCGCTGAAGTGGAGCAGCGGCAAATTGCCCTCGCTGAGGCCAAGGCGGAATGGGATGGACTTCCGGATGTCGTTGCCAAACTCGCCGAACACGACCGCACCCTCGGCCGCATTCAGGTTTCGCTGGATGACCTCATCATGCGGGCGAATGAAGCCGCGTTGGAGGCCGAGCATGATCCTGGATTCATCGAACAGGTCGAGGTCGCTTCGGCTTCCTTGACCCCGGACTGGCCGGATCTGACCCTCAATTTGGCGGCAGGGGCCCTCCTTGGTCTTCTCATGGGTCTCTTTGTTGCAGCCGCTTTGGGCCGCACCTCCACTTGGCAGGAGCAAGCTCCGTGGTAATCCTTGCCTCCGACCCACTCTTTGCTGAAATTCCAGAGCACCTTCGCCTGCAAATGAATGACGAGGCCCAAGAGGCCGCCTTCACCATCCTGCAAATGGAATCCGTTGCCGCCGGCGACCTCTCCCCCGATCCTCAGCCCAGCAGCCAATCCTTGGCTGGCCGCAGCCTCAGCATTCTCCTGCAATTGTTGTTGGGCTGTCTTTGTGGGCTGATCGCTGTTCTTGCTGTGCAGTGGCTTTTGCGTTCCCTCGCTGTTTTGCTTTCATAATCATGGACGAACGCGACCGCAAACATGCACTGATGGAACGCTACCAAGCGCACCAGCTGGAAATTTCGCTGGATCAACTGCGGCAACAAGCGCTCCAAGAGAAAGAGGACGGACGCTTTCCTTGGCACGGTAAATTTCTCTCTCTCGAGGAAATTCAAGGCCTTCAAAAGGCACGAAAGCGCCAAGGGCGATGGATCACACTGGATTTAATTCTAGCCACCGGCATCTTGGCTACCTTGGCCTGGTGGGCTCCCGATTTGATCCGCATTCTTTCACCCACTTAAATCTGCCGACACAATTTGGCCATCCTGGCAAAAGGTGGCCGCGCGAGTCAAGGCGTTGTGAAGTTCGCGGATGTTGCCCGGCCACTCGCGGTCATTCAGAGCGGTGATAGCCTCCGTGCTCAAGGTCGCAGTCGGCAAATTCTCGGCCGCATTACGGGTCAACAAAAACCGCGCCAAAAGCGGAATGTCACCGGCTCGTTCGCGTAGGGGAGGCAAGCGCAAGGAAATCACAGACAAGCGATAATAGAGGTCCTCGCGAAAGCCACCGGAGGCAATCAAGGACGGCAGATCCTGGTTGGTGGCGGCCACGACTCGGACTTGGACAAGGCGAACTTCATTGCTTCCCACCGGCCGGATTTCTCCGTCCTGCAAGAAGCGCAGGAGTTTGGCCTGAAGTTCCGGCGGCATATCGCCAATTTCATCCAGAAAGAGTGTGCCGCCGTCGGCCTCTTCCGCACAGCCGATTCGATCCTTGTGGGCACCCGTGAACGAACCCCGCAAATGACCGAACAACTCGGCCTCCAAGAGCTGGGGCGGGATGGCCGCACAATTGACTGGGACAAATTTCTTTTTCCGCCGAGAACCGTGCGAGTGCAGTGCTTTGGCCACCAACTCCTTGCCCGTGCCCGATTCGCCCAAAACCAAGACCGGGACATCCGTGCGGACGATCCGATCCAGCACTTGGTAAACCTCCTGCATGGGTAAGGATTCTCCGACCATGCCAAACTTGCCGGGAAAATCGTCACTCGATGCGGAGGGGGCAATCGATTGCGTGGCCAACCAAGAATGAAGCAAACCGTAAGCCTCCAGCTTGGTCTCGTCTTCCTGGCGATCCAGCCAGGCCAGGAAATCTTTGATTTCTTCCGGAGGTTTCAAGAACTTTCGCGGAGAAGGCGGGCTCCCCGAAGGCAATAGTGCAATCCGGACCAAACGGTCAGGACAACCACCACACCAAACAGAAAGGCCGTGGGGTAAGGATCCCGGAGGTGTTGTAGGAAAGGCAAGAAAATCAGGTCGGGAACGCCGGCAGGTATCCCAATCAAGACCAGGACATAGATGCTATGCAAGGTCATCTTCCACTTGCCGACGGGATCCGCGGGGAACTCCAGGCCACGACTTTCGACCAACCCCCGCAGTGCGGTGACCAAAAACTCGCGGGTCAAGACCAGCACCACCAACCAAATGGGCATGATGGGATGCAGATCTCCGGGAAGGGCAAGAAAAGGACAAGCCACCAAATAAACCATGATGCCCAATATCAAAACTTTATCCACAACCGGATCAGCAACGCGGCCAATGGCCGACACCCAACCGTAGCGGCGAGCAATTCGTCCATCCAAAAAATCGGTGGCAACCGCGACCAAAAGGAACCAAAACGCGGGCAGGGCAGCGGCGCGAACAGCCTCGGGCTCGCCACCGCTTTCAACCAAACGACCGAGCCAACAAAAGCCGATGATGGCCAAAATCAGGCGACT
The DNA here is from genome assembly GCA_964464385.1 of uncultured Planctomycetales bacterium. Classification (GTDB taxonomy): domain Bacteria; phylum Planctomycetota; class UBA1135; order UBA1135; family UBA1135; genus CAYXFZ01. The sequence continues at coordinate 20,333 of CAYXFZ010000034.1, forward strand.
AAAGGTCAGGAGATTGGGGATCTGACTGGAGTTCATGCGGACGCGGTTTCTTCGACAAGTTCGGCAAAGAGATCGTAGCCCTGCGCCTCGTTGACTCGCACTTGCACCAAATCTCCGGTGCGCAACTCGTTGGTGGAGTCGGCAACATAGACCACGGAATCCACTTCGGGGGCATCGGCCTGGGTACGGCCCACGGCTCGCGCACCATGACGATCGTCCACCAAGACTTCGACGGTTTCGCCGACCCGAGACCGCTGATGATCGGCATGAATGGATGCCTGCAACTCCATGATCTCGGCCAAGCGCTCTTGAGCCTCAGCTTCCGGGCATCGATCCTCATCCTTGCCTGCCAAAGTCTCGGCCTCTGGAGAAAAGGCGAATGCACCCAAGCGCTCAAAACGAACCTCGCCTAAAAAACGAAGAAGCTCTTCGAACTCGGCGCGGCCCTCGCCGGGATGCCCAACCAACACAGTCGTACGCAGGGTGATGCCAGGGACTTCCTCCCGCAAGCGGTCCAAAATGCCGCGAACGCTCTGGGTAGTTCCGCCTCGGCGCATGCGTTTCAGGACAGAGGAGGCCGCATGCTGAATGGGAATGTCCAAGTAAGGGAGCACCTTGGGTTGAACGCGCATGACCTCGGTCAGGCCCCAGGGGAAAGCGTTTGGATAGGCGTACATCACGCGCAACCAACGCAAATCTTTCAAACCAGCGAGGGCCTCGACCAAATCCGGGAGACGAGGACCTCCAGTTCCCAAATCGCGACCATAACCGGTGGAATCCTCGGCAACCAAGACCACTTCTCTTACGCCCTGAGCCGCCAAACCAGCGACTTCGGCCATCGCTTGTTCGATCGATTTACTGCGCTGAGGACCGCGAATCGCCGGGATGATGCAGAAGGCGCAGTCGTGGTCGCAGCCATGGCTCGGCCGCCAGTAGGCGTAGGATCGCGGAGTCTGCAAAAGGCGGAGGGACTCGTCCTGGGTGGCGGTCACGGGCCTGCCTCCCGCGTTGGGGCGCACTTTACCGCCCTTGAGCACGGTTTCCACCACGCGAGCAATGTCGCTGTAATCGGACAGGCCCAAGAATGCATCCACTCCGGGAAAGTTCGTTTCCACCTCAGTGCGAAATTTTTCCGGCAGACAACCGGCCACCACCACGCCACGCAAATCACCCCGATCCTTGCGCTCAAGTAGCTCGGCAATGGCAGTTTCGGATTCCTCTCGGGCAGGGCCAATGAAGGAACAGGTGTTCAAAACGGCCACATCGGCGTCCTCGACGGACCCGGTCAACACATAACCGGCATTTCCCAATCGTCCGAGAATTTTCTCGGAATCAATCAGGTTTCGGGCGCACCCCAAGTGCACCAAAGCGACGCGAATGTCATCTCTCATGAGGCGAGATTCTAACGGGCTGGGCCGTAGGCCACGGGAGAACCGGAATCAGGCCTTGGCAGAGAGTTGGTCTTCCCACTCTTCCACAGTCAGCTGGACTTCTCGGGCCTTCGAACCAATGAAGGGGCCCAGCACTCCCTGTTCACTCATGATGTCAATCAAACGACTGGCGCGGGTGTAGCCGATGGAAAGGGCGCGTTGCAGGAGGGAGGCGGAGCCTCGGCCACTTTGCAAAATGATGCGAACGGCATCTTCGTAAAGCGGATCATCCACTTCGCCGGTGCCAGCAACTCCCTTTTCTTGGACGAGGTCTTCGATGAACTCCGGCTGGCCGTGTTTGCGCAGGTGATCACAAATGGCCCGCACTTCCTTCTCGCCAACGAAGGCCCCTTGGCCACGGGACATACCTGCCGCCCCGGGGGGGCGATAGAGAAAGTCTCCGTTGCCCAGGAGCAAGTCAGCGCCGGAGTCGTCCAAAATAACCCGACTGTCGACAGCCGAAGTGACCTTGAAAGCAATGCGGACGGGCAGATTCATCTTGATGAGGCCGGTCACCACATCCGTGGAGGGGCGTTGGGTGGCCACCAACAAATGAATACCGGCAGCTCGGGCCTTGGCAGCAAGACGGCTGATGGCAATCTCGACCTCTTTGGCAGACACCATCATCAAATCGGCCAATTCGTCAATCACCAGGACCAGGAAAGGTAAGGAATCGGGCGTTTCATCTTCGTCCCAATTTTCCTGCAAGCGATTTTGAATCTCTCTTCGGCCAAGGCTGTTGTACGCATGAATGTCGCGAACCCCTGCCAGCTTGAACAAATGGAGGCGATCGTCCATGGACCGAACCGACCAATCCAAAACGAAGGGCGCACGTTTCATGTCGGTGACGACCGGACAGGCCAAGTGCGGAATATCGCGGTAGAGTTGCAACTCCACCTGCTTTGGATCCACAAGGACGAGGCGCAAGCGGTCCGGCCCAAGATTGAGCAACATGGAAGTCAAAATGCTGTTCAAGCAGACGGACTTGCCGGATCCGGTCGTGCCGGCAACCAACATGTGAGGCATGACGGTCAAGTCCTCGACCACCGGTTTGCCGAGGGTGTCGCGGCCAATGATCATGGGCAAGCGGGCGTTTTGGACAATTTTCTTGGCGTCGTCCAGGACGTCCTTCAGATAGACCGATTCGCGTTTGAGATTGGGGACCTCGATGCCAACCGTTGTGCGACCCGGCAGGGGATAAACGATGCGAACGCCGTGACTCCCCAGTTGCACGGCCAAATCGTCGCGCTGGTTCTTCAATTTTTTGACCGAAACGCCAGCCGCCAAGCGCACCTCGAACAAGGTCAACGTTGGGCCACGTTCGGCGCCAACCACTTGCGCATCCAAGCCAAATGCATCGAAGCAACCCTGCAAACGTTGGCCCAAGGAATCAATTTCGGTCTGCATTTGGCCCCGGTTCACCGACTTTGCCACGGCCAGGATGGAAGATGGGGGCAAAGAGTCCAGCCGCGGACGGGCGCGAGGTTTGCGGGGAGTCGCCACCGGCTCGGGAGCGGCCGGTCGTTGCGTCAGTTCGGGACCATCCGAAATCCCGGGTAAAGATTCCTGGGTTGTGTCTGCAGGAGTGACTTCGGGAACAACATCTGGAACAACCTCCGGGGCAACGACAGGTTGCAAATCGGGCTTTTTGGTTGCTTCGGAATCTTCGCGAGGGACAAGCTTGGTGCGACGCTCGGACGGGGAAATGGGCTCTACTGCTTGGCGTTGCGGGCGACCATCAATGGTCGTTGGAATCCGGGTCGGGGAGGTTGTCGCCGAAGGCGATTGTTCTCCTTCCGGAACATAGGGTTGGGAGGCCCCGATGATCGCATTCCAGAGGTGGCGGAGACCGCGTGAAGCCCGCACGCGATTGTCGGCTGTTTCCATGGCCAAGGCGCGCGGTTCTCCGGCCAAGGGCAAATCCCGTTGCACCGGAGTTCGAGGTCCACCCCGGAGCAACCCCCGGATCAACGGAACGAAGGCCCATTCCGTGGCGAACAAGGAGGCCACGGCACCCAGAAGCATAAGCAACACCGAAACGCCGAAGGAACCGAAGGCCGATTGCAGAGGGGGAAACACGGTGTGCCCGAACCAACCGCCACGGCCATGCGGGAAGGAGCCAT